>VYBO01000031.1 GCA_009844405.1 Acidimicrobiaceae bacterium
CTCGCGACACTCTCATGGCGGGACCTCCTCCATCACTACTGGCTGCCTCAGAGCACTCTAGCAGCTGGGAGCGCACGCAGTCGGGCGCGCACCAGCGCGCCAAGAGTCGGCCGGGCCGGTTTCGGACTGTTCGGCAACTGACAATCTCGAACCCTGAGGGTGTCACGCAAAGCGCGCCGTTGCGTGCTTCGGGCTGTTCGTGGTGTGTCAGGGCCGGGAGCCGGCGGAGATGATGCGACGGTGCAGCAGGGTCGCGGCCTCGGCGCGGGTGGTGGACTGCTGCGGGCAGAACCGCAGCGGCTCGCTGCGACACCCGTTGGTGATCCCCGCCGCATAGAGGGCGTCTATGTCATCGGCGTGGACGCTGCCGGCGATGTCAGTGAACCCGGCCGGCTCGACGGCCCGGTCGAGGTCGAAGGCGCGCACCAGCATCGACGCGGTCTGGGCCCGCGTCAAGGGATCGTCCGGGCAGTACCGCAGCGGCCCGATCCGGCACCCGACCGTGGCGCCCAACTCCGCGAGGCGCTCCACGTGGCGCGCCCACCACAAGTCCCTGTCCGTGTCCGCGAACCGCGAACGCGTCAAGGGCCCGGGGTCGCCGCCGTCCAGCACCCGCACCACCATCACCGCGAACTCCCAGCGAGTGACCGACGCCGCCGGGCACAGCAGGCCGGCGCCGCAGCCCACGCCGTCGAGCACGCCCTGCTCGAACAAGGCCCGCACCCCCGGCTCATGCACCGAAGCCACCTCATCGAAATCACCGAACACGTCCTCTACGCCAGCCCCAGGCTCAGACACGCCCGAATCCGGAGGAGGCGGCGGACCAGGCTGCGAGGGAGGAGGAGGCGGCGCCGCCTGCGTAATCGACCCGGCCACCGGCGAGCCGCTGTCGCGCCCGGGCGAGGAGTACAGCCGCGCCGTCGAGTACGCCATCGACGCGGCCAACGGCGAGGCGGTCTTCGTGCGCGACCACTCGCTGGGCGGGCTGCGATCGGTCCTCGGCGCTGTCGGCGGCCACGTCGAGGCGCTTTCCGACGGGGCCTGGCTCGTGAGCTGGGGCCGTCTCCGCGGCGCCCATGCCGGCGATGAGGCGCCTGCCGCCGAGGACGCCGCGGTTAGCATCGTCGACCCGTCCACCGGCGCCGAGAGCTTCGCCATCCTCCGGTCGGGACTCGTCGCCGGCATCCGCGAGCTGCGGGCCCTGCCGGTGGACCGCGGCGCGTTCGACGCCGCGCCGGCGCCGCTCACCGCCGCCTTCACCGACACGGACCCCGTACTGCGGGGGCCCGTCGCCGGCGGCGCCCCGGACGGGTTGACGCTGCCGGACCGGGCGGGTGCCGTCGGCGTGGCCGTCGCCTTCTCGCGGCCCGTCGCCGCCTTCGCGGCCGACACGCCCTCGATCGAGGTGGTCGGCGGCAGGTTGGTCGCGTCGGCGCCGCGAATCGAGTTCGGCAAGCCGGCCAACAGCCACATCCTCGCCATCGCGCCCGACGGGCCCGGACCGGTGACCGTTCGCCTCGTGGGCGGCGTGCCCTGCGACGAGGGGGGCGTCTGCACCGCCGACGGCGCCCGCCTGAGCGGCCCCGGGGCCCACTGGAGCTGGTCCGTCCGAACGCGTGTCGGCGCGCCCGATCGTCACCAAGACGTTCGCCGTTGACAGCCCCTGGTTCTCGGGTTCGGCCGGTGTGGCGACCTATGCGCTGGAAGAGTTGGCCGCGACGAAGATCCGAGCGCTGTTCCAGCGCAGGAAGGGACGGGATCTCTTCGACCTGTGGCTCGCGGTGACGGCGGGCGCATCGCCTACCAGGGTCGCCGAGGCCGACTGCGGGCGGGCGTCGTAGGTGGCCAGGAACTTGCGGTCGGCGATCGGTCTCCCGAACAGCTCGCCCACCCGTCCCTGCGTGGCCCGATGGGCGACCTTGTCGGACGCGCTGCCGTACAGCTCGTTCAACACGGCGGCAGCGACGTCGTCATTGTCGACGGCGTTGAGCAATCTGCGGGCGACGCCGAGGATGGGCCAGTAGTCGACGTCGAGGATCGCGTCCCACTCGGCGGCCACAACAGCGAAACCGATCATGCAGATCGACAGCAGTTGCGCCACCGGGCTCGCGCACGGCACTCACTCTAGGTGAGCGACGAGCCCGTACGCCCGCTACAGCTAGGCTTGCGAGCTTATGCCAGAGTAGACGGCCGGCGAAACGCGACGCCCCGGCGATGCGCAAGCAGGGGCTTGAGGGGAAGCGAACATGGCAACTGATGTAATACTGCCCAAGTGGGGGCTGACCATGGAGGACGGCACCGTGGTGGCCTGGTACGTCGATGAGGGCGACCATGTGGTCGAGGGCGAGGTGATCGCCGAGGTCGAGACTGAGAAGGTCGAGAACGACCTGGAGGCGCCCTGCGCCGGTGTGGTGGCCCGGATCCTGGTCGACGAGGACGAGACCGTGGACGTGGGCACCGTTCTGGCCGTGATCGCCGACGACGAGGCCGAGGCGGCGACCATTGCGGGGGGCTAGCCGTGAGACCTGATCGCTTCGACGGCGACACCGTGCTGATCACCGGCTCATCCAGGGGCATCGGCGCGGCCACCGCCCAGGCGTTCGCGGCCGAGGGCGCCCGGGTCGCGGTCAACTACCGCAGCGACGCCGACGGCGCGGTCGCCACCCGCCAGGCCATCGCCGACGCAGGCGGCACGGCCGAAGTGTTCCACACCGACATCGGCCGCGAGGCCGACGTGGCCCGGCTCGCTCAGGAGGTGGAGGCCTCGCTGGGGCCGGTGTCGATCCTGGTCAACAACGCGGCGGTCATCGACCGCTCCTCGATGTTCGACCTGTCCCTGGAGGCCTTCGACACGGTCTGGCAGGCCAACGTGAGAGGGCTGTTCCAGCTGAGCCAGCTGGCGGCGGCCGGCATGGTGGAGCGGGGCCGGGGCGCCATCGTCCACGTCAGCTCCATCCTGGCTCGCCTGGGGGTGGTCAACCGCTGCGCCTACATCGCCTCCAAGGGCGCTGTCGAGGGGCTGACCCGGGCCATGGCCCTGGAACTCGGCCCCAAGGGAGTGAGGGTCAACGCGGTGGCGCCCGGTCTCATCGCCACTGAGGCTCTGCTGGCCGGGATGCCGGACCCCGACCTTCAGGCCGCCATCCAGCGCCACATCCCCGAGGGCCGCTTCGGACGGCCCGCCGAGATCACTGCTGCCATCCTGTTCGCGGCCTCACCGGAGGCCAGCTACCTGAACGGCGCCATCATCCCCGTCGACGCCGCGCTGGGTGCCCGCGAGTCCACCCCCGCCTGACATGGTCAGCGTCAACCGTGAGGCAATGAAGACGGTGCGGGTCGTCCTCGACGAGGCCGACGCGCTGGGCGTGTCGGTGGACCGGCTCGGGAACGGCACGACCGTCATCGACATGGGCCTGGAGGCCAAGGGCGGCTGGCGGGCCGCGCAGCTCTACACCGTGGCCAGCCTGGGCGGACTGGGCATCGTCAGCTACGAGCCCTTCGAACTGGCCGGGCGCATGCTCGCCGCGGTGCGGGTGATGATCGACCACCCCATCGAGGCCTGCGTGGCGTCGCAGATCGCCGGCTGGCGCCTCCAGGCCCCCGGCACCGAGCACGCCGCCATCCTGGCCGGGCCGGGGCGGGCCCTGAACCGCGACAGCCTCGACCACTACTTCGAGTGGATCGACTACCGCGACGACCACCACGAGTCGGTGGTGGCCATCCAGACCTCCGAGCCGATCCCGGAGGCCATGGCCGACATGATCGCCTCCGCATGCCGGGTCGCCCCCAGCGACCTGTACGTGCTGTTCGCGCCCAACCGCAGCCTGGTGACCGCGGTGCAGGTGGCGGCCCGCATCGTGGAGCAGTCGATTCACCGCCTGGCCGAGGAGGGCATGGACCTGCGCGGCCTGCGCTACGCCTACGGCCTGGGGGTGGTGCCGCCCCTGGTGGACGACGACCTGGTCTCGATGGGCCGCATCAACGACAGCCTCCTGTACGGCGGCATCTCCAACGTCACCGTCGAAGCCGACGACGCCCAGTGCGCCGAGACCGTCGACCGGGTGGTGTCCGTCGCCTGCGAGGCCTACGGGCGCCCGTTCATCGAGATCTACGAGGACGCCGGCCGCGACTTCTACGAGATCCCCATCGAGCTCCACTCCCCGGCCGAGATCCACCTCACCAATCTGGCCAGCGGCCGGACGTTCAGCGCGGGACGCATCAACTACGAGGTGCTCACCGCCTCCTTCTTCGGCCAATGATCTGGAATATATTCAACTTTGTTGTTTTGCATTGAGTTGTCCTGCTGATTAGGGTGGTGACATGGCGGCGTCAGAGACGTTCATCGTTCAGGGCGAGGACCCCCCGACCGCTGCCGGTCCGGTGGCCGTGGCGTCTGAACCGGTCGCCGCGTCGCCCCGCTGGCCCCAGCTCATTCCCATCGCGCAGTTGGTCGCAGTCGTTCTGGGCGTGCTCGCCATCATCTGGAAGCAGCAGCAGACCACCGACAGCGTGCGCAGCGAGTTGCGGACCGAGATCGCCGGGGTCCGGGCCGAGATGGGCGAGCTGCGGGCCGAAGTGTCCGAGAACGGTCAACGCTTGGCCCGCATCGAGGGGTTCCTCGGTATCGGGATCCCCGACTCGTCCCCGGAGTGAGACCTAGGTGAGCCAATCCACTCCGATCGCGATCGTGACGGGCGGCGGGTCCGGCACTGGTCTGGCCTGCGCCGTCGCGATGTCGGAGCGGGGCATGCGCTGCGTGCTCGTCGGCCGGCGAAAGGACCGACTGCGGGCTGCGGCCGAAAGCCTGGCCTCCCCTGCTGTCCCGCTGGCGGCGGACCTCACCGAACCCGGCCAACCGGAACGTGTCATCCAAGGGACGCTCGCGGCCTATGGCCGCCTCGACGTGATCGTGCACAGCGCCGGGGTGTTCGAGAAGGCGCCGGCATCGGGGGTCACGCCGGACCATTGGCAACGGGTGCTGGACGTCAACCTGGGCGCGGTCATGTCCCTGACCCGGGCCGGCTGGCAGGCGCTGAGCGACTCCGGTGGCCAGGTCGTGCTGATCAGCAGCATCGCCGCGGTGCAGCCCTTCGAGGGCAACGCGGCCTACGCCGCGTCCAAGGGCGGCCTCAACGCGCTGGGCGAGGTGCTGCGGCTGGAGGGACGGGGCTGTGGCATCCGGGTGATCACCTTGTGTCCCGCCCAGATCGACACCGAGCTGTGGGACGGCAAGGCCCCCGATTCTGTGCGGGCCCGCATGATGACCGCGGCCGGGGTGGGCGAGCTGGTGGCCAGCCTGGTCCACACCGACCGTCGGATCGACATCGGACCGATCGTCATCAGGCCGGTCCGCGACCCCTGGGTCGAGCCCGGACCGTGACCTCCGAGCCCGTAGCCCTGGGCCTTCAGATCGTCCCGACGATGGACTCGGCCGAGCTGATCGACACCATCGTGACGGCCGAGGAGCTCGGCTACTCCTACTGCATGGTGGCCGACGAGGGCCTGATGCTCGACGTGTACGCCGTGCTCGGCGCGGCGGCCCGGGCCACCAGCACCATCCGCCTGGGGGCGGTCACCAACCCCTACAGCCGCCACCCGGCCGCCACTGCGGCCGCCATCGCCACTGTCGATGAGATGAGCGGGGGCCGGGCCTTCGTGACGCTGGTGGCCGGCGGCACCATGGTGCTGCATCCGATGGGCCTGGAGAGATCGTCCCCGCTGGCGGCGATGGCCGACACCATCGAGGCGCTACGGCTGCTGTGGCGGGGCGAGCCCGTCACCTGGCAGGGACGCGGATTCTCGCTGGAGGGCGCCCAGCTCACCACCGGCGCCCACTCGATCCCGATCTGGGTCGCGGCCCGCGGCGAGCGGATGCTGGCTGCGGCCGGCGCCCACGCCGACGGCCTGGTGCTGATGGTCAAGTCCGATCTCGGCGACGCCTTCGGCCTGGCCGAGCAGGCTCGGGCGGCGACCGGCGCCCCGCCGCTCACCCGCGTGTACCTCGACCGCTTGGCCTACAATCCCGAGATGATCGAGGAGGCCAAGCACCTCTACGGCTACGCCATCATGGACAGCCCGCCCCGGGTCCTCAAGAACCTCGGCCTCAACGATGCCGAGATCGCCGGCCTGAAGCACGCCTTCACCGAGGGTGGCCCCGAAGCCGTGGGCCAACTTGTGACCGACGAGCTGGTTGCCTCCTACCAGATCGCGGGCACCCCCGCGGAGTGCCGCAGCCAGTTGGAGCACCTGATCGGCGCGCACCGCCTGGACGCCTTCTTCGTGAACATCATCTCGCCCGGCCCGGCCGCCAACCGCGACCTGCTGTCCGAAGTGGTCGCCATCGCCGGCAATGCCAACCTATGACAAGTTGAGCCCGCGCGCGAACGTGGGGAGCGGGGTGGTTGAGGGTCCCCGCTGTGGGGTCGAGGCCCTCCTGGGATCGGTGATTGACATGATCACGGAGGGCCTCGATGGCTTGCGATGTTGCGGGGGTGCGGCTGCACCTGCGCCAGGTCCGTGTGCTGGGGGTGCTCGCGGACACGCAAGTTCCGGGCTGAGCATCAAGATGCGCGATTCCAGTCGAGAATGGAGCGCTATTTTTTGGGTGACATTGAGGACGCACAGGAATTTCAAGTAATGGGTGAGATAGCAGAAGAGGTATTACGCCGAGCGGGAGAACAGATCACGCGCCGTCGCGCCAAGCGGCTAGCTGTCTGGCGGCGGTGGTGGCGACTGCGGCTCCAACAATCTTCCTGATTCGCTACGCCGATATCGCCGCTCTGCGAGGCTAGCTACTCCCCTACCACGCCCTCGTACATCAGCCAACGCCGGGCAATGTCGACCCGAACCGTTGCGCTCTTTCTAACGCCCAGTGTTCCAGCGCTTGGTCACGTGCCCACGCCAATTCCACGAGGTCATCTACCGAGGCGACAGCCAACTCTCCCGCCGCTGCGATTTCCTCGCGCAACTCATCAAGATGAACTCGCCTGCTGCTCTTCAGGTTATTGTGAGATGGGCACAGCGGCGCACGGTTGTCTATCTCATGCCTCCCGCGCTTGGACTGAGGATCAATGTGATCAAGCTCAAAGTTCCTAGTCGTATGTTCAATCACCGGACGACCAGAGGAGCCAATCTTCCAGTTGGCAAACCCGCAGCACCATGCACGCCACCCTGACAAGCCGAGCAGAAATATCAGCATCTCCTCACGAGTGAAGATACTAGCAGGGACCTTGTATGTACGCGGCGATAGCGGCTTGACTGTCTCAATATCCTCCTCAAAAGTTGTACGCTCCGGCAACTCATGAGGACCGAGAATCGTCACATCGGCTCGGGCCAGGGATGTGCCTCCGTGAGCTAGCACGCCTTCCGGTGCTACCCCATCTACTGCGTACCCGAACTTTTTGAATTGGCGACGCAACACCGTCATCGCCCTAGGTGAGATGTCACAGGCAACCCATTCGCGCTCTAAGTTCTCAGCGGCGACCGGAACATAAGCACATCCAGCGAACGGGTCGAACACCAAGTCTCCAGGGTTGCTTGACGCTCCAATAATACGTTCTGCTAGAGCGACCGGCTTCTGAGTGGGATAGCCGGTGCGTTCACCGGATACATTGATTAGGGGCTTAATGTCGTCCCAAACATCTCTAATATACACATCGGCATAGTGACGACCATCATCGTCAGTCTTAGTGGTAAAGAAAGGCTTGTCGTAGTAGATACGCTCTTGGACTGCTTTGTGTTTGTATTTGTCTGACTTGACATAGAAAAGTAGAGTGTCGTGCTTTCTGGGCCAGTACCGCTTACTCACGCCGCCTGTACGATACGACCAGATGATGTCGTTACGGAAGTTGTCCGTTCCAAAAGTCGCATCTAGCAAGAGTCTGAGATAACTATTCGCCGTATGGTCGCAGTGAAGATAGAGACTTCCGTTTGGTTTCAAAACACGATGGCATTCAATCAATCGAACTGCCATATACGCCAAATACGCCGCGGTTCCCTCACCATGTGTATAGCGCGTTGTCTCAATTACATCCAGCACCTTGGGTCTGCTGTCCTTGATTTCATTCATCCACTGCTCGAGGACATCTTTCTCCCAGGACCAGATGTCTCTGAACTTGGCCGTAGCAGCACCCGTCGGCCAAGTTAGATTATTCTGGTCTGCATCAGCAGCATTTCGAATACCCCATTCCTTTAACTTGTCGATCTCTCGCTGCTTCTCATCATCTGTCAAGGGTGGAGTCAGACCTCCAATAAATGTCTCGTTCTTGGCAAAGGGCGGATCAGTGCAAATCAGGTCCACGCTCGCAGTGTCCATGGATTTTAACAAGTAGTAGTTGTCAACTATGAACAGGTGCCGGTTCAGGATGTAGTCAGTTGGCTCGGCGGCAGTATCGGTGGACATGTCGCTCGTTCCTTCGTCTCGTGAGGGATGCCCGCACAACGTACCAGAGGCTTGCGACAACGGAAGCGACTGGTTGAGCCTGCGCGCGAACGTGGGGAGCGGGGTGGTTGAGGGTCCCCGTTGTGGGGTCGAGGCCCTCCTGGGATCGGTGATTGACGGCGCCCACTACATCGCCGAAGCCGAGCGCCTGGCGCCGGGCTAGGGGGGCTCGGCCGCGGCCCGTTCGGCGAGCAGGAACTTGCGGATCTTGCCGACGCTGGTTCGGGGTAGTTCGTCGATGAGGATGATGGTGACCGGACGCTTGGCCTTGGCCAGGCGCTCGGTGCACCAGGCGTCGAGTTCTGAGACGGACGGCGCGGCCGACGGATCGGCCGCGACCACGAACGCCACGGGCACCTCGTCGCGGATCTCGTCGGGGCGTCCCACCACCGCGGCCTCCAGGACGGCGGGATGCTCGGCCAGGGTGGACTCGACCTCGACTGTCGAGACGTTCTCGCCCGACACCTTGAGCACGTCCGAGCGGCGGCCGTCGAAGTAATGGCGTCCGGCGTCGTCTCGCACCGCCCGGTCGCCGGTCAGGAACCAGCCGTCCCGGAAGCTGGCCGCGGTGATGTCCGGCGCGTCGAGGTACCCCGCGAACAGGGTGAGGCCCGGCTCGCCCCCCACGACCACCTCGCCGACGGCCCCCGGCTCCACCGAGCACCCGGCCGCATCCTGCACATCCACGGCGCAGCCCACAGATACCCGACCCATCGAGGCGTGGTGGGGGTCGGCCGCCTCGTCGGTAAGGACCGCGGGGACGGTCTCGGTCATGCCGTAGAGCTGGCGGGGCCGGCAGCCGAACCATTTCGCCACCGTCGCGTACTGATCGGCGGCGAGGTTCTGCGCATACCAGCAGTGACGCAGGCGCAGACCGTCGACGGGGCCGCCGCGGGCCAGGACCATGCGGATGGGCGCCGCGAACAGGCTGGCACAGGTCACCGAGTGGCGGGCCGCGGCCGGAAGGAACCCTGACGCAGAGAAGGCCGGCATCAGGGCCACGCTCGCCCCGGTCCAGATCGCCGATGCGAACGAGTAGTACTGCGCGTTGGCGTGGAACAGGGGCAGCACCACCAGCTGCCGGTCGTCGGGAGCGAGCCCGGCGGCGGTGGCCATGACCTTGCCGGCGAACGCGTAGTTGGCCTGCGTCACTTCCACGCCCTTGGGCAGGCCGGTGGTGCCCGACGTGAACATCACCGCGGCCCGGTCGCGCAAACCGGGCTCGAAGCGGTCGGTGGCGGCCAACGGTGTCACATCGAACGGCGCCAGCGTGGTGTCGGCCTCGTCGATCTCGATGACACTCAGATCATCCCGGACGGCGGCCGCCACCGCGGCCCGGTACGTGCCCGCCCTGGCCCCGGCGCACAGCCCGACGGTGGGACGGGTGCGCTCGATGTGTCCGGCCAACTCCGGCGTTCGGCCCATGGGGTCCGACGGCACGATCCAGGCACCCAGGCGGGACGCGGCCAGCCATACGGCCACGAACGTCGGCGAGTTGGTCAGGGCGAGATGGACGGCCGCGCCCGGCTCAGCGCCCAGAGCGGTCAAGGTCCCGGCGACCCGGTCCACCGCATCGTCGAAGTCCCCGTAGCTCCAGCGGGACACGTCTCCCGACGGCGCCTCGAACACCAGGAACGTCTCGTCGGCGCGGCCCGACACAGCCCGGTCCCACGCTGAGGCGAAGGACACGGGCTCAGCCCAGGTGCTCACGACGCGACCGGCCCGTCCCGATCCTGAGTGTCCACCGGCGGGCCGTACCCGCCGCCGCCGGGCAGTTCCAGGCGCACGGTGTCGCCGGGCTGGAGCGTTATGCGGGTCTGGGTGGTCACCGGCTCGCCGTTCACCTGGAACGACCCCGACGCGCCCGGCTCTCCCCCGAAGATGCCCTGGGGCGGCTCGGTCAGGCGGCTGGTCACCGCGTTGAGCTGCCAGGGCCGGGCCGTGTCCACCTCGAACTCGATCACCTGGCCCAGCCCGCCGGGCTGGGCTCCGTTGCCGCCCGAGCCCGGGCGCAGTGCTTTGCGCAGGAACCGGACCGGGGCCGACGCCTCCACCACCTCGATGGGCACCGCCGACACTCCGGTGGGGTACGAGCAAGCGTCGAGACCGGGCTTGGTGGCCCGGGCGCCCACCCCGCCCGCGTAGGTGAACATGGCGGTGATGAACGGCGAGCCGTCGTCGTGGTGGCCGTTGACCTGCATGGTCCATACCGCCCCGGCGCCCTCGGCCATGGCACCGGAGGGCTTGAGGTGGGCCAGGGCCTTGAGCAGCGCATTGGGCAGGAACATCCCGACCACATGACGGGCCGTGCCCGGCTGCGGCGGTACCGCGTGCACGACCGATCCCTCCGGGGCCCTCATCTTGATGGGCGCCAGGCTGCCGTGATTGTTGGGTATGTCGGGGTTGAGGACCGACCGGACCGTGAAGGTGGTGTAGGCGTGGGTGTAGTTGGCGACCACGTTGATCCCCCAGGGACTGGCCTCGCTGGAGCCCTCGTAGTCCACGGTGATCTCCCCGGCCTCGGGGTCGACATGCATGGTGCACACGATGTCGATGAGGCTCCCGTCGGCCAGATCCAGCACCGCCGACGCGCGGTGGCTGCCTGCGTCCAGTTCACGGATGGTGGCCCTGGTGGCTGCCTCGGAGCGCTCGATGATCTCGTCGGCGAGGTCCTCCATGTCGTCGAGGCCGTGGGCGTCGCACAGCGTGGCCAGCCGCTGCGCTCCCACCTCGCCCGAGGCCGTCTGGGCATGGAGGTCGCCGGCCATGTGATCCGGCTGGCGGACATTCGACAGGATGAACTTCCAGACGTCGGAGTTGCGCTCCGAGCCTCCGGCGCCGTCGCCTGTCATGAGCCTGCAGATCGGGATCCAGAGCCCTTCCTCGAAACAGTCCCGGCCCCCGGCACCGATGCCGTAGCCGCCCACGTCGGTGTGGTGGATTGTGGAGCCGAACAGGGCGATCAGCCGGGCCTCGCCCCCGCCAGCCGGCACCCGCCAGGCCGGCACGAGCACGGTCACGTCGAGGAGCTGGCCCGCGGTCTTGTAGGGATCGTTGGTGATGAGCACGTCGCCGGGCGCCAGCGACTCGACCGGGTACTCCTCCAGCATGGCGGCTGCGCCCAGGGCCAGGCTGTTGATGTGGCCCGGTGTGCCCGTCACCGCCTGGGCCACCATGCGACCCCGCCGGTCGAACACCGCGTTGGCCAGGTCTCCGGCCTCGCGCACGATGGGGCTGAACGCGGCCCGCTGGAGGGCCCGGGCCTGCTCGTTCACCGTGGAGATCAGCGACTGCCACAGGATCTCCAGCTCCACCGGATCGAAGGCGCGAGCCGCGGTCACCGCCGGCTCCTAGTGGCCACCAAACTGCCGTCCGGCGCCACTTCGGCCTCCCAGCCCGGCCGAATCACGGTGGTGGTCTCGCGCTCCTCCACGATGGCCGGGCCGCGGAACGTCGCTCCCACGCCCAGATCCTGCCGCCGGTACACGGGCACATCAACCGCGGCGGCGCCCCGCGCGAACACCACCGGACGCCGTGACACCGGCTCAGCCGCGCCGGCCTCGCCGGTGGCTCCGGAGTCGGGGCGCACCTGGACCTTCTCGGCGTAGGCCGACAGCCGCCAGGTCACCGCCTCGACGGCCACGTCGGGAATGGTCATGCCGTAGATCCGCCGGTACTCCGACTCGAAGGCGGACCGCACGCCGGCCTCGCTCGCAGGCCAGGTCTCGCCGGTGCCCACCCAGACCGTGATCTCGTTGCCCTGGCCCGAGTACCGGGCGTCGAGCCCGTAGCGGAAGCGCACGTCGCCGGCGGGCACCCCGGCGGCGGAGAGCACCCTGCGGCCCTCGCCTCGCAGTTCGTCGAGGAGCCCGTCCCGCTCGGCGGTGTCCACGCTCTCGAGCAGGCGCGGCATGGAACGGGCCAGATCGATGCGCACCGGCGACACCAGCGTCCCGAACGCGGAGAGCACGCTGGCGTTGACCGGGAAGACCACCCGGTCGCTCTCCAACAGATCGGCCACACCGCAAGCGTGCACCGGTCCGGCACCGCCGAAGGCCAGAATGGTCACCCCTCGAAGATCCACCCCCTGTTCCACGCCGTGCATGCGGGCGGCGGCCGCCATGTTCTGGTTGACGACCTCGTGGATCCCCGCGGCCGTGTCCACCGGTGACAGCCCCAGACCCTCGGCCTGACGAGCGGCGGCGGCCGAGGCCGCGGCCGCGTCGAGGCGCATGTCGCCGCCCAGGAAGGCATCGGGATCGAGCAGTCCGAGCACCACGTCGGCGTCGGTCACCGCGGCCGCGGTACCGCCCCGGCCGTAGGAGGCGGGACCGGGATCGGCCCCGGCGGACTCCGGTCCCACCTTGAGCAGGCCGAAGCGGTCGAGGCGGGCCAGCGATCCCCCGCCCGCACCGATCTCGACCAGGTCGACCGACGGCACCGACACCGGAAAGCCCGACCCCTTCTTGAACCGGTAGATCCTGGCCACCTCGAAGGTGCTGGTGAGGGCGGGCTCACCCTTCTCGATCAGGCAGGCCTTGGCCGTGGTGCCGCCCATGTCGAAGCACAGCATCCGCTCGGAACCGAGGCGGTTCGCGTACCACGTGCCGGCCAGAGCGCCGGCCGCCGGCCCCGACTCGACCAGGCGGATCGGACCCCGGGCCGCGTCGTCCGCCGACACCACACCGCCGTTGGACAGCATCATCAGCACCGCCCCGCCGAAGCCCTCCGCCGAGAGCCATCTCTGCAGCTCGTCGAGGTAGTGGCCGATGACCGGCATGGTGGCCGCGTTGCAGGCCGCGGTGATCATGCGGGGGTATTCGCGGATCTGGGGCGAGATCTCGGCCGAGACACACACCGGCACTCCGAGTTCGTCGCGGAGGTACTCAGCCACGGCCTGCTCATTGGCCGGGTTGACGTAGGAATTGAGCAGACACACGGCCACCGACTCCGCCGCCGCATCAGCCAACTGCGAGCCCAGCCGGTCCAGGTCGGCGGCCGGCGGCTCGGCCAGCACGGCGCCGGTGGCCGACGTGCGCTCGTCGATCTCGAAGGTGAGGTCCCGACCGATGGGGGGATCGGGGAACTCGATCTGAAGGTCGTACATGTCGTAGCGGTGCTCGTCGCGGATCAGCAGCGTGTCGCCGAAACCTGCCGTCGTCACCAGTCCGGCCCGGCCGGTGCGACCCTCGATCAGCGCGTTGGTGATGAGGGTGGTGGCGTGGACGATGGGCGCGGTGATCTCCGCCGGCGTGACCTGCGCCCTCGACAGGAGCTGGGTGACGCCGGCCCGCACGCCCTCCAGGGGCGCGGCCGGGGTGGTGAGGGTCTTGTCCACCACCACCCGGCCCGACTGGGCGTCGAGCAGCACCACGTCGGTGAAGGTCCCGCCGATGTCGACCGCCAGCCGCCAATCGGCCATGTCAGAGGCCGAGCTTGCGAGGCCCCTGGGCCCGAGCGGCCCGTGAGCGAAGCGAACAGGGGCGGGCAACTGGCCCGAGCGGCCCGTGAGCGAAGCGAACAGGGGCGGGAGACAAGCGGCGATCAGCCCGTGTCGGCGAGGTCGGCGCGGGGCGGGGCGAACACGTCGAGGATCCAGCACTCGCCGTGGACGTCGTCACCGATGAACACCGAGTCGCCGTGCCAGACCGAGCGGGGCGCCAGGTACGAGTCGCCCTCGCCGAGCACGATGCGCTCGTCATTGGCCCCCTCGGGTCCGATGCGGAAATCGAGCTTGCCCCGCATGATGACCCCGAGTTGCTCGTTCTCGGCGTGGTTGTGCAGCACCGAGCCCTGAGCCCCTCCGGCGATACGCCAGAAGCATAGTTGCAGGTGCTCGCCGGTTATCACCCGGCGCCTGAAGCCGGGGCGGGCGGTCTCGACGAAGGCGTCGTCGTCGAGGAAGTAGCAGTAGGGGTTGCCGAGGCTCTCGGCGATGCTCATGGTGGGCGCTCCTTGAGATTCCCCGGGCGAGGAGTCATCCGAGGGCGGCGAACCGCTCCCGGTCTGCGTCGAGGTCGAGCGGGCGGATGATGGCCTCATGCTCCTCGCCGCCCCAGTACTGCGGGGGCACCAGCCACATCACCTCGAATTCCAGGCCGTCTGGGTCCTTGGCGTACAGGCTCTTGTTGGGGCCGTGGTCGCTCTGGCCTACCAGGGCTCCGGCCTCGATCAGCCGCTCGCGCATCTCGGCCAGCTCATCGAGGGTGCCGACCTCCCACGCGATGTGGTACAGGCCGACCGTGCTGCGGCCGGCCTGGGAGGGGGCCGCGTCCTCGCCGATCGAGAAGAAGACGATGTCGTGGTGATTGGCCGATTCCGGAGCCCGCATGAACACGTAGGCGCCGGGCCCGTCGATCACCGTGTTGAAGCCGAGCACATCGGCGTAGAACTTCTGGTGGCGGCGGGCGTCGCGGACATAGAGGACGGCGTGGTTCATTCCCGAGATCATCGCTTCGACGATACGTCCGGACCGCGGCCGTAAGCCAATGTGGCGCGCCGGTCGTGACATCCTCGCGGCTGTTGATGTCACAGCAGCCCAGGAATCTGGCAGGATCAGGAGATGGATTCGGCGTCGGACGCCCTCGGTGAGCTCACCGGCGAGCTGGGCCCCTCGGTCCCCACCGAGGAGCTGTGCCGCGTGGTGGGGAGCCGGGTCCGGGAGTTCCGCCGGTCGCTGAACATGACGATGTCGGAGTTCGCGGCCGGCGCCGAGATCTCCCTGGGAATGCTCTCCAAGATCGAGCACGGCCAGAGCGCACCGAGCCTGTCGACCCTCGTGCGGCTGGCGGCCACCGCCCGCGTCCCGGTCACCGCCCTGTTCCGAGGCCTGGACGAGGAGCACGACCTGGTGATCGTCAAGGCGGGCGAGGGTCACGAGATCCACCACCAGGGAGGTGGGCCGGGGCGCCTCTACCAGGATCTAGGCACCCTGCGCGGCCCCAACCGCGTGATCGAGCCGATGATCACCACCATCACCGAGCCGGGCGGCGTGTTCCCCCTCTACCAGCATCCCGGGGTGGAGTTCATCCATGTGCTGGAGGGGTCGATCGACTACGGCTACGGCGGGAAGGCCTACCGCCTCGATGCGGGCGACACCATGCAGATCCACGGCGAGGTGGCCCACGGACCGGTCGAGCTCGTCAAGTTGCCGATACGTTTCGTCTCCATCAAGGTGTACCCGGCCAGCGAGCCCCGGCCCGCGGCAGGAGGATGAGAATATGGGACGCCTGCCCGCGCCGGCTCTCGAGACCAAGGGACAGCAGTGGGCCTGCTGATCGTCGTCGGCTGGATCAGCGACAACGAAGCGGTTCGCGGCAACCTCCTGCTCTGGATCCTGCTGGCCGCGGCGGTGGGGCTCACGTTCTGGGAGTGCCGGGAGCGGGGCTACCGCACCACCGTCACGCTGTGGTGGCTCAGCTTCGTGGCCATCACCCATGTGGCCGGCTACATCGTCCTGCGCTTCATCGTTCGCCCTCCACGGGAGGCCTGAGCGATGCCGCAGTGGTCGTCGAGACCCTCCGACGAGCCGGCCGGAGAGCGGCGCGGCCCGGCCGGGCGGGCCCTCGGACTGCCGGGCCGCACCAAGCTGCTCATCGCGGTCGGGGTGGTGCTCGTGGCAATGGTCGCCACCCGGGGCTGCACAGGCGCCGATGTCAGCGAGGAGAGCGCGGTGGCCACGGCGCGAGCGGAGCTCGACTCCCACCCGCGAGCCTTCGTGCCCGAGAAGACGCAGGCGAGAGTGCTGCGGCAGGGATTCCCGTCCACGGCCATGTGGGTTGTGGTGTTCACGGTGCAGGCGCCCGACGGAGGCCCTGAGGACTTCCTTCGCCACGCGGCCGTCTGGGTGCATGCCGGTTCCGGTGACGTAGAGCGGGTCGAGGTGGACGAGCCCGACGGGAGCGGATAGCAGCCTGCCCGTCCGCCGTCTGAGGCTTTCCGGTGCGGCCCGGCCGACCGGCCTGTGCTAGGGTCTCCGCAGCCCGGCCGGACGGTCGGCGCAGACAAGAAGAATTGGGGGTGAGTCAATGGACACGTCTATTGTGTTCACCGAGGCTTACTACTTCTTCACCGTCGCGATCATGTGGCTGCTGCATGTGGGTTTCATGACCTACGAGGCCGGCGTCAGCCGCCGCAAGAACATCATGTCGACGGCGATGAAGAACATCATGACGATCGCTGTGGTGACACCGACGTTCTACTACTTCGGCTGGTACGTGTACTTCTGCATGCAAGAAGGCTTGAAGTTCACGGTCTCAGCCGACGGGGCCAAGCCCGCGGGGCTCGAGGGGCTGTACTTCTGCGGCGACGGCTACGGCCTTCCGTGGCACGGCTCCGCGGGACCGAACCTCGGCGACAACATCACCGGAGTGTTCTGGGCGGCCTTCGTGCTGTTCTCGTGGACGACCGGATCGATCATGTCGGGCGCCGTGCTGGAGCGGATCCGGATCTCGGCCTATCTCTGGCTGACCGCGCTGATGGGCGGTCTGGTCTGGGTCGTGGCCGCGGCCTGGGGCTGGAGTTCCGGCGGCTGGCTGGTCACCCACTTCGGCTATCACGACTTCGCGGCGTCGGGCGTGGTCCACGGCATCTCGGGCCTCTTCGCGCTGGGCGTGCTGTTCAATCTCGGGCCGCGGCTCGGGCGCTACGACGCCGACGGCAACGCGAGGACTTTCAAGCCCCACAACGTCCACATGACGCTGATGGGGCTGATGATCATCTTCACCGGGTTCTACGCCTTCTACGCGGCGTGCGTCGCCATCACCGCCGACACCGCCCCGGGCTGGACCAACATCTACCTGAACCCGATGACCCTGTCGGCGATCACCTACACCATCACGATGGGCTTCGCGGGCGGTTTCGCGGGCGGCTACGTCTTCTCGCGGGGCGATCCGTTCTGGACCATCTCGGGAGGCCTCGCCGGGGTGGTCACCGTCTCGGCCGGCGCCGACATCTACAGCCCGAACCTGGTCCTGATCCTGGCCTTCTTCTCGGCCGGGATAGCCTTCCACGTCGGCAACTGGTTCGACACCAAGGCCCGCATCGACGACGCCGTCGGCGCAGTGACCGTCCACGGCGTCATGGGCTTCTTCGGCGTGATGTGCGTAGGGGTCTTCGCGGCCGGATACCCGACCGGTCCAGCCGGCGAGGCGTCCAGCTTCCTGGGCCAGCTCGTGGGGGCCGCCGCGCTGATACCGCTGGCGTTCTTCACCGGCTACGTCGCCGCGTGGATCCTCAAGAGGCTCAACCTGCTGCGGGTGCCGCCCGAGGTCGAGCTCGAGGGCCTCGACATGGCCGAGTACGGCATGGACTTCTTCCCAGAGCACGGCCGCGCCGACGAGACCATCATCGAGGCCGACGGCACCGAAGTGGTCTCCGCAGGCCCTCTGCAGGCCGACTACGCCAACAGCCGCTAGCAGGGTGTCCGCCTCGTGGCTGCAGCTCGTCCTTGCCGTCGCCCTCATGTACACGGTGGTCGCCGCCGCCGGGTACTGGGGCAGGCGCAAGCGGGCCCAGCAGCAAGAGGGACGACACGACAAGCAACACAACCAAACTCGTTCATCCGACAGGAGGACTGAATGAACACATTCCCTTATGACAGCTGGGAGGCCGCTCTGGAAGCGGCCGACGGCACCACCGGGTACTTCACCTGGGGCCCGGGCGGCAACACCGCCTCGGTGGTCTTGGCGATCATCGCCATCGTCGTCTCGGTCGTCGCGATGCTCATGATCACCGGCCGTGAGGACAAGCTCCTCAACGAGGCGGCCGACCATCTCGCCGACAAGTACAACGCGGAGGGCTGAACATGGCCAGGCGCAAGCACTTCGAGCTCAAGGGCGGGCACGGCCACGACAAGGGCATCGAGAAGGCCTTCGTCGTCTTCTGCCTGGCCTGCATCGTCTTCACGATCATCGCCATACAGGCCTTCTGACGCCTGACTCACCCCCCATACAAGGCGGCTGCGCCGCGTCGCATCCAGCGACGCGGCGCCGGCCCCTGCTTGGCTTCTGAGGCCACGGGTCTCCGGCTGTGAATATGCCGCGCGGACGGATCGCCCAGGTGTGCGGCACCGTCGCAGCCTTGGCGACATTCCTGCCGTGGCAGACGACCGCCGGCGAGAACGGTGCGGAGTCGGTGATCGGCACCAGCACCAGCCCGGGACAGCTCGTCCTAGTTGTGTGCCTGATCACCGTCGGTCTGGTGCAGGTGGGGTGGCGGCCGGCATGGATCGGTGTTGCCTTCGCGGCGGCCACCGCGATCCGGGAGCTGTTCGACAGCAAGGCAGACCCGGCGTGGGGGCTGGTAATGGCGATCGCCACCTGTCTGGTGGCCAGTGTCCTGCTTGTGTGGGACATGTTCGCCAATGTCGGCAAGGCGGGCGACGAGCCTGGAGGACGGGGACTCTCGGGACCCTTGGGGCGCCGGCGCTAGCGCCGGTTGCGTTCCCAACTGTGAGACTGACCGCGCAAGTCCCTCGCCCCTGTTCGGCGGAGGTTCAGGCGCCGGAGGTTCGCGTGGCTGCGATTATGCCGGCGAGGTTGCAGGCCGTGTGAGTTCCGCTGCTGAACGCCTCGGGCTGGCGGGTGACCAGAAACCGCCGGTCGGCGCCGATCAGGTCGGCGCTCTCGTTCAAGCGGGCCATTTGGGCGCGCCCCGGACTGGTCGTGAGCTTGACCTCGACCGCCCACAGCTCGGTGTCCACCCTCAACACGAGATCGATCTCACGGCCATCTGCGGTGCGCAAGTGCCAGGCATCGAAGCGACGGCCCGCAAGATGCAGCGCAGTCAGCAGCTGATCGATCACATGTCCCTCCCAGCTCGCGCCTGCAGCCGACAGGGTGACCTGGTCGTCGCGGCGGGACAGGCCCAGCAGGCAGTGCAGCAGACCGGAGTCTCGCCAATACACCTTGGGCTTCTTGGTGAGCTGCTTGCCCAGACTGGCGTGATAGGCGGGCAGGCGCCGGACCAAGAACGCTCCCTCGAGATAGTCGAGGTAGGCGTTGACGGTGTGGTAGGAGAGGCTGAGGCCTCTGCCCACGTCGCTGGCGTTCCACTGCTGGCCGTGGCGAGCCGCCAGCAGCCCGAAGAGCCTCCGAGTGGTCGGCGCGCTTGCGGGCAGACCCCAGGAGGGCAGGTCGCGCTGGGCCAGCAGGTCGAGATAGTCGTGCTGCCACTGGGGGAAGCCTTGGCCGTCAAGCACGCCTCCGTCGGGGTAGCCTCCACAGCGCCACAGCCGAGCCTGTGCGTCCGCGGGCAGCTCCAACCATGACAGCGGCGCCAGCTCGACGACACTGAGCCGGCCCGCCAACGACTCCGACACGTTCCTCATCAGCGCGGGCGAGATCGAGCCCAGCAGCAAGAAGCGGCCGTTGCGGCGTCGGTCGGCATCGATGGCCCCCCGCAACCGGGGGAAGATCTCAGGAGCTTCCTGAGCTTCGTCGACTATTACAATCTCCTCGCCGGCGACGGCATCGGACCATTCGAGGTCGAGCCTCAACTTGTCGGTCTCCTGCTCCATGTCGTAGTAGCGGCCGCCGAGCGAGCGGGCCAGGGTCGTCTTTCCGCACTGGCGTGGCCCCACCATGGCCACTGCTGGGTAGGCGGAGAGCCGCGATGGCAGCAGACCCTTGGGGTCGTCGGACACGATCCTGCGTTCCAGCACCCCACCACCCTAGCACTGACTTCTATTTTTCTACCTGCCGTCTTCTATTTTCTAGATACTTGATTGCTATTTCTTGGGCGCTTCACTTCTGTTTCTTTCAGAGGCCGAGCGGATAGGCGAACGAATCCGCCCGTACGGCGCGAGGCGTCCGTTTGCGGCGGCGCGGCGGCGCGGCGAGACTGACGGGACCAGTTCCGCATCCCGGGGAGGCGACAATGGCACCGTCCACGATCGCGCCGGAGCAGCCCCGGGTCCTGGTGCCCGGTCTGCTGATCCTCGGTCCCGGCGTGGAGCGCTACCGGGTGACCGGAGGCGGTGCGACCGTGCTGGCACTCGATGCGGGGGATGAGCTGGAGATCGTCGACCCCGAGGGCCGCCAGCGGTGCGAACTGGTCGCCTTCGACGCCGGCGGGCGGTCCGACCCCGGACTGCTCCGCCCTGCCGGCGCCGGCGACAACGGCGGGAACCGCGGATCAACGGCCGAACCGGCCGCCCTGGACATCCTCTCGGCCGAACTCCGGGACGCCCGGCGGGTGCGGGCCGGTCTCGAGCGGGCCGGCCTCGACTTGACGGCGGTGCGTGCGGCCACCCCGTTGAGGCTGCTCGACGGCGACACGCCCCCGGGCAGCCGTGCCCGGGTGGTGGCCGACGCCGGCATCGCCTGTGTGGTGGCCGCTCCGGGCGAGGCCATGTCGGCTCACGGCGGCGCTCCCCCAACCGACCTGATCGCATACGTGCACCGCCGCGACCCGGTCTCCGACGGCGACAAGCCCTTGCTGCCGGCCCCGCTGGCCGACCCCAGCCAGGACTTCATCATCAGGCACAGTACGGCCAGGTCCTACGAGGTGGCCAAGGGCGACTGGTTCCAGGTGGTCGACGTGGAGGGACGGCAGTGCTCGGACTTCCAGTGCTTCGCGGCCGCCGACCTGGAAGCGGGCGCCGATCTCTGCCTGGACGCAACCATCACCCGCACGCTCATGGGCGCGAGCTGCCCCGCGCCCGGCCTCTACTCCAAGTTCTTCAACGCCAGGATGCAGCCCCTCGTCGAAGTGGTCCAGGACACCGTCGGTCGCCATGACACGTTCAACACCGCCTGCAACCCCCGCTACTACGAGGAGATGGGCTACCCGGGCCACATCAACTGCACCGACAACATCAACAACGAACTCGACGGATACGGAGTGGCCCGCCGCCGGGGCTGGGAGGCCATCAACTTCTTCTACAACACCAACCTCGACGACCACAACCAGATCCACCTCGACGAGCCGTGGTCCCGGCCGGGCGACTACGTCCTGCTGCGGGCTCTGGAGGACCTGGTGTGCGTGTCCACCTCGTGCCCCGACGACATCGATGCGGCCAACGCCTGGAACCCCACCGACATCGCGGTGCGGGTCTATCCCTCCGTCAACCGGTTCAAGAAAGCGACGGCGATCCGCATGACCGCAGACTCCGAGGCCCGGCTCACCTCCGAGACCGGGTTCCATCCCCGCACCTCCGCCCTGACCCGCAGCTTCAGCGAGTACTGCGGCTACTGGCTGGCCGACTCCTACACGGCCCACGGCCCCGTCGAGGAGTACTGGGCCTGCCGGCAGGCCGCGGCGGCCATCGACCTCTCCCCGCTGCGCAAGTACGAGGTCACCGGCCCCGACGCCGAGCTGCTGATGCAGACCTGCGTCACCCGCAACGTCCGCAGACTGGCCGACGGTCAGGTGTCGTACACGGCCATGTGCCACCACACCGGCGGCATGATCGACGACGGCACCGTGTTCCGGATCGGGCGTGCGAACTTCCGCTGGATCGGCGGGCAGCTGGGTTACAGCGGCGTCTGGCTGCGGGAGCAGGCCCAGCGCCTGGGGCTGCAGGCATGGGTGCGCAGCTCCACCGAGCAGCTGCACAACCTCGGAGTCCAGGGGCCCGACAGCCGCCGCATTCTGGAGCAGGTGATCTGGACCCGCCCCGACCAGCCGACGGTCGCGGAGCTGGGATGGTTCCGGTTCACCATCGCCCGGATCGGCGACCACGACGGGATCCCGCTGGTGGTGTCCCGCACCGGCTACACCGGCGAGCTCGGCTACGAGGTGTTCTGCCATCCCTCGGACGCGCCCGCGGTGTGGGACGCCGTCTTCGAGGCCGGCGCGGAGCACGGCCTGGTGCCGATGGGCCTGGCCGCGCTCGACGTCCTGCGCATCGAGGCCGGCCTCATCTTCGCCGGGTACGAGTTCTGCGATCAGACCGACCCCTACGAGGCCGGCATCGGGTTCACCGTGCCGCTCAAGACCAAGGAGGACGACTTCATCGGCCGGGACGCCCTGCTGCGGCGACGCGACAACCCGCAGCGACGGCTGGTGGGCCTGGAGGTCGACGGGGGCGAGCCAGCGGCCCACGGCGACGGCGTGTACGCCGGCCGCAACCAGGTCGGCGTCGTCACCAGCGGCACAATCTCCCCGATACTGCGCAAGAACGTAGCCCTGTGCCGCATGGCGGTGGAGCATGCCGAGATCGGCACGGCCGTGGAGGTCGGCAAGCTAGACGGCCACCGGAAGCGGATCCCGGCCGAGGTGGTGCGCCACCCGTTCTACGACCCCGAAAAGACCCGAGTCCGAGGCCTCGCCTGAGCGCTTGACGAACCATCCAATCACGAACTAGATTTCACTGTCGATAGATGTACACCTAACCACAGGGGGGATCCCATCATGACACGAGTGGCTGTGATCGGCGCTGGGCCGTGCGGGCTGGCACAGCTGCATGCCTTCACCAGAGATTCGGGGGCGGGCAGCCCGTCGGCGCCCGAAGTCGTCTGCTTCGAGAAGCAGAGCGACTGGGGCGGGCTCTGGAACTACGACTGGCGCACCGGCCTCGACGAGCACGGCGAGCCCTGCCACGCCAGCATGTACCGCTACCTCTGGTCGAACGGCCCCAAGGAGTGCCTGGAGTTCGCCGACTACGGCTTCGAGGAGCACTTCGGCAAGCCGATCGCCTCGTTCCCGCCCCGCGAGGTGCTGTACGACTACATCGTCGGGCGGGCCACGCGCAGCGGCTTCCGCGACCAGATCCGGTTCAGCCACGCCGTGCGCCGCGTCAGCCGCTCCGCCGGCGGCGGCGGGTTCACCGTCACCGCCCACGACCAGGCCGACGACACCGACGTCAGCGAGGACTTCGACTACGTGGTGGTGTCCACCGGGCACTTCTCCATACCCAACATGCCCCACTACCCCGGCTACGAGACCTTCGGCGGAACACTGATGCACGCCCACGACTTCCGCGACGCCGTGCAGTTCAGCGGCCGCGACGTGCTCGTGATCGGATCGAGCTACTCGGCCGAGGACGTCGCCTCGCAGCTCTGGAAGTACGGGGCCCGCGCGGTGATCTGCACGTCGCGCAGCGGGCCCATGGGCTTCGACTGGCCCGAGGGCATAACCGAGAGGCCCATCCTCACCCATGTCGACGGCCGTACCGTGCACTTCGTCGACGGCTCGACCGCGGACGTGGACGCCATCGTCTCGTGCACCGGCTATCTGCACCACTTCCCGTTCATGGACGACGACCTGCGCCTCGTGACCGCCAACCGCCTGGCCACCTCGATGCTGTACCGCGGCGTTGTGTTCCAGCCGGAGAACCGGATCCTCTACCTGGGCATGCAGGACCAGTGGTACACGTTCAACATGTTCGACGCGCAGGCGTGGTACGCCCGAGACGTGATCCTGGGCCGCGTCTCCCTTCCGGACGCGGACGAGCAGGCCCGCTGGATAGAGGAGGCCCAGGCCGAGGAGGATGCTCTGGCCGACGACTACGCGTGCATCGACTTCCAGGGCGCCTACACGCAGGACCTGGTGGACCAGACCGACTACCCGGACTTCAACACGCCTCTGGTCAACCAGATGTTCTACGCCTGGAAGAAGCACAAGAAGCAGTCGATAATCGGCTACCGCGACCACGGTCACACCTCCCCGCTCACCGGCACGGTGGCGCCCATCCACCACACCTCCTGGGAGGACGCGCTGGACGATTCGCTGGAGTCCTACCTGGCCGACCCGACCTAACCGGGAATAGAACAGACACCCAGCACGACTCCGAGCCGCCATGGACGATGTGATCATCGTCGGCCGCGGCATCGGCGGGCTCACGCTGGCCCTCATGCTCCACGAGCGGGGCATAGGCGTCCGCGTCCACGAGGCTGCCCCGGAGATCAGGCCTATCGGCGTTGGGATCAGCCTGCTGCCCCATGCCAGCAAGGAACTGGGGCTGCTGGGCCTCACCGATCCGCTCGCCGAGGTGGCCGTGACCACCAGGGACTCCCGCTTCTTCAACCGGTTCGGCCAGTTCGTCTACTCGGAGCCCGTCGGGCGCTACGCCGGCTACGACTGGCCCCAGTTCCAGATACACCGCGGAGACCTCCAGCAGGTGCTCTGCCGCGCCTTCCTCGACCGGGTGCCCGATGGGTCCGAGCGCCTGCTGACCGCTCACCGATGTACCGGCACCGACTCCGGTGCCCGGGGTGCGGCGGCCCACTTCGTGGACTCCGTCACCGGCCGAACCCTGCCGTCGGCGGAGGACTCGGCCGTCATCGGCTGCGACGGCATCGGATCAGTCGTGCGGCGGCAGTTCTTCGGTGACGAGGGTCCGCCCGTCTACTCGGGCGTGAACATGTGGCGTGGTACGACCGTGTGGGAGCCGTTCCTAAGCGGCTCCACCTACCTGCGGGCCGGCTGGCTGACGGTCGGGAAGATGGTGATCTACCCGGTCCGGCACGATGTCGACCGTGAGGGCCGCCAACTCGTCAACTGGGTGGCCGAGGTGCAGACCGATCAGTACAACGAGCAGGACTGGAACCGCACCGGCCGCCTCGAGGACTTCTTCCACGTCTTAGCGGACTGGACCTTCGACTGGCTCGACGTGGCCGGGCTCATCAAGGGAGCGGAGCAGATCCTCGAGTATCCGATGGTCGACCGCGATCCGCTGCCCCGCTGGACACACGGGCGGGTCACGCTGCTCGGCGACGCCGCCCACACCATGTATCCGAGGGGCTCCAACGGCGCGGGCCAGGCCATCCTCGACGCACGATCTCTGGCCGACTGCCTGCAGTCACACCCATCGGTGGATGAGGCGCTGCGGGCCTACGAGGAGCAGCGGCTCCCAGCCACCTCAGCGGTGGTGCACGCCAGCCGATCCGCACCCCCGGACGTCATCCTCAAGGCGGTCCACGAGCGAACCGGCGACAGGCCGTTCGAGCGCATCACCGACGTGATCACGGACGAGGAGATGGCCGCGCTGTCGGACAGCTACAAACGCGTGGCCGGATACGACCGCGAGTCCCTAGTCCCCCGGTAGGCCGTCACAACTAGAGGTGGGGCCTCAGCCAGTCGAGCGTGACCCGATTGAACTCCTCGGAATTCTCCATCGTCACCAGGTGCCCGCAACCCTCGAAGACCACCAGTTCGGACCCGGCGATGGCCGCATGCAGCTCCCGCGAGCACGACACGGGTAGCACGTAGTCGAGATCGCCGACCGTTATGAGGGTCGGAGCCTTCACCCGTCCGGCCTCGGCGCTGAGGTCGTAGCTGAGATTGGCCTCGATCTGCCCGAGCAGTCCCTCCCTGGTAGCCGAGTGAGCCTGCATGTGGGCGAGGATCTTCATGAGGTGATCGAAGTTGTCCATCATGAAGGAGCAGCTGAACAGCAGCGGCAGGGTCGCCTCGTAGTAGAAGTCGGTCCCGCCGGTGACGAGGAACTTCTTCAGCAGGCCCAGCGAGTAAGCGGAGAAGCCCCGAGTGGCCAGCCAGCTCGAGTGCAATTGCAGGGTCAGCACCCGATCGGGAGCATGAACGGCCAGGTGGAGGCCGATGGCCCCTCCCAACGACGAGCCCGCGACGTGGGCTGCATTGATGCCGGCCTCGTCCATGACGGCGAGAGTGTCGCCGGCCATCTGCTCCACCGTGTACGGGGCCCGTGTGGTGTCGCTTCGGCCCACACCTCTTCCGTCGAAGATCACGCACGGAACCTCGGGCGAGTAGGCCTCCACCTGAGGCATCCAGCGCGTCCCGTCGGCTCCGGTGCCCCGTATCAGGACCAGAGGCGGGCCCGAGCCGTCGCCGTGCTGCTCGAAATAGATCCGAGCGTCGTCGGATTGTGCGTAGGGCATGCCAGGACTCCTATTCGCTTGATGTTGCTGCGGCGGCGTGACCGGCCAGTTCGGGGAACGCTGCCGCGGGCGGCTCGACGGCCAGTTCGAGGGCCGCCGCGATCTCGACAGCCTTGTCCTCCCGCCAACGTTCGGCCATCAGCTGAACAGCCACGGGCAGACCGTCGGCATCGACGCCGACGGGCACGATGCTGGTAGGCAGGCCGGTCACGTTGTGCGGCACGGTGAAGATCATCACTGCGTCCCGCAGAGGCCGGGTCCGGCCGTTCCAGACCGCTCGATCACTGTCGTCGACACGGCTCGGCCCGACCCCGGACACCGGACTCAAGACGGCGTCCACGGACCGCAGTCCCCGCTCGAACGCCGCAACGATCCGGCGACGCTGCTCCGAGGCGGCCAGGTAGTCCCCGATCGACACATCGGTCGCCGCCTCGAGCCGCGAGCGCACGTCGGAGCCGTAGTCGGCAGCCCGTTGCGGGTACAGCCCCATCGAGTGGTGCACGTGATGGGCCTCTGCCATCTGCAGAGGCACGAACGCCGACCGGATCGACTCCGCGTCGGGCAGGCCGATCTCTACGATCTGGGCACCCAACTCCTCCAGGAGACCCACCGCGGCGTCGAACACCACCTTGATGGACCCGTCGAGCCCGACGTTCATGAGGTCGGCCGAGACGCCGATGCGAGTGCCGTCAAGCGAATCCCGCGCTGCAGGGACTTCAGGAGGCGGCAGATCCGGCGGGCATGCCGGGTCGACGCCATCGGCTCCGCTCATGGCCTCCACCACCACCGCCGCATCCTCGACCGTCCGGCCCAGCGCTCCCGCGGTGTCGAACGAGGGCGCCAGCGCCATTCCGCCGGTGCGACTGACCCGCCCGAACGTGGGCTTCAGACCGGCCACTCCACAGAAGCTGGCCGGGATGCGGATCGAGCCCCCCGTGTCGCTGCCCACCGCCACCGGGACCATCCCCGCCGCGACGGCGGCGCCTGATCCGCCACTGGACCCGCCGGGGATGCGATCGAGATTCCAGGGATTCCGGGTGCCGGACCTTCGCTCGTGCTGGGTGGTGATACCCCACCCGAACTCGTGGGAGCGGGTCGTGCCCACGATCAGCGCCCCGCCCTGCCGGAGCCGGCGAACCAACTCGGCATCAGCCGCCGCCACCCGGCCCGACAGCACATCGGACCCGTAGTCACACGGAGCGCCCTCAACGTCGAACAGCTCCTTCACGGCCACCGGAACGCCGTGAAGGGGACCACGGCTCACGCCCCTGTAGAGCTCGTCCTGCAGGACGCGGGCGGCCGAGCGGGCCTCCTCGTCAAGGACGCATGCGAAGGCCCCGACCATCGGTTCGACGGCCCGAAGCCGCTCGAGCGAAGCGTCGAGCGCCTCGACAGGGCCGGCCTGGCGGGCACCATAGAGTCGGGCAAGGGCGCGAGCCCCCAGCTGCCAGAGCTCGGTCACCGATTTCGAAGGATCGTCGGCACCGACACATAGCCGGCCTTCTCCAGCGATGGAACACCCCCCAGGATCCACAGAATCACCATGGGCTCTCCCGGATCGCTGCCCGCGGAGTGCGGCGCGTTGGCTGGAATGAAGACGATGTCACCGGGGCCGATGTCGTAGAACTCCGATCCGACCCGGTGCCAGCCGGTGCCCGACATGACGATCACCACTTCCTCCGCGTCGGGGTGGAGGTGATGCTCATGAGTGCTGCCGGGCGGGTAGATGGTCTGACCCACCATCACCTTCTCCGAGCCGAGGCGATCCTCGGAGATCAGCGACCGCACGTCCAAGTGCGCGAAGGCGGTGCCCGACCAGTCGTCGGGCTCCGTCGTGTCCGCTCGAACCACTTGCTCTCCCACGTCTCCCGCCTCCCGGATCGTGGCTTCGAACACGCCTGACGCACTCGATGAATGACCGAAAGATATACTATAGCCTTGCCTACAATGACGGCCCGTGACGATCTCCTGAGCGGTTCGGAGATCCTCGATTTCTACGAGTCGGGATACCTGTGTCCGGGGCGGGTCTTCGACGACGAAGAGGTCGACGCCCTGCGCGGTCTCGTGGCCTCGGTCCAGGACCGGGAACGGGACGAGGGGCGGGTCTACGACCTGCTGGACCCCGACCTGTGGCCCGACGTCGACGAGCCGCGGCCCACCGGCGCCGGTCCCGTCGAGTTCCTGTTCAATCTGTGGCGGGTGGAGCCCGAGATCCAGCCCTTCGTGTTCAATCCGACCCTGGCCCGCTGGGCCTCACAGCTCATCGGGACCCGCCGGGTGCGCCTCCTCGAGGACAACGCGCTCACCAAGGCTCCGGGATCGGGGGGCGAGCTGAAATGGCACCAGGACTTCCCTTACTGGCCGCTGGCCCAGCCGAACGCGGTGACGGCGTGGATTGCCCTGGACGACACCGACGCCCGCAACGGTGCCATGCGCATGGCCGTGGGCAGCCATCTGACCGGAGAGCGCCTGCCGTCAGTCTTCGGCACCGGAACGCCGTACATGCGGGATCAGCGACCCGCCGTGGTCAAGCCCATGGGGGACCCGGCCGCCATGGGGTTCGAGGTGCGGACGGTCGCCCTCGGGGCCGGCGAGGCGTCCTTCCACTCATCGCTCGTGTGGCACGCGTCAGGACCGAACCGGACCGACCATCCGAGGCGGGCCCTCGTGATCCGCTTCGTGGGAGATGGAACCATCTGGCTGGGATCGCAGCGATACGAGTACAACTACAGTGACGCAGAGGTGGGGCTGTCCGCAGGGCAACCCATAGGGGGCGAGTACTTCCCACTCATCCCGTGCTAGATCGCTGGATCGAAGGAGCAACGATGAACAGTCCCAGCCTCCGATTGAGTCGCATCGAGAACGCCCGACTGCTTCCCTGCGTCGACGAGACGACGATCACCGACGGCACCGTGGTGATCGACGGTGAACGGATCGCCTGGGTCGGGCCGTCGCACGATCTGCCCCGCGAGTTCAGCGACGAGGCGATCCCGGCGACTGGCGTCGACGGCGCCACGGTCATGCCCGGGCTGGTCGACGGCCATATGCACATCAGCTTCGGCGAGCCGCACACCGAGGAGGAGCTGTACATCTACACGCCGTCGGCCTACCGGGCCATCCGGGCAGCGGCCAACGCCGAGACGGTGCTGCTGGCCGGGGTGACCAGCGCCTGCGATCCGGGCGGGCCCACCGGGATCGCCCCCGCGGTACGCGACGCAGTGGCTGCCGGGCTCATCCAGGGTCCGAGATTCTCAGCCGCGGGCCGGCAGATCACCACCCAACAGGGCATCGGCGACACCCTGCCCCGATGGATCGATGTGGAAGAGTCGTCGTTCGGGGCGCTCGTTCACGGCCGCGACGAGCTCCTTAGCGAGCTACGCGACCAGGTCAAGGACGGCGTGGACCTGATCAAGATCGCCGGATCCGGTCCCGGGACCACCGAGTGGGCCGCGTTCCGGCGCGACGAACTGGAGCTCGCCGTCGACGAGGCCCACCGGCTCGGGCGCCCGCTGGCCATGCACGCCCGATCCCGGCAGTCCGTCGCCGATGCGGCCGCGGCCGGCGTCGACTGGATCATGCACGCGTCCTACATGGACACCGAGACCCTCGACAGGGTGCTTGACCAGGGCATCCCCCTGCTGCCGGCCATGACCTTGCTGGTCAACTCCCTGGAGGCCGGCGGCATGCGACCGGCCACCAACGACGCCATCCGGCGGGAACTGGACGCGGCCGTCTCCATCCTCTCCAAGGCCCATGAGCAGGGAGCGACCCTTATCGCCGGATCCGAGAGCGGCTTCGCCATGACGCCCTACGGCCAATGGCATACGCGTGAGATGGAGTTGTTCGTCAGCCATCTCGGCATGACCGACATGCGGGCCCTGTTGTGCATGACCCGCGACGCCGCGGTCGCCGTGCCATCGCACTCGGCCATGATCGGCACGCTGACCGAGGGCAAGTACGCCGACATGCTGATAGTCGACGGCCGGCCCGATGAGAACGTGTCCGTGCTGGCAGACCGGCGCCGTTTCCGCGTCATCAAGGGCGGTCAGGAAGTCAAGCCATGGCGACCCGACGCGCTGCCCGCCCGCCGCATGCCCTTCGAGCAGTCCCGGCCCTACGTCCCGGCCCTGTTCGAGCGTGAACTTCCATGACCCCGCTCGCGGATCTCTGGTCCCTGGAGGGCCGCTGCTCGATCGTCACCGGCGCCGCCCAAGGGTTCGGGGCCGCGATCGCCCGGCGGCTGGCCGAAGCGGGGGCGACGGTCACCGTCGCCGACATCAACGAGGCCGCCGCCCGGTCGACCGCCGACCGGCTCGCGGCCGAGACCTCGAGCACCTGCCGCGGCCTCCGCGTCGACGTCTCGGACGAGATGTCGGTGGCAGCGTTGTTCGACGCCGTCGAGTCCCGGAGCGGACCGGTGGACGTCCTGGTGAACAACGCAGGCGTGTTCTCCAACTATCTCGCCACCGAGATGCCCCGCGAGGAGTTCGCTCGGATCATCGACGTCAACGTGACGGGCGGCTTCCTGTGCGCACGGGCCGCGGCCCGCAGCATGCGGCCCAGGGGGACGGGAGTGATCATCAACGTCGCCTCGGTCGACGCCCAAGTTCCCTCGGCGGAGGGGCTGGCGCACTACACCACCTCCAAGCACGCCATCGCCGGACTCACCCGCTCGCTGGCCATGGAATTGGCGCCCCACGGGATCCGCGTCAACGCCGTGTGCCCGGGAGCGGCCATGACCGAGGGAGCGGTCGAGTTCGTGAAGGCCGGAGCCCCGCAGGGCATCGATCTCGAGGCGCAGTGGGCAGGCATCGTGGACCGGACGCCGCTCGGCCGCCTGTGCAAGCCCGACGACGTGGGACGGGCGGCCGTCTTCCTGGCGTCGGACATGGCCGAGTTCATAACGGGCACGCTCCTCGCGGTAGACGGTGGAATCCTCATCCAGCCCCTCGAGGGCTACGTGTCCGCCGGCCATGACTGACCCCGTCCTCGAAGTCCGGCGCATCGACAAGTCCTTCGGTGCGGTCGAGGCCCTGCGCCAGGTCAGCCTCGGCGTGCACGCCGGCGAGGTGCTGGGACTGATCGGCGACAACGGCGCAGGCAAGTCGACCCTTGTCAAGTGCGTGGCCGGGATCATCAAGCCCGACGCCGGTGAGATCCTCATCCATGGTGAGGAGGTCGAGTTGGCATCGCCGCGCGATGCCCATGAGCGGGGCATCGAGACCGTCCATCAGGATCTCGCGCTCATCGACACGCTCGACGTCACCGGCAACATCTTCCTGAACCGGGAGATCCGCCACCGGCCGCGGCTCGCGGGCTGGATGGACAAGCGTCGCATGCACCGTGAGGCGAAGGACATCCTCGAGGGCCTGCACATCAACATCCCGTCGGTCCGCCATCCGATCCAGAAGCTCTCGGGCGGGCAGCGCCAGGCGGTGGCCGTCGGCCGCTCCGTGGCCTGGGGACGCCAGATCGTGCTGATGGACGAACCGGCCGCCGCGCTGGGTGTCGAGCAGTCCCGCCTCGTACTGGAACTCATCAAGACGCTGCGGGACCGGGGGCTGGCCGTCATGTTGATCAGCCACAACATGCAGGAGGTGCTCGACGCCTGCTCTCGCGTCGTGGTGCTGCGGCACGGCGCCGCCGTAGCCGACATCGAACTGGCCGACGTGACCACCAGGGATCTCGTTCAGCTGATCACCACGGGAACGGCGGCCTGAGAGCCGTGGTGAGCGGCTCTCAGCTAGCGCCCGCGCCCGGCTGCCTATAGTATATTCTGGTCAGGGAACGCAGATCCTTCGCGTCTGGAGTAAGGGGGCCCAATGGCGCAGTTGCTGGTCGGTTACGACGTCGAGTCCTTCGCCATAGGGGAGGGCCTCGCCCGGATCGGCGACCACGGGATGGTCCAGGCGACCGAGCCGGATTCGACGCCCCAGGGCCTAGAGGTGATCCTCCGGAACCACGAGGAGTTCGACGCGCCGGCCACGCTGTTCGTGTGCGGCCGGACGCTCGTGCACCACGTCGCACTGTTCCAGGAGCTCGTCCGCCATCCGCTGATCGACATCCAGCAGCACACCTACAGCCACGCCCTCTTCAAGCCCGACTACTGGAACGGGGGCGTATTCCTGGCGTCGCCCGAGGAGGCGCTCGAGACGGAACTGATGACGACATCGGCCGCCATCGACAAGCACCTCGGGATCGAGTGCATCGGGCTGCGCACGCCCCACGGCCACTACCTGGGGTTGAGCGACCGCCCCGAGCTGCTCGACATCGTCGCCCGGTGCGGCATCCGGTACATCAGTTCGTGGGGACGCGGCGCCAACGGAGAGAACCCCACCCCGATCTCGACACAGCCGTTCTGGTACGCCGAGCAGGGACATCCCGAGATCCTCGAGATCCCGTTCCAGCACTGGCTCGACGGCATCTGGTTCGAGGCCAACGGCATCGACAAGGGCCGGGAATTCGGCCAGGTGCTGCAAGGCGCCATCGACGAGATCGTCGCCGATGACCTCACCTACGGCGCCTGCTTCCACGACTGGGCCATGCTCCGTTATGACGAGGCAGGCACGCAGTGGGTCCGCTCCCTTCTCTCCTACGCGCGAGCCAGAGACGTGGAGATCGTCTCCTACACCGACTACTACCGGTCGATGCCCGCTCTCGTGCCGGCCTGATCGACACATCAACACCATCCGGTGACCAACACAACAACACAGGGGGATCCCATGTTCAAGAACACTGTTCGCCTCTTCGCGGCGCTGCTGGCGCTCGCTCTGATCGCGGCCGCCTGCAGCGGCGACAGCGGCGACGGCGACTCGTCCGCGGGGACGGTCGCCTTCAGCTACGGCAACGAGACGGCCGGCATCTATCCCATCGTGGCCGGCCCGGCCCGGATCCAGGCCGAGTCCCGGGGCTACGAGTTCATCGAGGGCGCAGCCAACGGCGACTGCGAGCAGCAGGTCCAGGACATAGAGAACTTCATAGTCCAGCAGGTGGACGCCATCGTGGCCCTGCCGCTGTGCGGAATTGAGCCGCTCCAGCCGACGATCGACAAGGCCAAGGAGGCGGGCATCGTCTTCGTCGGCTACTCGACCGAGGTTCCCAACGGCGACGCGGCCATCGTCTACCAGAATGTGGCCGGAGCCGAGAAGGTGGCCAACGAGGCCCTCAGGTGGTTGGAAGAGGACTTCACCGGGGACCGCAACGACTTCTCCTGGGTCCTGTTCACCTTCGACCAGTGCGGATCGGCCTGCACGCAGCGCACCGATCCGATCAGGGAGATCATCGTCAACGCCACCGGAGTCGCGCCGCTCGAAGCCGCGGTCGTGGCGGAGGACGCCGGCCTGGAGGCAACCGAGACCTTCTTCCAGTCCAATCCCAACATCGCCATGATCATCGGCATCAACGATGCCGGCGCCCTGGGCGCCTACCAGGCTGTCCTGGCCCAGATGAGGACCGGTCGCGACGCCAGCGAGTTCTTCGTGGCCGGAATGGACGGCCAGAACGAGGCCCTCGAACTGCTGGCTGCCGGCGGCGGCGAGGGCGGCATCTACCGGGCGAGCGGTGCACTGGTTCTCGATGACCTGGGACGGGCGGTCGCCGACCTTCCCATCGACCTGCTCGAGGGCAACACCACCGAGAACCTGGAGCTGCCCTACGAGTTGATCACTCCGAACGACGCGGCCCGGGCTCAGGAGATCCTCGACGCCTACCAGGAATTCACAGGCGGCTGATCCTCGCCAAGAAAATGGGCCGCTCCAACTGGAGACGATCCCAGCCAGCATGAACACACCCGGAGACTCCTCTTCTGGATCGCGCCCCGCCGCGGCGGCGAGCACGGTCGGAACAGACCCCGAGTCCCAGTTGGCGCGCATCCGGGCCGGGTTCCTCAGGAACGGCATCGTCATCGCGCTGGTCTTGGAGGTGTTGTTCTTCTGGTCGCAGTCCGAGAAGTTCATGACCACCTCCAACATCCGGCTCATCTTCCTGCAGGTGGCCGTGGTCGGGATCATGGCGGTGCCCACCGCCCTGCTGTTGATGTCGGGCTACATCGACTTCGCGGTCGGGTCCACTCTCGGCTTGAGCGCCGTCGTGCTGGGAAAGCAGCTCGAGGCCGGAACGCACCCCGTCACCGCCTGCACACTCACGATCATCGTGGCGGCCGGCGTAGGCCTATGCCAGGGCACCCTGGCGACACGAGGCCGGTTCGCCCCGATCATCGTCACCCTGGGCTTTTACACCGCGGTGCGCGGGCTGACTTACGTGGTGAACGACGGGGATCTGGCCAGCGGCTGGACCGGCAGATTCAAGGAGATCGGCCAGGGTCTCCTCCCGGGCGTCGGGATCCCGAACCCGGTGATCATCGCCGGGGTCGTCTTCATCATCGGCGGGCTGTTCCACACCAAGACGGTGTGGGGCCGGCACATGGTGGCTCTGGGCGTGAACGCGGAGGCCGCCCGCCGGGCCGGCATCAATCCCTGGCGGCTCCCCCTCCTGCTCTACGTCGCCAGCAGCGTCGGTGCCGGCGTAGGGGCCATCGTGCTCGTGTCCCGGCTCAACTCGGCTCCCCCGACCCTCGGCGAAGGGATCGAGATCGAGGTGCTGAGCGCCATCCTGCTGGGAGGGGTGGCCTTCGGAGGGGGAAAGGGCAACCTCCTCGGTGTGGCCGCCGGGGTATTGTTCATCGGCGTGCTCAACGACGGGCTGCTGCTTCTCGGAGCCAAGCCCTTCTGGGTCCGCGTGAGCGCCGGGCTCGCCCTGGTAGCCGCGGCCGCCCTGGACGCCACCAGCAGATACTTCGAGCGCCGAGCAACCGGAGGAGAGGAATGACACGGCAGCACTCGGTGCCCGACATCGTCGCGAGCGAGGTACGGGGACTGATACTGGACGGGACGATCAGCCCCGGCGAGCGCATCAACATCCGCGATCTGGAACGACGCCTCCAGGTCTCCCACATCCCCATCCGGGAGGGCATCCGCATGCTCCAGGCCGAGGGGCTGGTGGAGACGATGCCCAACGTCGGAGCAGTGGCGACCAAGATCTCGTTGCGCGAACTCGAGGACGTGTACGACCTGCGCCGCCTGATCGAACCGCCGGTGGCGCGGCGCGCCGCTACGAGCATGCCCGACTCGCACATAGACGTCCTGCACGCGGCGCTGACAGAACTGGAGAGCTCCGTCGACACCCCCGGAGCCATGGACGGCGGCTATATCGCAGCCCATCAACGGTTCCACCGGGTCCTACTTGCCCCCAGCCTCACACCGACCATCGAACGGACTCTCGAGCGGCTCTGGGGGGTGACCGAGAGATACCTGAGGCTCACGCGTGGGGCTGCCCTGCCCGTCGCCGACACGCAGCACCGGCTCATGGTCGAGTTGTGCGAGGAGCGCCGAGGCGACGAGCTGGCCGACGTGTTGACCCAGCACCTCCATCTGACGACCGACACGATCCACATCCTGTACGGCGCGTCCGGATCGGACAGCCCGGATCCTGAGAGAGCATGACCTACGAGGTCATCATGCCCAAGACGGGGATGTACGAGGGCAGCGTGACGTTGACCGAGTGGCTCGTAGAAGACGGGGGCGAGGTCGTTGCGGGCGAGCCGCTCTTCGTGATGGAGAGCGACAAGGTCGAGATGGAGATCGAGGCCGAGTTCTCCGGCCGGGTCCATCAAGAAGCGGAGCCGGGCCTCGAAGCTCCGATCGGCACCCGCATCGGTGTCATCGTCGAGACACCGTGAAACAGCCTCCCAGCCAATCGGGAACGGAGCCCGCGGCACCTCCGGGATCCGCAGGTGTGCTTGAGAGCGGACTGCGAATGATGCTTCGCATTCGCGGGTTCGAGGATCGTCTCTTGAGGGAGTTCGCCAAGGGCGACATGCCCGGGTTCGTCCACACCTATCACGGGGCCGAACCCGTCGCCGCCGCCGTGTGCGCCCATCTGACCGATGACGACATCATCACCAGCACCCACCGAGGCCACGGCCACTGCATCGCCAAGGGCTGCGACCTCTCGGCGATGGTGGCCGAGCTCTACGGGCGTGAGACGGGCCTGTGCCGGGGTCGGGGCGGATCGATGCACATCGCCGACTTCAGCAAGGGCGTGCTAGGTGCCAACGCCATCGTGGGGGGCGGCATCTCGCTGGCGGTGGGGGCTGCCCTCGCGGCCCGCGTGCTCGGCGACGGCCGCGTGGCCGTCTCGTTCTTCGGCGACGGGGCCTCCAACCAGGGCATCTTCCACGAGTCGCTCAACCTGGCGTCCATCTGGCGCCTGCCGGTGGTGTTCGTGTGCGAGAACAACGGCTGGGCCGAGTCGACACCGACGGCATACGCCACCAGCGTCGCCGACATTGCGGTCAGGGCCCAGGCCTACGACATGCCAGGGGTGGTGGTCGACGGGTCCGACTACATGGAAGTGCTCACCCAGGCCGGCCACGCCATCGATCGGGCTCGGCGTGGCGAGGGGCCCACCCTGGTCGAAGCCAAGATCACCAGGATGCGCGGCCACTACGTGGGCGATCCCGAGCAGTACCGGTCCCGTGAACAGCGCCGCACGGCTCGGGGCCTCGATCCCGTCGCTCGGCTCGTCGACGCCACCGACCTCGACGTCGAGGCGGGCAAGACTGGAATCGAGGCTGAACTCGACGAAGCGTACGACGCGGCTAGAGCCGCGCCCTGGCCCGATCCGGCCGAGGTGGAGCGCTACGTCCTCAGCGAGGACCGGCCCGACCGGGAACTGCCGGTCGCCGTGCCGGCAACGGCGCAGGAGGGCTCATTCGTCCAAGCCGTTCACGAAGCGCTGGCCGAGGCCATGAGGGCCGACCCCCGCGTCATCGTCCTCGGGGAGGACATCGCCGGCGGCGCCGGACTCGGAGCCCCGCTGGAGGGCGCCATGGGCGGGACGTTCGGCGTCACGAAGGGCCTGATCGAGGAGTTCGGTTCCGAGCGGGTCCGCGACACCCCGATCTCCGAGGCCGGCTTCGTGGGCGCGGCCGTCGGGGCAGCCATGGCCGGCCTTCGGCCCGTGGTCGACATCATGTGGGCAAGCTTCGTTCCCTATTGCTTCGACCAGATCTTCAACCAGGCCGCCAAGATGCGTTACATGTTCGGTGGCCAAGCCGCCGTTCCAGTGGTGTTGCGCATGGCGGTGGGCGCCGGGCTGCGGGCCGGGGGCCAGCATTCCGACACACTGCAGCAGATCTTCACCAGCATCCCAGGACTGAAGGTGTTGGCTCCGGCCACTCCGGCCACGGCCAAGGGGCTGCTCCTTCGAGCTGTCTCCGACGACGACCCGGTCGTGTTCCTGGAGCACATGAGCCTGTACCGGACACGGGGGCCGCTGCCCGAGGGTCACTACGAGTTGCCCATCGGGAGAGCGGCCGTCGAGCGCCGCGGCGACGACGTGAGCCTGATCGCCGCCGGTGCAGGTGTGCTGCTGGCCATCCAGGCTGCCGAACGGCTGGCCACCGAGCACCAGGTGTCGGCCGAGATCGTCGACTTGCGAACGCTCTCGCCCCTGGACACGGACACAGTCGGGGCCTCGGTGAGACGGACCGGGCGGGCGGTCGTCATCGACGAGAGCCCACCCCGCTGCAGTGTGGCCTCCGATCTGGCCGCCACCGTCTCCGAAGTCGCATGGAATCAACTTCGCGCTCCCGTGGCGCGGATCACTGCCGCAAACTCACCGGTGCCCTTCAGCCCTCCTCTGGAGGACGCCTACCTTCCCTCAGTCGACAGCGTGGTCGACGCCGTCTTGAGAATGTCACACGGCTAGGAGACACGCGCGTGCGTACCGGGTCGCTTGAGATTGCTCCACCACTTCATGAATTCATCGTGGTCGAGGCCCTGCCGGGAACCGGCCTGCAGATCGACGAGTTCTGGGGCGCGCTCCAGTCCATCCTGATCGACCTCGGCCCCCGCAACGCCGCGTTGCTGGCCCGGCGCGACGAGCTGCAGTCCCAGATCGACGACTGGCACCGGGCGGCCCGCGCCGAGGGTCGAAGCCACGACGCCGACGCCTACGCCAACTTCCTGCGCGACATCGGGTACCTGCGCTACATGGACGGCTCGGTGACCGCCACGACGGCCAACGTCGATCCCGAGATCGCCGCGGTGGCCGGACCGCAGCTGGTGGTGCCCGTCGACAACGCCCGCTACGCGCTGAACGCAGCCAACGCGCGCTGGGGGAGCCTGTACGACGCCCTCTACGGAACCGACGTGCTCAGCGAGGCGGACGGCTGCAGCCGCGGCGACGCCTACAACCCGGTCAGAGGCGACCGGGTGATCGCCTCGGGCCGCGACTTCCTCGACACGCACTTCGCCCTCGACTCGGCCAGCCACGCCTGGGCGACCGGCTACCGGGTGCAGGACGGAGCCCTGCAGGTGCGCAGCGGCGACGGCACCGTCAGCGCGCTACTGCGCCCCGAGCAGTTCATCGGCTACACCGGCGCCGCGGACGCGCCCGAATCGATCCTGCTGCGCAAGAACGGCCTGCACTGCGAGCTGCGGGTCGACGCCGACCACCCGGTGGGGCGCCGGGACCACGCCGGCGTCTTCGACATCCGGCTCGAGTCCGCCCTCACCGCCATCATGGACTTCGAGGACTCCGTCTCGGCCGTGGACGCCGACGACAAGGTGGCGGTCTACCGGAACTGGCTCGGGCTCATGCGAGGCAGCCTGAAGACCGCCTTCGTGCGCAACGGCAGGACGGTGCACCGGTCGCTGAACGGCGACCGCAGCTTCACCGGCCCCGACGGCGAGCCGGTACGGCTGCCGGGCCGGGCCCTGATGCTGGTCCGCAACGTGGGACCCCATCTCACCACCGACATGGTGAGGCTCGACGGCGAGCCGGTGTACGAGACCATGGTCGACGCAATGGTCACCGCGCTGTGCGCGATCGGTGATCTGCGGGGCATGGGACGGGTGGACGGCAAGCCCATCCGCAACTCGGCGGCCGGGTCCGTCTACATCGTCAAGCCCAAGCTGCACAGCCCCGACGAGGTCGACCTGGCCTGCGATCTGTTCGGCCGGGTGGAGGACGCCCTCGGCCTGGTGCAGCGGACCCTGAAGATGGGGATCATGGACGAGGAGCGCCGTACTTCGCTGGGCCTCAAGGAGTGCATCTGGAGGGCCCGCGACCGGGTGGTGTTCATCAACACCGGCTTCCTGGACCGCACCGGCGACGAGATCCACACCGACATGGAGGCCGGACCGGTGATCCCCAAGACCGAGATGAAGTCGGCCGCCTGGCTCGGCGCCTACGAGAACTCCAACGTGGACACCGGCCTGGCCTGCGGGCTGCGGGGACGCGCTCAGATCGGCAAGGGCATGTGGACGATGCCCAGCGAGATGGCGGCCATGGTCAAGTCGAAGATCCAGCATCCGATCGCGGGAGCCAGCACCGCCTGGGTGCCCTCCCCCACCGCGGCAACCCTGCACGCCATGCACTACTTCCTGGTAAACGTGGCCGACCGCCAGAGGGACCTCGCCGACCGCACGCCCGCCCGCCTCGCCAGCCTGATCGACATTCCCGTGCTGGCGGCTGGCCGGGAGCTCGGCCCGAACGAAATACGGCGCGAGCTGGACAACAACATCCAGGGCATCCTCGGATACCTGGTCCGGTGGGTGGGCCAGGGCGTGGGATGCTCGACCGTGCCCGACATCGGCGACGTCGGCCTCATGGAGGATCTGGCCACCCTCCGGATCTCCAGCCAGCACATAGCCAACTGGCTGCATCACGGACTCGTGTCCGCGGAGGCGGTGCGCGAGACCATGCGCCGTATGGCCAACCTGGTCGACCAGCAGAACAGCGGCGATGCCGACTACGAGCCCATGGCCCCCGACTACGACTCCAGCCCTCCGTTCGCGGCCGCGGTCGAGCTCGTGTTCTCGGCCCGGGACGAACCCGGCGGCTACACGGAGCGGGTGCTCCGGGCCCATCGCCGTCGGGTCAAGGCCCGCTCGCACCGGTAGGCGCAGACACTGCTTCGAGGCGGAGCGAGCAGGCAACTACGATCCTCTCCCGTGCACAGCATCCCGGCAGAAGCCGATGTTGTCGTCATCGGCGCCGGGGTTTCGGGCGCCAGCATCGGCTACCAGCTCGCCCGCCATTCGGACCGCCGGGTGGTCGTGGTGGACGCTCGACCGCCTGTCGGCGGCATCTCAGGACGCACGTTCGGCCAGATCCGCCAGCACTACTCCAACGAACTCATGGTGCGCATGGCCCTGCGAGGCTTCCACTGCATCCGCAGCTGGGCCTCGGAGGTGGGATACGGCGACCCCGGCTACGTACGCCTCGGGTACATGCTCATCGTCACCGAGAACCAGGTCGACGGCCTGCGGCGCAACGTCGAGCTGGGACGCGGACTCGGCGTGGACACCCGCTTCGTGGGCCCCGACGAGATCGCGGCGATCGAGCCCCTCGTGAACGCCGAGGGACTGTCGGGCGGCGCCTACGAGCCCGACGGCGGCTACATCGACGTGACCAAGATGGTGTTGAGCTGGCTGGGCGCGGCCACCGCGGCCGGAGCGGACGTGCTGACCCCGCTGGCCGTGCACGAGATCCTGGTGGCCGACGGCGCGGTCGGCGGAGTGGCGACCGACAGGGGTGAGATCAGGGCGCCCGTCGTCGTGGCCGCCACCGGCGCGTGGGCGCCCGACCTGCTCGAACCCCTGGGCGTGCACGCGCCCATCGAGCGGCGGCGCCTCGACATGGCGACCCTCGAGCAGGAGCCCGGGGCCCGCGCCCTGCACACCTGCATCACCGACGGCAACTCCAATCTTGTGATCCGTCCCGACATGGGTCGCCGGATAGTCGCGGTGGCGTACCCACCGGAGATGCCCCCGGTCGACGATCCGCTGGCCGACGCCCCGCCGGCTGCCGTCGGTGACCACGCCGCCCGTCTGGAGAGAGCCCTGGCGGAGCGGCTCCCGGCGCTGAGGTCGGCCGGGGTCGTCGCCAGCACCAGCGGGGCCTACGACATCACGCCGGACTACCACCCCATCCTCGGGTGGGCTTCCGAGATCGCCGACGTGGCCGGCCTGTACCTCGCCGTCGGGCTGTCCGGGCACGGACTCAAGCTGTCGCCGTGCATCGGCGAGATCGTCGCCTCCCAGGTTCTCGGCACAGCCCAGGTCGGCAGCGCCCCATCGATCGACGCCGGAGCGCTCAGACCCGGCCGGTTCGACGACGGTGACCTCATGCACCTCACCTACGGCCCCAGCGCACGCGCATGAGCCACGTCACAGCCCGCGAGGTAGCATCCACCCGACCAACAGAGGATTTTGACTGAGGAGCGCAACGATGGAGATCAGCGCCGACAGAGACGGCGGAGCCGTCATTGCCAGGGCCAACGGGCGCATTGACAGTTCCAACTCTCGGGAGTTCCACTCCAGCTTGGAAGCGGTGATCGACGAGGATGATTCTGCCGTTGTGTTGGACTTCGAGGACGTCTCCTACATCAGCAGCGCCGGGATGAGAGTGATCCTACTCACCGCCAAGGGTCTCCAGAGCAGTGGCATGAAGTTCGCGCTCTGCTCAATGAACGATTCCATTCGTGAAGTATTCAAGATCAGCGGATTCGACAAGATCATTCAGATCCACGGCTCACAGTCAGACGCGCTCGCCGCAGTCAGCGCATAAGTAGCCGTCTCCAATCGCTAGAGAGGACTCGAACGACAATGACTGAGTCGCCACAGAAGCACAAGATCCTCGTGGTCGACGATGAGCCGGATCTCGAGCCGCTCATGCTGCAGCGCATGCGACGATACATCAGGACTGGTGTGTACGAATTCGTCTTCGCCCACGACGGGGTCGAGGCACTCGAAGCGCTGGAAGCGGACGCGGGCATCGACATGGTCCTGTCCGACATCAACATGCCCAAGATGGACGGCCTCACGCTTCTCGACAGGATTCCGGACGTGTCGCCGGACATTCGGGCCGTCATAATCTCCGCCTACGGCGATATGAAGAACATCCGCATCGCCATGAACCGCGGCGCGTTCGATTTCGTCACAAAGCCGGTTGATTTCGACGACTTGAAGTTCACAATTGATCGAACTCTGCAGCACATTCGAGAATGGAAGGAAGCCCTCAGCGCGCGTGACAAGCTTGTCGTCCTGCAGAACGAACTGAATGTTGCAAGCATGATGCAGCAGTCCATCCTGCCAAACAAGTTCGCCCGAAACGATGACTACAAGCTATTCGGCACCATGCAGCCAGCCCGCAACGTGGGGGGCGACTTCTTCGATGTGATCGGTCTGTCCGACGACAGAGTGGGCCTGGCCATCGCTGACGTATCCGGCAAGGGCGTGCCCGCGGCTCTGTTCATGATGTCCAGCCGCACGCTGCTGAAGGGCGCGGCCATGCGGACCGACGGACCCGGCGAGGCCCTCACGGAAGTGAACGACGTGCTCAACGAGGACAACGACGCCTGCATGTTCGTCACCATGATCTATGCGGTGTACGACCCTGCGACCGGTGTGCTCACCTACGCGGACGGCGGCCACGACCCGCCCCTCGTCATACACGCCGACGGTACCAGCACCCAGCTGCCGGTGACCGACGGCCTCGCACTGGGCGTGCTGCCCGGGTTCGACTTCCTCCAGCACTCCTACGAGCTGTCGCCCGGCGACACCGTCATTCTCTACACCGACGGCGTGACCGAGGCCATCAACGCCGAGGAGGAGCAGCTGGGCCTGGCCCGGTTGCGCGAGGCCTTCGAGGCCGATCCTCCGGGCGATGCAGAGGACGCCGGCCATCGAGTCATCGACCTCGTCAACGAGTTCGCCGGTGATGTGCCGCAGTTCGACGACACGACCTGTCTCGTGCTGCGTCGGGAGAACTGACCGCGCCATGCTGTTCCTGACCACCAACACCAACGGCGAGCGGGTCCGCTCCAGCTACGACGAGCTTCCGGAGCTGGTCGCGGCCGTCGAAGCACTCGGTGAGCGGGACGGATGGTCCGGCGAGCTGACGTTCCGGGTCAGCCTGGTGATCGACGAGCTGGCCCAGAACGTGGTGGACTATTCCCACGAGGGCCGGCCCGGCGACGTCGAGGTGGAGGTGACCTCGCTCCAAGAGGACGTCGTGATCGAGATCATCGACGACGGCATCCCGTTCGATCCCCTGACCGAGGCGCCCGAGCCGGATCTGACGTCCTCGATAGAGGACCGGCCGATCGGCGGGCTGGGCGTGCACTTCACCAAGACCCTGATGGACGACGTGGAGTACTGCCGGGAGTCGGGGAAGAACCGCCTGAAGATCGTCGCCCGCAAGTGAGATGACCCACTGCCGCGGGCCGCGTCGCCGATGGACTGCCGTCCGATGGTCGGCGGCAGCCGTTGCAGTGCTGCTCGCGGCGTGCGGCAGCGACGGAGAGACCGTGGAGGACCCGCCCATCGACGATTCGGTGTCCGTCGGACCCGTCGTCGAGGCGGAGGGAGAATCGCTGGGCCTGACCGAGGATCGGATCCTGTTCGGGCAGTCCGCTGCGCTCAGCGGGCCTGCCAGGGAGTTGGGCAGGAACATGAGGCAGGGGATAATGGCCGCGTTCAACGAGGTGAACGCGGCCGGGGGCGTCCACGGGCGCGTCCTGGAACTGCAGTCTCTCGACGACGCGTACGAGCCCGAGGACGCCATCGTGATGACGCGCCACCTCATCGAGCAGGAGCAGGTGTTCGCGCTGATCGGCGCGGTGGGCACCCCGACCTCGCGCTCCGCCACCCCGATCGCCCGCCGCGCCGGGGTTCCCTACATCGCGCCCTTCACCGGCGCCGCCTTCCTCCGCGACGACGAGTGGGACAACATCATCAACCTGCGAGCCTCCTACAACCAGGAGACCGAGGAGATGGTGGCCCGCCTCACGGAGGACCTCGGGATCAGGCGGATCAGCGTCCTGTACCAGAACGACTCGTTCGGACGGGCCGGGTTCCGGGGAACGGTGGCGGCGCTCGAGCGGCGGGACATGGAACTCGCCTCGATCGGGATCTACCCCCGCAACACGACCGCGGTGAAGACGGCCCTGCTCGACCTGCGGCAGGGCGACCCCGAGGCGGTGATCATGATCGGCGCCTACGAGCCGGTGGCGAGCCTCATCCTGTGGGCCCGCCGCACCGGCATGGACGCGGTCTTCATGACGGTCTCCTTCGTGGGGAGCAACGCCCTGGCCCAGGAGCTCGGGCCCGACGGCGCCGGGGTGCTGGTGACCCAGGTCGTCCCGTTCCCGGAGGATGACTCGCTGCCCGTGGTCCACTCCTACTTGGAGGCTCTGGCGAGCCATGATCCGGGGGCGGAGCCGGGGTTCGTGTCGCTCGAGGGCTACCTGGCTGGACGGATGGTGATCGCGGCGCTCCAAGAGTGCGGGGCGGAGGTCGACAGATCCTGCCTGCTCGACCGGTTGATCGACCGCGGCGACTTCGACATAGACGGGTTCGAGCTTCAGTTCGGCGACGGCGACAACCAGGGCTCCGACGAGGTGTTCCTGACGGTGATCGGCTCCGACGGCAAGTACCACCCGGTCGACACCCTGCACGAGACCGTTCTCTGGTGACCCGGTGAGCTCCCCGCTCGACGACCCGATAGCGGATGAGTCCGTGACGACGCCGCCCGACGAACTCGCGGAGGGCGCCACCGCCCCGCCGCCCGACGAACCGGCGGCCGGTGACGCTGACCAGTCGTCGGCCGGCGACGCTCCCGCTGATGACGGGATGAGGCCTTCTCTCGGGTTCTGGTCCCGGATCTCCACCAAGCTCTATATGGGCATCGGCGGAGCGGTGGCCTTGACGCTGGCCGCCAGCTTGGTCGGGTGGTTCTCCTTCAACCGTGTGGGCGACGTACAGAGGCGGGTCAATGAGGGAAGCGTTCCCGAACTGGCCGCTGCGTTCGGCGTCGCGCAGTACGGCGGGATCCTCGCCAACGCCGCGCCCAGCCTGGCCGCCGCAACCACGTCAATGGAACTGTTCCAAGAGAGCCAGCAGATCAGCCAGACGATTCTGGCCTTCGAGGAACAGATGGCGGTTCTGGAGCAGAGCGACAGCGGCGCCGCGAGCGTGGCCCACATACGCGAGAGTGCCGACACGCTTGTCGCCAACATCGCCGAGATCAGGACCGAGGCCTCGGAGCGATTCCAGATCAGCGAGCAGCGAGCGGTGCAGCAAGCAGAACTGGTGACGCTTCGAGCCCAGGTCAGCGAAGTGCTGATCCCCGCTCTTGACGATCAGTTCTTCTACACCCTGACCGGATACTCCGACCTCGAATCGATGCCCGATCCCCGATCCGAGCACTTCTCGGAGGAAGCGGTCATCCAGTACCGGCGCCTCGCCGAGCTCGAGGCCGACGCCAACATCACCTCCGACCTGCTGGCCAGCGCGTTCGCGCTGACCGAGGCGAGCCTGCTGGAGCCGCTGCGGGAGCGCTTCGAGGCGGCCGCCGGACGCATCAACCGGAACCTGCTGGCGCTGCAGGAGACGCAGTTCCATTCCGACGCCGCCCCGATCTTCGACCGCTTGCGGGAGTTGGGCCTCGGCGGGGAGAACTCGTTCGACCTCGCGGCCAGCGAGTTCGCCATTCTGGAGCACAACCAAGAGCTACTAGACCAGAACGGGCAACTCGCCCTCGAGCTGGTCACCGAGGTCGACAGCCTAGTGGGCGCGTCCCAGCAGCGGGCCGCGGAGGCCACCACGGCGTCGGAGCAGGCCATCAGCACCGCCCGCACCCTGCTGCTGGCCATCAGCGCGGCCAGCGTCGTCGCCGCGCTGATAATCATCTGGTTCTTCGTCGGCAAGTCGCTGGTCCGGAGGATCGCCCTGCTGTCGGACTGGATGCGGCGCATGGCCGGCGGCGACCTTGAGGCCACAGCCCCGATCGAGGGCCGCGACGAGGTCGCGGACATGGCCGCCACCCTCGAGGTGTTCCGGCGCCACGCCCTGGAGGTCCAGCGCCTCAACCTGGTCGAGCAGCTCGCCTCGGAGCTGCAGGGCAAGAACCAGCAGCTCGAAGGGGTCCTGGCCGAACTGCAGAAGGCCCAGGACCAGATCGTCACGCGGGAGAAGCTGGCCGCACTGGGCGAGCTCACCGCAGGCGTCGCCCACGAGATCAAGAACCCCTTGAACTTCGTGAAGAACTTCGCCGAGGCCTCCGAGGAGCTCATCGACGAGCTCAAGGAGCTGCTGGAGGACGTCGGCGACGACATCAGCGACGAGAACAAGGACTATGTCAACGAGATCGCCGGCGATCTGACCGGCAACATCGAGCGAATCCGCTCCCACGGTGAACGGGCCGACCGCATCGTGCGGGACATGCTGATGATGGGGCGCGACTCCGGCGAGTGGCAACTGACCGACATCAACGGCCTGCTGGAGCAGCACGCCCAACTATCATTCCACAGCGCCCGGGCGCTGGACTCGGACTTCCAGCTCGATATCCAGCAGGACTTCGACCCGGATGTGGGTTCGCTCAAGGTGATCGCCCAGGACCTGGGGCGGGTGTTCCTGAACATGGTGACCAACGCGGGCCACGCCACCAACGACCGCCACCGCGCCGAGGTCGCCGCCGGCAACACCGGCTTCCAGCCGACGCTGTGGCTCTCCACGACGCGGTCCAATGATCACGTCGAGGTCCGCATCCGTGACAACGGCACGGGCATGCCCCCCGACGTGGTCGAGAAGATCTTCAACCCCTTCTTCACCACCAAGCCGACCAACCAGGGCACCGGCCTCGGCCTGTCCATCTCCAGCGACATCGTCCGCCGCCACGGCGGCAGCATCGCAGTCGAGTCGGAGCCCGGCGAGTACACCGAGATGTGCATCACCCTGCCGCTGGCGGCGCCTCTAGAGGCCGAGCAGGCCGGCGCGGGCGACTCCTGGGTCTGAACGCCCACGAGTCCGAGCAGAGCCCTCCCGCCGGGGCCGGCGCGGCATCCCGCTGTCGGTGGCCCCACAGCGTGTAGCGGGGATGACCACCGACCCCGAGGTGTGGCAGCTTGATCCTTCAGGGAAGCGCAGCCCGCGGGGCCTCTAGGGACACCGCCATTCCTCGCCTCTGAGCGCGCCGGGCACCTGGTAGCGGGGGCGGCTCACCACTGGCGCGACTGTTCCGCGTAGATATGGTCAGGCAGCCGGTACTCGATGCCGAGCTCCTGCAGCGCCGACACCTCCAGCAGCGTGTTGAACGCCGCGAAGTCCGACTCGCGGGTCAGCCTGGGGAGCCGGTGCCGCAGGAACTGGTGGTAGCGGCGCTGCAGGCGGAACCATGCCAGCACACCGAACGTCCGCGACGGCGGGTAGTTCAGCTGGTCGGCCACATCGTCGCCGATCATCGCCCGCGACACCACGAAAATGTACTTGGCGAGCTTGCGGCGGGCGTCGGGCTCGGTGATGCCCGCCACCACCGGGGCCGAGTTGACCAGCGCGTTGGCCAGCACGACAGACTCCATACCCGGGTCGGGCTCGCATAGCCGGCCGATCCGGAAGATCTCCAAGGCGTCTTCGTAGTCGCGGTAGAGCATCGCCTCGGGGATACCCATCAGGTGTCCCGAGTACCGCCACACCGCCATGAAGCTGTCGCGCTCGGCCTCGCTGTAGTCGGCGCCCAGACTCCTCATGTGCTGCAGCATCCTGGCCGAGAAGGCCGTGACCGCGAAGCCGATCTGGGCCGCGCTCAGGGGCACGCCCCATGCGTCGGCGTCCCAGTCGTCGGATGTGCTGAACAGATGCCTGACCTTGGCGTGGATCAGCCGGATGCGCACCGAGAGGCGCCAGCCGTCGCCGCGCGGTTCCAGGCCGCCGGGCAGGAACAGCTCGATCATGTGGCGGTTGTTCTGCCGGAGGCGCCTCACGCCCTGGTCGCGCAGCCTCCCGGTGATGAAGAAGGACCGGGCGATGGTGGTCGTGAACCCCTCTACCAGCACGCCTCCGAGCATCGCGGCCAGGCACGCCGAGGAGTCCCGATGGAAGGCGCGGACGCCGCCGACGAAGGAGGCCTGGTCCACCCAGCCGGGCACAGTCTCGAGCTCCTCGACGAAGGCGCTCACCGCGCCGGGGGCGTCGCGCAGCAGCGGGTCGCCGGGATTCTCGATCGCGGCGCGAACGAAACGGTCGGCATCGACAGCGGAGACGGCGCCGAGTTGCCTCATCAACTCGTCGCACACCGGATCGCCGACGGTGGTGTGGAGGATGTAGTTCCGGGCCCTGGCTGGATCCACCGCCCGGGCCCGCTCGTAGGACGCGATGTAGTCGGCAGGCATTGCTAGTGGAGCAGCGGCTGCGGACGCGTCGGTGCCGGACTTGGCTTGCCGATCATCCTGCACCATCTGGGACGCGCCTTTCCGAAGTTGCGTCTGCACAACCTCGTGAAGCGTAACCGCCGTGTGCCAGTCGGCACGCAGTGGAACCCGGGGCGGACTCAGCTCCAGGGGTAGGGCGAGTTGCTCACCGGGTGGAGCCTGCCCTCGGCGTAGCGCGACCACCGGAACGGCTCCAGCAGTGCCCGGGGCTCGCCCATCAGCTCGGAGGCCACCAGCGTGCCGACGCCGATCATCTTGTAGCCGTGGTTCGAGTCGGCGATGAAGTAGACGTTTTCGCAGAACGTGTCGAACACCGGGAAGTTGTCGGGCGAGAAGCTGCCGATGCCGCCGGAGGGCTCGGTGCTCATGAGATGCGACTTGCCCTCGAAGCGCTTCTGGCAGTGGGCCAGCGCCGCGGTCCACGTGCGGTAGAAGTCCTCGCCCACGATGAAATCGGGGGAGTCGGGCCCGTACGGGTCGACGGCCACCTCGGAAGCAGGCTTGTCCACGATGTAGGGCATGTAGCCGCCCTGCACGCCGCCGAAGCTGAAGTCGGGCTTGTAGTAGATGCCCCATGGGCCCTCGGTGACCAGGCCGCCCTCGTCGTAGAGCGGGGCGTCGGTGTCGATGTGGACCACGGGCGGCATGTTGCCGTCGTTGTCGGTGAGGCAGCCGGGATCGACGGCCAGGGTGCCCTCCTGCAGGCACATGTAAGTCCAGGTGGGCCGGCGATGGAGGCGGCCGTCGCCGCCGAGCACGTCGACGCTGAACGGCAACTCGAGCATGGCCCAGATCTGCTGCACCCACGGCCCTACCGCCACCACCACCTGCTCGCACGCGACGGGGCCCTGGTCGGTCAGCACCGCGGTGACTGCTCCGGAGGCGTCGCGGTCGAAGCCGTTCACGGTCACGCCGCCCACGACGGCTGCTCCCTGCGCCTCGGCCTTCTCGAGCAGGCCCTTGAGCGACGCCATGTTGTTGGCGTAGCCGCCGCGGTGCTCGTGCAGCACGCTGGTTACGCCCTGGGCCTGCCAGTCGTCGAAGATCCCCCGCATGTAGCGAGCCGACTCGGTGGCGCCCTCGATGAACGTCGACGAGTAGCCGATGGCCTTCTGCTGCTCGTGGATCGAGGCCACGTCGGACCGCATGGCCTCGTGGCTTATCTGCAGGTAGCCCACCGGATGGTAGGAGAAGGCCTCCGGATCGCTCTCCCAGACGTCGACGCAATGGGCCATCAGCTCGCGCATGGCCGGTTGGAAGTAGTTGTTGCGCACTACGCCGCAGGCGATGCCCGACGCGCCGGCGCCCACACCGGTCTTGTCGATCACGACGACATCGTCGCCCGACCCGCGGCCGGACGACTTCAGGTCCCGGGCCAGGCTCCAAGCAGTCGACAGACCGTGTATGCCGGCACCGATGATCACATAACGCGCCGCGCTGGGCAGCCCCATGGCTGCTGAGCCTCCTTCTTACCTGCCCGACCCCTCAGTGGCCCGCGGGGGCGGTCCAACCCTCCAGCACCGGCTGCTTCCAGTCGGTGCCCACGATCGGTGAGTCGTCGACCCACGGGCCCAACTCGACCTGCGGGAACTTGCAGTGGACGTCCTTGAGGGTGATCCCGTAGGAGTTGCCCTCGGTGAGATGCTTGATGAGCACCTTGCGGGCGATCTCGTCCTCGCGGCCGGGCGGGATGTCGAAGTAGATCTTGAGGAACGAGTTCGAGTAGCGGTCGAACACCGCGGGGACCCCGTCCTCGGACAGCAGCGTGATGTCCTCGAGCCAGTTGATGTCGGGGCCCGGGGTGGCCGCCAGCAGGTCGATGTCCTCGACCAGGGACATGTCCTCCTGGTACGCGAAACGCTTCCCTGCCAGGACCTCGGCATCGATGGCCACCGTGCGGGTCTCGCGCGGGCTCTCGCCCGTGCTCACCGATCCAGCCATTCTCATGTCCTCCCTGTGCTCGCCGAGCCAGCCATTTCACACGCCTCCGTCGATCACATGCTTGTCGAACAGGTCCCGTATCTCCTGCAGCGTCCGCTCCTCGGTGACGCCGGGGATGTAGTTGGTCCCGGCCAGCGGCACCTTGGCCATGGCCGCGGCCTCGTGGGTCAGGGCGGCCAGGTCCTCGGGCTCCAACGAGTGGATGTCGGTCTTGCCGCAAGCCCGGGCCAGCATCTGCACTTCCATGGTCAGGGTGATCAGGAAGTTGTAGACCCGCAGGGCGGCCTCGTCGACGTCGAGCCGCTTGCGCAACTCGACGTCCTGGGTGGCCACGCCGACCGGGCAGCGACCGGTGTGGCAGTGGTAGCACTCGCCCGCAGGGACGCCGATGGTGCCCTCGTAGTCGGTGACCCCGGGGACCTCCTTGTTGCAGTTGAGCGCCATCAGGGCGGCGGTTCCCAGTGCGACCGCGTCGGCCCCGAGGGCCAGGCACTTGGCCACGTCGCCGCCGTTCCGGATGCCGCCCGCCACCACCAGGTCGATGTCGTCGGCCAGGCCCACGTCCTCGAGGGCCCGGCGGGCCTCACCGATGGCCGCCATCAGCGGGATGCCGGTCTCCTCGGTGGCCAGGTGGGGTCCCGCACCGGTACCGCCCTCGGCGCCGTCGAGGTAGATCACGTCGGGGCCGCACTTGGCCGCCATGCGCACGTCGTCGTACACCCGGGCCGAACCCAGCTTGAGCTGGATGGGGATCTGGTAGTCGGTGGCCTCGCGCACCTCCTGGATCTTCAGCGACAGGTCGTCGGGGCCGAGCCAGTCGGGATGCCGGGCCGGAGAGCGCTGGTCGATTCCCGCGGGCAGCGAGCGCATCTCGGCCACCTGCTCGGTGACCTTCTGGCCCATGAGGTGACCGCCGAGGCCGACCTTGCAGCCCTGACCGATGAAGAACTCCACCGCGTCGGCCAGCATCAGATGATGCGGATTGAACCCGTAGCGGCTCTGGATGATCTGGTAGTACCACTTGGTGGACAGGTCGCGTTCCGGCGGGATCATGCCGCCCTCGCCCGAGCAGGTGGCGGTGCCGGCCATGGAGGCGCCCTTGGCCAGGGCCATCTTGGCCTCCAGCGACAGCGCGCCGAAGCTCATGCCGGTTATGTACACCGGGACGTCGAGCTCCAGGGGCTTGGCCGCGAAGCGCGAGCCGATCACCGTCTTGGTGTCGCACTTCTCGCGATAGCCCTCGATCACGAACCGGGTGAGCGTCCCGGGCAGGAACACCAGATCGTCCCAGTGGGGGATCTTCTTGAAGATCGAGAAGCCCCGCATCCGGTAGCGGCCCAGTTCGGACTTCACGTGGATGTCGTTGATGACCTCCGGAGTGAAGATCCGGCTCTTGCCGAGGACGTCCGTGCTCCTGTTTACCTCCGTCATGGATCCACCCCCTCTATGCCCGCTCTTGTTCGCTGCGCTCACGGGCCGCTCGGGCCGCGGCCTCGCTCGTTGCAATTGCACACTCCCTCATGAATCGCTCCCTGTCCGCTCGGCCTCTAGTGGATGACGAGCTTGCGCTCGGAGGGCTCCAGCGCGTCGTAGTTGTGGAGCTGCTTGCCGCACACGAACTTCTGGAACTCGGGCGGGTCGCCGAGACCGTGGATGCGGAACTTGCGCTCGATCAGCTCGGTGTCGGCATCGTCCCACTCGCCGGGCACGCAGTCCACGCCCAGGGAGCGCACCTTGCCGGCCACGTAGATGGCGCCGTCATACATGGAGTCACCGAGGTTCATGCCGGCGTTGCCGCAGATGATCTGGCGGCCCCGCTGCATCATGAATCCGGTGTTGATGCCGACGTCACCGGTGACGATGATGGTGCCGCCCTTCTGGTCGATGCCGGTACGGGCCCCGACGTCGCCCTTGACGATGAGGTCGCCGCCGCGGATGGCCGCGCCGGTGAGCGACCCCGCGCTGCGCTCGATCGTCACCACTCCGGACATCATGTTCTCGGCCACAGACCAGCCCACCCGGCCGTTGATGGTCACCTCGGGACCGTCGATGAGCCCGCAGGCGAACCAGCCGGGGCTGCCCTCGAAGTGGATCCGGCAGCGCTTGAGGATGCCCACTGCCAGCGAGTGCTTGGACGACGGGTTGAGCACGGTCACGTCGGTGACGCCGTCGTTGTAGATGAGCTTGCGCAGCGCCATGTTGATCTGCCGGATGGTCAGCGCGGACGCGTCGAAGCGGGCCCGGCCCCCATCGACCTCGATGTTGGTGGGCATGTCGGCATGGGGTTCCACCAGCCCCCGGGCGTCGTAGGAGACGCCGCTGCGAGAGCCTGAGCCTGGCATCAGACCTCTCCTCTGTGACTGCAGTCCGGGATCAGACCTGCCACACCAGCACCTCCCGCTCGTATGGGTCGCGGGTCTCGACCTCGCGCTCGACAAGGGCCCGGATGGCGGCCTCCTCGGTGGCTACCGCCACCAGCGGATCGGACTCGAACAGCACCAGCGGCTTGGCCGCCATCTCGTCCTTGGCGATGCCGAGCTCGTTGCCGGTCACGCACACGTAGGTGAACACGCCGTCGAGGTCGTCGAGGCTGTGCTTCATGGCCGTCTCCAGCGAGAGGCCCTGCGCCATGTACTCGGCCAGGTACACCGCGATGATCTCGGAGTCGCACTCGCTCTG
>VYBO01000016.1 GCA_009844405.1 Acidimicrobiaceae bacterium
AGGCGTAGGCGGCCAGCACCTTGTGGGCCCGGATCATGGGGAAGCGGTTGCCCAGCGCCAGCACGATGCGGGCGTCGACGCCGGTCATCTCCGTCGGCAGCTCGACATAGTCGGGAACGTCGTGGGGGCCGCTGCCGTCGAGGCGCCCGAACCAATGGACCCGGAACAGGTTGGCCGCGTCGGGCTCGTTGCGGTCCACGCCGGCCAGGGCGGCCAGGCGGGCCGCCGGGATCGTGGACGGGTCGCGCAGCTCCGCGAAGGTGGGCAGCGCGATGCGCCGGGCCCGGAAGCGCTCGACGGTGTTGGCGTAGGCGTCGGTGTCGGCGACCTCGGCCGTCAGCCCGAGAGAGCGGTGCGCCTTTGAGGCCTCGGCGTCGGAGATGGAGCTGGCGTCTGTCATGCCCCAAGTATGGGGCGTATATCGGATGGCGCCCATGCTGGGTCCGATGGTTGTGTGGATGCGATGGTTTGTGTGGATCCGATGGTTTGTGTGGGTTTGTGTGGATCCGATGGTTTGTGTGGATCCGATGGTTGTCTGTGGCCGATGGTTGTCTGTTCGGGACGGGGCGCGCCGGCAGCCGGGGCGACCGCCGCGACCTGGCTGACCGAACTAGTGTGATCCTGCCCGGTGAGGGGGCGACCGCCGCCGCCGGATCGGAGGCCCATGTCTGAAGACGCCGCCAGCGCGGCCCGCGCGGCCGGTCCGGTCATGGACGACGCGCTGGCCAGGCTCGAGGCGAACGCCCGCCAGCAGACCGACGGGATCTGGCTGGAGGAGGTGACCGCGGATGTGGCGCCGCACGTCCGTGACTGGAATCTGGGCGCCTGCTGGCGCTGGGGGGACTGGCCCGACCGCGACGAGGTGATGCCCGCGGGAACTCCCGCCGTGGACTCGGGGATCGATCTGGTGGCGCGCCGCCGCGACGACGGCGAGTGGATCGCGATCCAGGTCAAGTCGCGCCGGCTGAATCTGCGGGGCGAGGGTGAGCGGGTCGCCTCGGCTGAGATGGACAAGTTCCTGGCCGCGGCGGCGGACCGCGACATCTGGGCCGAGCGGTGGCTGGCGGTCAACGGGGCCGTACCGCTGGGCGGGCACACTCCCGGCAAGGTGGCGATGTCGGGCGCACCGGTCAAGGTGGTGAACGTCGCCCAGGCGGTCGAGTCGCAGCGCGCCGCGCTGGCCGCCGCCGCCGAGGACGGGACGTGCCCGCACTGCGAGACCGGTGCCGGCGCGGGCACTCCCCCGACGGGCCCCCCCCCCGCAGACGCGTTCGTGCATGCAGCGGGAGGCGGTCGAGTCGGCGGTGGCCCGTCTGCGCGCCAACGAGCAGGCCGACGAGGACGGCATCCCCCGCGGCGAGGCGCGTGGTCGTATTGTGCTGCCGTGCGGCGCCGGCAAGACGCGCATCGCGCTGCGGATCGTCGAGGAGTTGACCTATCCGGGCGAGTTGTCGGCGGTGCTGTGCCCGTCGATCGCGCTGGTGGCCCAGATACGGCGCGAGTTCATGCAGCACGCCGCTGTGCCGCTGCGGGCGATGGCGGTGTGCTCGGACCGGGGCGTGGCCGCCGACGAGGAGAGGGTCGCCAACACCGATGACGCCACCCTCGACCGAGGGATGGCTACTACCGAGGAGATCAAGGGCTGCCCGGTCACTACCGACGCCGGGGAGATAGCCGACTGGATGCGGCGGCGGCGCGAGGGCGCGTCCGGCGGCGCTGTGAGCGTGATCTTCGGCACCTACCAGTCGGCTCAGCGTGTCTCCGAGGGCATACGGCAGGCTGGCGCCGCCGACGCGTTCAAGGTGCTGGTCTGCGACGAGGCGCACCGCACCGCGGGGGTGAGCCGCCGCAGGCGCAGCACCGCCGCGGAGGAGCGGCTGCGCGAGTTCACGCTGTGCCACGACCGTGCCGCGTTCCCGGCGAAGTACCGCGTCTATCAGACGGCCACGCCGCGCATTTTCGGCGACAGCGCCCTGACGGAGGCGGCGGGCCGCGCCGACCGCGGCGACTTCGTGGTTCGCCAGATGGACGACCAGGCCACGTTCGGGGTGGAGCTGTACCGCCGCTCCTACGCCGACGCCGTAGGCAACGGCTGGCTTTCGGACTACCGGATCATCGCGATGGGCGTGGGCGACCAGGCCGCGATCGACCTCGCCAACCTGCTGGTGCGCGAGGCCGACGAGAAAGCGGCCCTCGAGGCGGAGGCGGCCGAACAGGGCAAGACGGCCAGATCCCGTTCCGGGCGCGGCGACAGGCTGCCCACGACCGGCGACTACCTCAAGGGTCTGGCGTTCGCTCTCGCGATGGGAGGCGGAACGCTGGCGAAGGACGGCAGCAGCGTCCCTCTCAGGTCGTGCATTGGGTTCTTGAACACCATCGCCCGCAGCAAGACGATGACCGCCGTGCTGCAGTCCGACGCGGTGCGGGACTGGATCGCCGAGCAGACCGGAGGCGCCGCGTCCGGCTACGGGCTCGAGCACCTCGACGCCTCCTCGTCGGTCGCCAAGCGCGACGAGGCCAAACGCCGACTCGCGGCCGCCGGCGCCGACGGGCCGCACGGCATTCTCAATGTCGGCATCTTCGGGGAGGGCACCGACTCGCCGTCGCTGTCCGCTGTCGCGTTCCTGGAGCCCCGCAAGTCGCCCATCGACGTGGTTCAGGCGGTCGGGCGGGCGATGCGGCGCTCGCCCGGCAAGGATCTCGGATACATCGTCGTCCCGGTCGTGATCCCCCCCGGCGTGGACGCGGAGCGGCATCTCGCCATCAGCGACAAGCACGAGGGCTGGCGCGAGCTCGGCGACATCCTCCAGGCGCTGCGCGCCCACGACAAGCGCATCGAGGACGCCCTCCCGGAGATGTTGACCATCCAGCTTCCCTCCGAGCAGCCGCCGCTGCTCGAGTTGAGGACCGTTGTTGCGGTGGGACGGCCCGAGGCGAAGAACCTGGAGTACGCGGTGGTGACAGGCAGCCGCGACGACGCCGAGGACGTCGCCCGCGCCGCTGTGAGACAGGACCGCCCGCTGCTGGCCTTCGACAACGCCGAGCGGTTCGACGAGACCCTGTGGTCGGAGCTCAAGGACCAGCCGAGGGCGATGATCGTCCACGTCGAGCGCCCCGACGGCAGCACCGAGACCCGCGCGGACACGGTGGTCCGCCACAAGCCGAGAGCCGATCAGAGCGAGGGGGACGTGAACGAGAGGCAGACCAAGCGGCGCGCCGCCAAGGTCGCCAACGGCGAGCGGGGCAGGCCGCTCCCCGACCCCGCCGAGCGCGAGCAGAGGCGCAGAGAGCGAGAAGCCCAGAAGAGGGCCGATTTCGAGGCCCACATCCAAGGCGTGCTGGTGGACCTGTCCGAGCAGATGGGCGGGGCCATAGCCATGAACCTGCTGGAGAAGTCCGGCCTGACCGGCAACGAGGTCCAACGCGACCTGAACCTGCTCGCCGACGCCGTCAACGAGGCCGCCCGCCACATCCACGACGAGGCGGGCCTCGCCGCGGCATTGGACGCCCACTTCGGGATCGACCGCCTCGCCGCGCCCAAGGCGGGCAAGCCCCGCGCCGACGGAGCGACCGTCGCCGCGCTGCTGTGGATGAACGCCGCGATGCTGCACCAGCGAATCCACGCAGGCGGCTGGCTCGGAGCGGCAGCGATAGACCCGCTGGCCGACGTCAAGTCGTCGCCGGAGCCCGAGGAACTGTTCCGGGACTCCTGGCAGGAGGTCACCCGCCAGGACTTCCTGCCGGTCATCGACCCGGCGATAAAGGCGCTGCAGACCGCCCGCCGCTCCGGGCGCCTCGGCGGGCTGCGCCGCGCGCTGCGGCACCTCGCCGCTGAGGCCGAGCAGATCGCGGAGACCTACGCCGACATGGGCACCGACCACGCCGGCGCCCTGTTCAACAAGGTCATGGGCGACCAGTCCTCCGACGGGGCCTTCTTCACGCGCCCGGTCGCGGCGACCATCGCGGCGCGGCTCGCCCTCGACGCCATCGACCCCGACAACGCGCTGGACTGGTCGGACCCCGCCGTGTGGCGGGACCACAAGACCGTCGACCTGGCATGCGGTTCCGGGACGCTGCTCGCCGCTGCGATGACCGAGATGAAGCGCCGCGCCCGACTCCACGGAGCAGACGAGAACCGGCTCGCCGAACTACAGAGGATCGCCGTCGAGGAGACACTCAAGGGCCTCGACATCAATCCCGTGTCGCTCCAGTTGGCAGCCACCCAACTCATGGCAGGCAACACCGACATCAAGTACCGCCAGATGGGACTCCACCTGATGCCCTACGGGCCTCAGCCCGACGGCACCATCGCAGCCGGGTCACCGGAGCTGTTCGGACGCCAAGACATCGTGCACGCAGGTCGCCTGTTCGACGACGCCGCAGCCTCGACCACCGTCAAGACCGGCGCTGAACACACCGACGGCACGCTCGAGGGACCTGAGATGGACGACGCCACCGCCGCGGTCAAAGATGCCCGCATCGTCATAATGAACCCGCCGTTCACGAACCGCACCAAGATGGGCGAGAAGTTCGACGGCGACACCAGACAGGCCCTCCGCCGCCGTATGGACACACTCGAAGGATTCCTCGAAACAGCCGACCGGCCCCTTAGCGAGTTCTTGGACAAGAACTCGCTAAGGCCGCGATTCGCGGCCCTAGCAGACCTGTGCCTCAACCGCGAGAAAGGTGTCTTCTCGACGGTGCTGCCCACGACGGCGCTAACCGCTACGTCAGGTCTGCCCGAGCGCCTCGAACTCGCTCGGCGGTTCCACATCCACACGATCCTCACCCACTTGGGCGTGATGGGCGTCAACCTGAGCCAGGGAACACACCGCGAGATGAACGAGAGCATCGTCGTGTTGCAGCGTCATGCCGCTGAAGCCCCCCCCCCGCGACACCTGCCGACCAGGATCATCTCGCTCGACCGGTTCCCCCGAGACGATGCCGAGACCGGCGAACTGTTCGCGGGCCTGGACGCGTGCGAGGCCGGGACACTGCCCAATGGATGGGGCGAAGTCTCCCACTGGCCCGCCGAGCAGATCGCAGCAGGCGACTGGACAGCCACCGTATGGCGGTCACCCCAACTCGCTGCAGCCAGCACGGAGTTAGCTGAGCGCATCGGACTGGCTGCGCTCAGCGACACACACACACACACACACATCTACAAGGCCGGCCCGACGCTCAGCGCCGGCTACCGGAAGCAGCGAAGCGAGAACAGGTGACGGTCCACGCGACGCTGCAGACGCTCTACGCCGACTACCGCAAGACCGAAGCCGGCGTCTCGACAAGCTAGCGGTCCACGCGACGGGACAGACGATGCGCGATGACTACCACAAACGACCCGAGGGCAGCTCCCGGCCGTTCCCGGTGCTTCAGTCCAAGGGGGCGGACGGCCAGCAACGCATCGAAGCCGTGCCCGACGCCTATTGGGAGTGGAAGAAGCCGGGCGATCCCCCGATCCTGACGAAGGCCGGACACCTGCTCGTGACTATGGGCCAGAACACCTCTGCTGCCCGTCTCGTCGCGGTCGCATCCGACGAGCGCTACGTCGGGCAGGGTTGGATGCCCGTCACCGGTCTGGACGCGGTGAAGTCGAAGACGGTCGCAGTGTTCCTGAACTCCACGCCCGGCAGGCTGCTGACGATGCGGAGCCCGGGCAAGTCACTGGTCTTCCCGTTCTACAATCCCGCAGCCTGGGTCACGGTGCCCATCCCCGACCTCTCCGACTCGCGCATCGCCGAGACACTGGCAGCCTGTTGGGAGGCGACCCGCCGCGAGGTCGTGCCCCAGTTCCGCGACGGCTACACCGACGTCCGCCGCCGCTGGGACGCCGCGGTGTGCGAGGCGCTGGGCTGGAACATCGACGAGATCGCCGAACTCGGCGAACTGCTCGCCCGCGAGCCCCGCGTCAGGGGAGTCGCCTACGGCCAGTGGAAGCCATGACCCGACGCTGCCGGCGCTTCCTCAACCAGCGCCGTACGAAGGTGCGCCACGATCGCAGCGTGGAGATGGGGCCACGATGAACGACGCCAGAAGCAAGCACCACACAGACGACGCCCAGAAACGCCCCATGGTCCGACGGCGCGAGGAATTCGCCGCGTACGCGGAGCAGGAAACGGAGCGGGTGCAGAGGGCGGCTGAGAATGCCATCGCTGGATTCAACGAAGAGATCGAAGAGAGCCGGGCCGAAATCGCCGATGTGCGGCTCCGAGTGGAACAGCAGTAGACGGAACGCAGCCAAGTCCCCACAGCGCCAGGGACAGCTGGCACCGGATGCGCCTGACCCCTACGCGCTGTGTGACTCCTTCCACTATCAACGGGGTCATGCCGATGTGTTCCGCGAGGTGTACACGGAGGCGTGTTCCTCGCCGCCGAGGAAGGGCGAGCGCCTGTTGGTTGTCGACATCGGCGCCGGGGCGGCGACGGTGGCCGTCGGGCTAGTGTCCTGAGTCGGGAATTCGTTGCAGACGTCCGCCGCCGATTTTCTTGGTGTGTTTGTGTGGACTGAGTGCACAAAACCAACCCGAGATTTCATGGCGGCCCGAACAAGCGGCCTGAACTTGCGACTCAGGCCACTAGGCGAGGCTATCGAGCAGCTGTCGCTGATGGACGCGCTGCCCGTTGCTGCGCCCGTGGGACTCGAGTACCACCCCGACTTCCTGCCTGTCCCCGATGAGGAAGGACTGCTCGCGCGTATCGACAGTTCTGAGTGGCTCACGGACCTCTCCCGGCGTGTGATGCACTTCGGATACAAGTACGACTACACCAGTCGCAGACTCGACGGAACGGCTCGCATCGGGCCGCTGCCCGAGTGGCTGGCACAACTGTCGAGCGGTGCGTGAAGCTGCATCCGAGGAAGCGAAGCAGATGCTCGACCCCGACCGGCCGTTCGAACAGGCGATCATCAACGAGTACCTGCCCCGACAAGGGATCGCGCCCCACATCGACAAAGAGCGAGCGCGGATTGATCGGCGGCCAATCGCGTCGCAGGGTGGTCATTTCCGCTCTTGTTCGCTTCGCTCACGGGCCGCTCGGGCCACGGCCCTGCCCCGTATGGGCCGGGTCGCCCGCCTATCCGCGGGGCCTCAAAGACTACTGCCCGGGACGGGCTTGCGATGCCGCTGTCAGTCGCCCCGGAGTGAAGACGCCGCGCCCGCCGGGTGCAGATGCTCAAGGACGCCGACATCCTCAAGAAGGAGGGCGCTCGCCGGGCGGCGGCCCACATGAGCATGTCGGGCACCACATCGTCGAGCCATTTCGACGCCGCAAGATGCTCTCGGCATGGGACTCTTTCGTAAGGTTCGCGCACGACACAGCGAATGAACGAGTCGTGCTCGCCGTGACGCCGTGCGTCCCCCGCAGCGGGCGGACGGGGCCGCTGATGCGCTAGTGAGATATCTAATGAGGTTATGAGAACACAAGTGAGATTATGAGAACTCTCATGCGCCCTGTGTGGTAGGGTGGTGGTGTGCGAGAGCCGCTCGGACCCCAAGACCTGCCGCCGCCGAACCTCTTCACGCCCGATTTCGGCCAAGACCCGCACATGATCGTCGGACGGGACGCCTTGGTCCGCGCCCTGCGCCAGGGCATGGCGGGCGGCCCCAAGGATCGCCGCTTCACGTCTCTGTTGCTCGGGCCCCGCGGATCGGGCAAGACGGTGATCCTGAACTTGGCCAGAGACATCGCCCGCGAGTCGGGCTGGATCGTCTTGTCGCTGGACGCGGCCACCGCAGGCGTCCACGAGCGGATCAGGGACTACATCGCCTGGGTCCAGGACACGCACGAGGCGGTGCCGGACACAGCCCGCGCGGGGCACACGGAGACGACTTTCGGGGTCCGCGGCCTGCCCCTCGAGTGGCAGCGCAAGGTCGTGCGCGAGGTCGGGCCGCAGTGGAGCCTCAGGCGGCAGCTCACCACTCTCGCTCAGCACGCATCCCGGCACGGCACGAGCGTGCTCCTGATCTTGGACGAGCTTCACAGCGGCGAGCGATCCGAGCTTCGGCGCCTGTCCGCCGACATGCAGCACATGACGAAGGGCGAGACCCTGCCGCTGGCCTTCTTGGGCGCCGGGCTCGGCGAGATGGACCACACACTCCTCGAGGATCGCAAGATGACCTTCTTCAGGCGATGCGCCCGTCACGACATGCCGCCGATCTCGCGGGAGGACGCTTCCCGCTTCCTGTCGCAGACCATCAGCGACGCCGGCGGTGAGATAACCGGCCCGGCTCTCGCTCGGCTGTCGGAGGCGGCGGGAGAGTCGCCTCACAGGATGCAGCTCCTCGGGCACTGCGCCTGGCTGGCAGCGGACGCTCCGGTCCGGCCCGTCGACGAGCCCGCCGCGGCCGCCGCCGTCAAGGAGGCCGCCCGGCTGATGGACCAGCATGTGAGCGAGCCGACATGGAACGCCCTGTCAGAGACGGAGCAGTCGTTCCTGTATGCGCTGGCCGGCCGGGGCGGATCTGCCCATCTGGCCGAGATCGAGACGCATCTCGCCGCGGACGCGCCGCTCGGCCGCGTCGGAGTGCGGCTCCGCCACGCCGGCTGCGTGCGGCAAGAGGACGACGGGCGTTACGTGCTCACCGACCTGATCCCCGCCGGCAGCGTGCGCGCCTTCATGGTGCAGGAGGGGCGCAACGCAAGCACTGCCACCCTTGCGCCCTCGAGCGCCACGCCGCGGCGCCGCCCGAGATGCAACGAATGGATGCCGCGCTCTCAGGCCAGGTGCATCCTCGGGCGCGGACACGCAGGAGGGTGCCGGTCTCGCTAGCCCGCGTGGTCCGCCCAGTAGGGGTCGCGCAGCTTGCGCTTGTCGAGCTTGCCGTTGGGGTCGCGGGGCATCTCGGTGGTGTAGAGGCCCCGCGGATAGGCGGGCGACCCGGCCCATACGGGGCGGGGCCGTGGC
>VYBO01000095.1 GCA_009844405.1 Acidimicrobiaceae bacterium
CCGCGGGGTGCGCCCTGCTGCGGTCTTGTCGTGAGCTGCGCCGGGCCCGTCTGAGGGGCGGATTGGGGGTTTCGGCGCTGGCGGCGGTTTTGCTGGCGGCGGTGCCTGCGCCGGTGCGGGCCGAGGAGTCTGAGCCGTCGGGGTTGGTGGCTGAGATCGAGGAGCGGATCGCTTCTCTGGAGGCGAAGGGCAAGGCGAACGCGCAGCAGCGGTGGGAGCGTGCTTTGGCTGCAGTGCGCTGTGAGCCTGCGGCGATGGGCCTCGCGGAGATCGAGCGCCGCGCGAAGCGGCGTTTCAACACTGAGCTGTGGGTGCAGGTGCTGGCCGCGGCGCAGGCGTGCGCCGCGGATCCGCCGCGCGACGCCGGTGCCGGGTCTGATGCTGATGCCGCGCCTGGTGCTGGTTCGGGGTCCGGGGCTGGTGCGGGGTCCGGTGGTGGTCCGCCGTCTGATGCCGAGCCGCAGTTCTTCGGCAGTTCGCGGTCTGAGCCGGAGCCCTCCGCGGCACCGCAGCCTGAGCCTGGCTCGGACGCGGGCGGCGCAGGGACGCCTGAAGACGTCCCGCCGTCGGCGATGGATCCCGGCGACGGCGGCGACTCCGGTGATGTGGAGTTGCCGTATGAGGCTGTGACGTTGAATCAGGATCCGCAGAACCGCCGCCCGGTGCGTCTGGACGCCTGGCCTGACTCGTTGAACTTCTTCGGGACCGGCGGCACGGTCACGCTGACCTTTTCGGATGAGTTCAGCGATCCCGACGGCGACACCTTGACCCATGCTGCTCAGCATCAAGGTCACGGCATCGGCACTACTGATGTGCCAGGGGCGCGTTGGAAGTATTCAGGCGATTACGACGCGCTGATCATCATCGCAGATCGGGCGCCGAGCATCACGACTGTCAAGGTGACGGCCCAGGACGGCAGCAGCGACTGCCCTACGAGCAGCGGCGGCACGATGGTGTGCCGCGCCAGCAGCTATGTCACGGTGTATGTGCATGAGGTGCCGCAGCGTCCGGATGCGGATTGGGTGGACATCACGGTGAGGCAGTACGGCGTGGGCCTCGAGGGGATCAGCGGCGTCCGCCAGGGCGGCTCGGCGCAGGGCTGCGTGCCGTTCGCGTTCGACCTCAGCAAGGCGGTGTCGAGGCGCTTCACCTACGAGTACATGATAGTTCCGGTGCCCGAGTCGACCGTCCTCTACGGCCTGGGCGGTTCCAGCAAGGGCGCGCCTGCGTCGTTCTTCGACGACAACACCACCAACGTGTGGCGCCAGGCGGGCTTCCAGCATCACATCAACGAGTTGGGCGCGCAGACCACCGGCGGTTTCTGTGTGCAGTTGAAGGGGGTCACGGCCATCCCCGACAACGGCGCCAACAACTACAGCGACCACTGCCCGGCAGGCGAGAGGCGCCACTTCTACGTCGATATGCGCATTCCCGACTACTGGTCCAACCTGGTGGGCGTGCGGATGGTGGAGGGCAAGACCAGATCGATCATGAACCTCACCTGCCAATGAGCCCCCGACACCGATCCGACATTTCTCTGTCGGATTAAGGGCGGCGCGAATCGGCAGACGTCTACGCTCGTCCTCTATCGTTGCTCCGACTGGGCCGTGAGGAAGGACGCGATGGGCAGAAGATCACACGACAGGCGACTGCCGCGGCTGACCACGCCGATGGTCCGCAACAACGGGCGGTTGCGTCCCGCCGGCTGGGACGAGGCCTTGGACCGGGCCGCCGACGGTTTCCGGTCGGTGCTCGACCGCCACGGACCGGACGGCTTCGGCATGTTCAGCTGCTCCAAGGCCACCAACGAGATGAACTACGCGGCTCAGAAGTTCATCCGCACAGCCGTCGGATCGAACAACATCGACTCCTGCAACCGCACTTGACACGCTCCTTCCGTCGTCGGTCTGGCGACAGTGTTCGGAGCAGGAGGCGGAACCTCGTCCTACGCCGAGGTCGAGGAGGCCGACGTCGTCCTGCTGTGGGGCTCCAACGCCCGTGAGGCCCACCCGATCTTCTTCCACCACGTCCTCAAGGGCCTCGGCAACGGGTCCCGCATGTACGCCATCGATCCCCGCCGCACGTCCTCGGCCAAGTTCGCCGACCGCTGGCTGGGCCTGTCGGTGGGAACCGACATCGCGCTGGCCAACGCCATGGGCCGCGAGATCATCAGCGCCGGGCTGCACAACCCGGAGTTCATCGCCCACGCTACCGAGGGCTTCGAGGCCTACGCCGCCCACGTCGAGTCCTGCACCCTCGACTGGGCCGAAGAGCAGACCGGAGTTCCCGCCGAGGCCATCCGCGAGATGGCCCACGCCTACGCCACCGCGGACAAGGCCCAGATCCTGTGGACCCTCGGCATCACCGAGCACCACAACGCCGTCGACAATGTGGTGTCGCTGTGCAATCTGGCTCTGCTCACCGGCCATGTGGGCCGCTGGGGCTCGGGTCTGTGCCCCCTCCGGGGCCAGAACAACGTTCAGGGCGGCGGCGACATGGGCGCCATCCCCAACAAGTTCCCCGGCTTCCAGGACGTGGACGACGACGCCGTTCGGGCCAAGTTCGAGGCCGCCTGGGGCGTCGAGCTCAACGGTGTGCCCGGCAAGCACCTGACCCTCATGTTCGAGGCGATGGAGGCCGGCGAGCTGCGGGCCTGCTACGTGATCGGCGAGAACCCTGCCGACTCCGAGGCCAACATCGGCCACGCCCGCAAGCTGCTGGCCGGCCTCGACATCCTGGTGGTGCAGGACATCTTCATGACCCGCACCGCCGAGATGGCCGACGTGGTGCTGCCCGCCTCGGTGGCCTGGGCCGAGTCGGAGGGCACGGTCACCTCCAGCGAGCGGCGGGTGCAGCGTGTGCGCCCCGCGGTGCCGCCACCCGGCCAGGCCCGCCACGACATCGACATCATCGGCGAGCTGGCCCGCCGTCTCGGCGCCGACTGGGGCCATCCCAGCGCTGAGGAGCTGTGGGACGAGATGCGCGCGCTGTCGCCCATGCACACTGGCATGTCGTGGGAGCGTCTCGACGCTTCCGGCGGCATCCAGTGGCCGTGCCCCGCAGAGGATCATCCCGGTTCGGAGTTCCTGCACGGCTGGCTGTGGGCCGACGACCTCGACGGCCGGGACCCGGCGCCGTTCAGCATCGTCCACCACGCCGGCCCCCCTGAAGAGCTCACCGACGAGTTCCCGCTGCGGCTCACCACCGGCCGGGCCCTCGACTCCTACAACACGGGCGTGCAGTCGGGCGGCTATGCCTCGCCCATCCGCTACGGCGACGCCATCGACGTCAATCCGGCCGACGCGGCCGAGCTCGGCATCGCCGACGGCGAGCGGGTGCTCGTCAGCTCGCCCCGGGGTTCCGTGGAGATGGATGTGCGCGTGCAGCCGGACATCCCTGCCGGTCTCACGTTCACCACCTTCCATTTCCCCGAACTGGTCGACACCAACGTGTTGACCAACGACGAGTGGGACCCGCGCTCGGGCACGTCGGAGTTCAAAGCGGCCTCCATCCGCATCTCCAAACTCGAACCGGAACCCGCCCCCGCCTGATGCAACCGCAACAAGGATCAGGTCTGTCGCGTCGCAGCGGTGTCATTCCCGCTCTTGTTCGCTGCGCTCACGGGCCGCTCGGGCCACGGCCTCGCTCGGTGTCCCGCGAAGATGTATCGCTCCCCGCTCGGCCTCTTGGCGCATGACCGACATCTATCTGGGCGCGGACCGCGCCACCGACGCTGAAGCCGCCGCGGTCGATGAGGCGCTGCGTGACCGGGGCGTGGACGCCGTGGTGCAGCCCGAGACCGAGCGGCTGTACACCTCTGGGCGGTCCCGGCGCCTTGAGCGGCGCCACTACCTGCTGCCCGCCCTGCACGCCCTCCAGAACGCGGTTGGCTGGATCAGTCCCGGTGGCATCAACTACGTGGCCGAGGTGCTGGGTGTGCCCCCCGCGGAGGCCTTCGGTGTGGCCACCTTCTACGACCTGTTCCGGACCGAGCCCCCGGACCACGACGGCGACACGTTCCACGTGTGCGTCGACGCCGCCTGCCAGATCGCGGGCTACGACGACCTGGTCGCCTCGGTCAGGGCCTCGGGCGGACACGTTCACCTGGGGTCGTGCCTCGGTCAGTGCGAGCGCGCCCCGGCGCTGTTCGTGCAGGGAACCGGGGGCCGGCCCGACTATGTGCCCGCCGACGCCGAGCCCTTCGAACTGCCCCAGGCCGGCGACCCGTCGCTGAGGCTGCTGCGCCGCATCGGGGTGGCCGACCCCGAGTCGCTGGAGTCCTATCGCGCCCACGGCGGCTATGAGGCCCTGCAGCGGGCCGGCGAGATGGGGGCCGATGCAGTACTTGAGGCGGTGGCCGCCTCGGGGCTGTCGGGACGGGGCGGAGCCGCCTTCCCGACCGGCGTTAAGTGGCGGGCCGTAGCCGCCGAGACCGGCCGGCCCAAGCATGTGGTGGCCAACTGCGACGAGTCCGAGCCGGGCACGTTCAAGGACCGCATCGTGATGGAGCACGACCCGTTCGCGGTGATCGAGTCCATGACCATCGCCGGCCTGGCCACCGGAGCCCAGAACGGCTGGATCTACATCCGGGGCGAGTATCCGCTGGCCACCGCCCGCCTGCAGGGCGCCATCGACGCGGCCCGGGCCGCGGGCCTGCTCGGTCCGGATGCGGCCGGCACGGGCCACGACTTCGACATCGCCATCTGGCGGGGGGCGGGCGCCTACATCTGCGGCGAGGAGACCGCCCTGTTCAACTCGCTGGAGGGCTTCCGGGGCGAGCCCCGCAACAAGCCGCCGTTCCCCACCACCCACGGCCTCTTCGGCGAGCCGACGGCCATCAACAACCCCGAGACCCTGCTCAACGTGCTCGACATCATTCTCGACGGTCCCGACGACTACCGGACCCGGGGAACGGAGCGCTCGCCGGGCACCAAGCTGCTGTGCCTGTCCGGGCAGGTCGGACGGCCCGGCCTCTACGAGGTTCCGTTCGGCACCACGCTGGGCGAGCTGCTGGAGCTGGCCGGCGGTGTGGCCGGCACCGGCGAGTTCCAGGCCGTGCTGATGGGCGGCGCGGCCGGGTCGTTCGTCGGCCCCGACTCGCTGGATCTGCCGCTCACCCTGGAGGACACCCGGGCCGCGGGCACCACCCTCGGCTCGGGAGTGGTGATGGCGTTCGACTCGTCGGTGGACATGACCGACGTGGTGGTGCGCATCGCCGAGTTCTTCCGCGACGAGTCGTGCGGCCAGTGCGTGCCGTGCCGGGTCGGAGCGGTGCGCCAGCACGAGACCCTGGTGCAGATGCAGAAGCGGGGCTCGCTGTCACCGTCCCGCCGGGCCCTGATCGACGAGATGGCCGAGGTGATGGTGGACGCCTCCATCTGCGGCCTGGGCCACACCGCCGCCTCCGCGGTCCGTTCCGCCCTCTCACTGGGCCTGATAGCTTCGGCACCCTCATGACCGGCGCCGCCACCATGACCGAGACGGCCGTCACGATCACAGTCGATGGGCAGCCCGTGGAGGTGGCCGAGGGCTCCACCATCCACGCCGCCTGCGTCCAGGCCGGCATCGACACCCCGACGCTGTGCTGGGCCGAGAACCTCACACCGGTCAACGTGTGCCGGGTGTGCGTTGTGGAGCTTGAGGGGTCCCGGGCGCTGGTGCCGTCGTGCTCCCGCCCCGCCGAGGAGGGAATGGTCGTCCAGACCGACACCCCCCGGGTGCGCCACAGCCGCCGGATGGTGCTCGAGTTCCTGGGCTCCGGCGTGGACCTCAGCCAGGCCGAGGACCTGCACGATTGGATGGAGGCCTACGGCGCCGACCCCGACCGCTACTCCGACGAGGAACACCCCGTCGAGCGGGTGGACGAGCCGGTCAAGGTCCAGGACGAGCTCTACATCCGGGACTACTCGAAGTGCGTGCTGTGCTACAAGTGCGTGGAGGCCTGCGGCGACGACGCCCAGCACACCTTCGCCATCGCGGTGGCCGGCCGGGGCTTCGACGCCCGCATCTCCACCGAGTTCGACGTGACCCTGCCCGACTCGGCCTGCGTCTACTGCGGCAACTGCGTGGGGGTGTGCCCCACCGGCGCCCTCCAGTTCAAGACCGAGTACGACCTGCGCGAGGTGGGCGAGTGGCGCCCCGAGGACCAGACCGTCACCCGCACGGTGTGCTCATACTGCGGCGTGGGCTGCAACCTCGAACTGCACGTGCAGGACGAGCGGATCGTGAAGGTCACCTCGCCGTCCGACCATTCGGTGACCAGCGGCCACCTGTGCATCAAGGGCCGCTTCGGGTGGCAGTACGTACACGGCGAGTGACCCGGCCCATTCGCTGAGTCTCTGAAGCCCTGAAGCAAGGAGCCTTGACCATGAACGATTCACCCATGCCGGGCGCGCTCGCGGAAGCGGCCGGGCGACTGCGAGATGCGATGGCCGCCGGTGTTGGTTGCGAGCCGGTGCGCGGCCTGCTGGGCTCCTCGGCCAGCCCCGAGTCCGGGTACGCCGTGCAGCAGATCAACACCGATCACTGGCTAACCAGCGGCCGGCGGATCAGCGGGCACAAGGTGGGTCTGACCAACCCGGCCGTGCAGGAGCAGCTCGGCATGGACGAGCCGATCTGGGGCGTCCTGTACGCCGACAAGTGCCGCACCGACGGCGACGACATCGGCGGTGCCGGGCTGATCGAGCCGAGGGTCGAGGTCGAGGTTGCGGTGGTGCTCGGCGCCGACCTCGACAAGGGCCAGCACACCGTGGCCGACGTGATCAGCGCCACCGCCTACGTGCTGCCCGCGCTGGAGATCGTCGACAGCCGCCTTCGGTGGGACATCACCAACTTCGACATGATCGCCGACAACGCGGGCAGCGGCCTCTACGTGCTCGGGACCCGCCCCGTGCCGTTGAGCGCGGTGGACCTGCGCCGGGTGGAGATGCAGCTGAGCATCAACGGCGAGCCGGCCGCCACCGGCAACGGAGCCGCCTGCCTGGGCAACCCGCTGAACTCGGTGCTGTGGCTGGCCGACGCCATGTACCAGCACGGCACCCCGCTGCAGGCCGGCGAGACCATCATGACCGGCTCCCTATGCGGGATGCTCCCCCTAACCCCCGGCGACGAGATACACGCCGAGATAGAAGGCGTCGGCACCGTGTCCGCGAGCCTCTAGGGATCCGGGTCTCGGCTATTGCTCGCCTTTGGCTGCTGCGGCGGCGGCTACGGCGCGGCGGCGCAGGTGGACGGTCCAGTCGGCCAGGCCGACTAGGACGCCGCCGACGATGTTGCCCAGCGTGACGGCCACCAGGTTCTGGGCGATCCCGGCTATGTCCAGGCGGCTCACGTCGGCGGCGGTGAGGCCTGCGGCGGCCAGGGCGTCGGCATCGGTGGCGACGAGCGCCCCGAAGGGCAGGAAGAATATGTTGGCGATCGAGTGCTCGAATCCTCCGGCGACGAAGGCCGTGACCGGCAGGAACACCGCCAGCAGCTTGTCGGTGACCGTGCGGCCCGCGGTGGCCATCCACACGCCCAGGCAGACCAGCATGTTGGCAACGACGCCCCGCAGGAAGGCGACCCCGAACGAGAGGTTCACCTTGCCGTCGGCCGATGTCACCGAGAACTCGGAGAACGAGAAGTCCCCCTGCTCCCACCAGCGGCCGTAGAAGACCAACAGCACGATGACCAGGGCTCCGATCAGGTTGCCCACGTACACCAGCGCCCAGTTGCGGGCCAGCTCCCTCGCCAGGATCGTGCGGCTGAGAACGCCCATCACCATGAGGTTGTTGCCGGTGAACAGCTCGGCGCCGGTGACCACCACGAAGAACAGGCCCATCGTCAGCCCCAGCCCCATGAGGAGCCGTGTCGGCCCGGCGCCCAGCGTGGACTGCGCCGCGATCGTGCTCGTCAGCATGGCGCCCAGCCCGACGAACGCTCCGGCCATCACCGCCAGCACCACGGTGGACGCCATCATGGCGCGGGCCTTCCCGACGCCGGCTCGCACCAGTTGTGCAGCCGTCTGCTCCGGTGTCGGGGTTGCGCTCATCGGCTGATGCCCGGCACCCGACGCTGCTCAGTAGAGCTGGTTGCGGTTGGCCTCGTCCTCGTCGGTGTCGATCGCCTCGGCGTCGGCGCCCGCGATCTGATCGGCCAGCACCTGCCCGTAGGTGGGGTAGCTGGAGCGGTCGATCCGGGCCTCGGGATCCCACAGCCGGGACCGGATCAGGGCCCGGCCGCAGTGGAGGAAGGCGTCCTTGACCGTGATCTTCAGACCCGACAGCGGCACTCGGCCGCCCACCGACAGCGGTGCCAGCAGCTCCCCGTCGGAGATGATCTCGGCGGAGCCGCACACCCGGAGCGTCTCGTTCATGCCCGGCACGAAGAACAGCAGCCCGACGACGGGGTGGTTGATGATGTTCTGGAGCGAGTCGATCTGGTTGTTGCCGGGACGGTCGGGTATGAGCAGCGTCCGGTCGTCTAGGACCTGGACGAACCCCGGAGGGTCGCCCCGCGGCGAGGCGTCGGCCCGGCCGTCGGTGCCGGTCGTGCTCAGCACGCAGAACGGCGACATCTCGATGAACCGGCGGCAGTGGGCGTCCAGATGGTCGAGCACCTTCTGAGCCGCCCGCGGCATCGGCTCGCGATACACCGTCCGAAGCTCCGACTGGTTGGTGACGGCTGTGACGGCCTCTGTGACGGACATCTCTCGACCCTCACCTCGGTTCCATTGCGACCGTTAGGGCTAGTTCGGATCCTACACGCTGCGGCCTAGAGCGCTCACTCTGGACTAGTCGCGGCCAGCGAGCCACATCTCTATGTCGTGGATCGCTTGGGACGTGGCCTGGCCTATCAGGTCGAGCCTGCGGACCTGGTCTATCCGTTGGCGGGCCCTGGCATAGTCGACCTTGGGCATCAGTTCGCGCAGGATGCCGCAGGCCTCGGCCAGGCCGATGATGGCGATGTCCCGCGGGCTGGGGATGTCGTCGCTGAGCAGTACTCCCAGGATGCGCCGCTTCACCTCGCGCTCCGCCTTGCCGTCGATGACGGGGTAGCGCCGGGAGCGGAACACCCACAGGAAGCGGCCCTCGTGGCGTTCCAGGATGCCCCGCTCGACCAGGCGGGACAGCGCTTCCTCCCGGATCTCCGCAGCACGCAGCGCGGTCTGCGCCACCCAATACCTTGCGTCGCGCCGCTCGCCGGCTGCGATCGCGGCCAGTGTCGGGTCCAGAATGCTGTCGCCGACCGGCGCCAGGTCAATGAGGATCAGATGCCTCGGGTCGGTGTCGATACGGTTCTCCAGCGCGAGGTCCATGAGCACCCCACCCGCGAGGGCGTTGTCCAGCGCGATGCCGGGGACCGCCACGAACCTCCCGCCGTCATCGCGCAGCAGGAGCAGGAGGACCTCCTCGACGAATCTCAACACGGTCTCCTGCCGCCTCCTGATTGTCTAGTGCCGGTCAGTGTCAGGATATGTAAGCCTTTGAAATATGAGGCCAATCATCCTTGCAGTCCGCTTATGATGCGAGAGCCGGAGCGTCTCCCCTTGCCACGTTACGTGGAATGCCTTCAACCGGTAGAGGAGGCGCTCCGGCACCTACAGCCGGAACTATAGCAGGCTCAGGCGGGGGCGAATCGGGGGTCGCGGTCTCGGAGTTCGGCCAGGCGCTCGCAGCCGAGCTGGTGCATGACGCTGGTCAGCTGCTGCTCGAACATGGACACCACGAAGTCGGCGCCCCGGGCGCCCAGGGCGCACAGGCCGAACATGAACGACCGGCCGGTGAAAGTGAAGTCGGAGCCGAGGGCCAGCGCCCGGGCGATGTCGAGTCCGCTGCGGATGCCGCCATCGAACAGCACCGGCACCCTCCCGTCGATGCGTTTTATGACCGGTCCCAGGGCCTCGATCGCCGCGGGCGCAGCGTCGAGCTGGCGCCCTCCGTGGTTGGACACCACCACCGCGTCGGCGCCGGCGACGACGCAGCGGGCGGCGTCGTCGGGGTGCAGGATCCCCTTGACCACCACCGGGCCGGGCCACAGCTCGCAGGTCTCGGCCAGGTAGTCCCACGACAGGGTGCCGCCCAGGCTGGCGCCCACGAAGCCGGCCAGCTCCCGGAGCGTCGCCCGGTCCACGTAGTGCTCTAGGGTGTGGAACCGGGGAATGCCGTTGCGCAGCAGCCCGAGGGTCCAGGCCGGCCTCAGCGCGGCCTGGGCCACATGGCGGGGCGTGATCCGGGGCGGCATCGAGACCCGCTGCCTGCTCTGGCGCTCCCTGCGGGCCCGAGCCGGGACGTCGGCGGTGACCACCAGGACGCTGAACCCGGCCCGGTGGGCTCGGTTCAGCAGGTCTTCCCGAATGTCGGTGTCCCTCGGAGGGTAGAGCTGGAACCAGCCCATGCCCTGCGTTCGCGGCCCCAGCACCGAGACGTCGGCCGTGTTCACCGTGCTGGCCACGAGGGGGATGCTGCAGCGGGCCGCGGTATCGGCCAGGGCGGTGTCGGCGGCGGGCCACATCAACCCGGTCAAGCCCATGGGAGCGATTCCCACCGGCAGCGAGTAGCGGACCCCGAACAGCTCGGTGCTGACGTCGGGCTCCAGCAGGCCCTTGAGGAACCGCGGCGTGAGCAGCACTCGCCGGAGGGACTCGACATTGCGGGCGGTGGCCCGCTCGTCGCCCTCGCCGCTGTCGAGGTACTCCCAGGCGAAGCGGGGAGTGCGGCGCCGCGCCCGCCGGCGCAGATCGTCGACAGTCTGGTACTTCACCGAGGGGTCGCGCACGGCTCACAACCCTACGGCGGCAGCGATGCCCGCCAATGCCTCCCGGAATTGGCAGCAGAATGTGCCCATAGCGGGCAAAATGCTGCCAGTTCGAGGTGGTCAGCCGGTTCGGAACGGAATTGGCAGCAGAATGTGCCCCATCGGGGGCAAAATGCTGCCAATTCGCGGTGGGAGGTTCAGCTACGGGCTGGGGCCAGCACCGAACTGAACAGGGCCAGCGTCTGGGACCAGGCCCGCTCGGCGGCGGCTTTGTTGTAGGTGTGCGCGTCGGGCCAGGTGTAGGCGTGGTCCGCGCCGGGCAGGATGTCGACTACGGCCCGGTCGCCCAGGGCGGACACCGCCTCGATGAACGGCCCCATGCTGGCCACGCTCATCATCCGGTCGGCCTCGCCGAAGCCCACGTAGAGCGAGCCGGCCAGCTGGCCGGCGGTGAGGTGGGGGGAGTCGGTCTCACCGTCCACGAGGAAAGACGGATGCCACATCGCACCGGCGGTGAACTGGCCGGGCAGGCGCATCATGGCCCGGAACACGGCCCGAGCCCCCAGGCAGAAGCCGATGCAGCCGGCGGGTGCCATGGACCCCGCGGGCCGGTCGGCCGCCACTGCGTCCAAGGCCGCGTCGAGGTCGTTCTGGATGCCCTCGTCGGTGAGCGACCTCAACAGCATCATCATGTGGTCCTGGGCGCCCGGGTCGGCGGCCGCCTCGGCCGGGCCGTAGCCGACCATACGCCCGTGGCGGTGGTAGAGGTCCGGCAGGATCACGTCGTAGCCGTGGCCGGCGAGGCGCCTGCAGAAGGCGCGCAGAGCGTCCCGGATGCCGGGCTTGTCCATGAACATCACGATCAGCGGGTGGGATCCCCCGTCACCGGGCCGCACGCGGGGCACAGCCAGAGGCTCGCCGTCGCTGACTGTCTCCAGGACCGACTCGTGCACTTCAGCAATGTTCATGGAGCGCAAGCTATCCGTCCCTTCCGGCTGGGGCCTCTCCCGGCGGCCGCTCGCCGGAGGGGTCCGGCTCGGGCTGCGGTCGCTAACGTGGTGCCCGGCCGTCACCCGCGGTCGCATCCACACCGGGGAGGACCCGTGCTCAACAACGGAGACCGATTGCCCGCCATCGCGGCCGAGGACCTCGACGGGAACCGCGTCGACATCGCCGACCTGGTGGCCGACTCCTGGGCCGCGGTGCTGCTGTACCGGGGCCACTGGTGACCGTACTGCCGTCAACAGTTGGTTGACTTCGATCACAGCGCGAACCTGTTGAAGAACCTGGGCGTCCGGGTGGTCGCCGGCTCGGTGGACAGCGTCGAGCGCACGGCCGAGCTCGCCGCCGGGCTCCGGCTGGGCTACGTGAAGACGGTCGCCGGGCTGGATGGGGTGGCCGTGGCCCGGTCCACCGGCGCATTCATCCAGGAGGGTGATCGCACCTTCCTGCACGCCACCGGCTGGTTGGTGGATCCTTCGGGCGCCATCGTCAATGCGGTTTACTCGACCGGACCGATCGGGCGATTCTCGACCAACGACGTCCTCAAGAAGGTGATCTTCGAGCAGGCCAAGACCGCGGGCTGACCGGCCTGCGCACAGTCCCGCGCTCCCGTCCGGCGCCGGGCGGTGATCTACGATGGCCGGCCGTGGGTGAGCCGTCCCGTCAACAAGCGAGCGGGCTGCTCGACCGGTACCAGCCGGGCGGCGCGTTCGACGAGGCGTTCGACGCCGACGGAGCGGTGAGGGGCCCCTACCGCCGGATAGTCGAGCGGTTCCGCGAGCTCGACATCGACGAGGTGAAGCGACTCGAGAACCTCGTCGCCGACGAGTTCCGCCGCCAGGGGATCACCTTCACCGTCTACAGCGAGGAGGAGGGAACCGAGCGCATCTGGCCCATGGACCTGTTCCCCCGGATCATCGCCGCGGCCGAATGGGACGAGCTGTCCCGGGGCCTGAGCCAGCGGGTGGCCGCCATGAACTGCTTCCTGGCCGACCTGTACAACGGTGGCGGCCAGGCCATCGCCGACGGCGTGGTGCCCCGGTGGCTGGTCGTGTCGTCGCAGGGCTTCGAGCGCAACGCCGTGGGCATCCGGGTCCCCCATTCCGCGCACTGCAACATCGCCGGCATCGACGTGGTCCGGGCCGCCGACGGCCGCTACCGCGTCCTGGAGGACAACCTGCGCAGCCCCAGCGGCATCTCCTATGTGATCGAGAACCGGGCGGCCATGGCCAAGGCCTGCAGCTGGCTGTTCTACGACCATCCGGTGGAGCCCACCGAGCAGTACGGCAGGATGCTGCGCTCGACGCTGGAATCGATGGCGCCCGACGGGCGGGACTCCCCGCACATCGTGGTGCTGACCCCGGGCATCTTCAACTCGGCCTACTTCGAGCACGCCTTCCTGGCCCGCTCGATGGGGGTCGAGCTGGTGGAGGGCCGCGACTTGGTGGTCGACGACCACGCCGTCTACTCACGCACCATCGAGGGGCTGGTCAAGGTGGACGTGATCTACCGGCGCATCGACGACGACTTCCTCGACCCGGTGGCCTTCAGGCCTGACTCGACGCTGGGCGTGCCGGGGCTGCTCGGCGCGCTGCGGGCCGGCACGGTGACGGTGTGCAACGCGCTCGGCAACGGCGTCGTCGACGACAAGGGCGTCTATCCCTACGTGCCCGAGCTGATCCGGTACTACCTTGACGAAGAGCCGATCATCGACAACGTGCCCACCTACATGATGTGGGATCCCGACCAGCGCGCCGACGCCTTGGCCAGGCTGGGCGAACTGGTGGCCAAGCCGGTCGGCGAGTCCGGCGGCTACGGGGTGCTGATCGGTCCCCACGCCACCGAGCAGGAACTCGACGAGGCCCGGGCCACGATCGAGGCCGACCCCCGCAGCTGGATCGTCCAGGAGCTGGTGCAGCTGTCCACGGTGCCCTCGCTGGCCGGGGACTGCCTCGAGCCCCGCCATCTGGACCTGCGGCCGTTCGTGCTGACCGGCGAGCGGACCCAGGTATTTCCCGGCGGGCTCACCCGGGTGGCCATGAGGCGCGGGTCTCTGATCGTCAACTCCTCCCAGGGCGGCGGCTCCAAGGACACCTGGATCCTGGCCGCCGAGGCGTCGTGACTCCCCGGCATGCCATGACTCCAGCGGTCCCGTTCATGTTCAGGGCGGCACCGTGATCCTGGCCCGGCACGCCGAGTCGCTGCTGTGGGCGGGCCGCTACCTGGAGCGGGCCGAGAACACGTCCCGGTGCCTGAACTACGCGGCCAACTCGATCACCCATCTGCGCACGGGCGAGGCCACCGCCGAGGGCGAGATGCTGGTGAGGACCCTCGGCCTCCAGGACGAGCTGGAGGCGGTCGGGCCACTGGAGAGCCAGCCGCAGCTCATCGCCTTCCTGCTCTCGGACACCGACAATCCGGGCTCGGTGGTGTCGGCCGTGGTCGCGGTCCGCGAGAACCTGCGAACGGTCAGGGACCGCATACCGATAGAGCTGTGGGAGGAGGCCAACGGCCTGTTCCTGAGGTTCCCGTTCCTTGGCCACGCCAACGCCGCGGCGGCTGGGCTCCACGAGGTCCTGCTGATGGTCCGCCGGGCCTGCCTGGCCATATCGGGCATCCTGAACGAGGGCATGAGGCGCGACGAGGGCCACGCCTTCGCGGTCCTCGGGCGGATGCTGGAACGGTCGATCTTCACCGTGGGCCTGCTCGAGGCGAGCCATACCGGTTCCCGTGGCGTGATGGACGCCACCCGGATGCTGCGCCTCACCAGCTCGCTTCAGGCCTACCACCGCCAGCACGGCAACGCCCCCGACTTCGACAGCGTGGTGCGTTACCTGCTGCATGCCGTCGACCTGCCCCGCTCGGTGCTCACGTGTCTCGACCGGGCCGAGGAGTGCCTCACCGGACTGGCTACCACCGCCGTGGCCCTGGACCGCCCCCGCCGCAAGGCCGCCCTGCTGCGAGCCCGCCTGGAGCTCGGCGAGATCGAGGAGGCCATGGTTGCCGCGCCCGTGCCGACCTTGCAGGACTTCCTGGCACAGTTCCTGGAGCTGGCCAGCGACGTGCACACCGGCATCGTGCCGCCACTGGCCATGGCCACCGTGCGCTCCCAGTACATCCGCCCCGGCGCAGCGCCTGGGGGAGGGGCGCGATGAGGCTCGGGATCGCCTACCGGATGTATTTCCGCTACTCGGAGCCGGTGACCGAGTCGCAGAACGAGGTGCGGGTGCGGCCCCTGCACGACGAGCACCAGCAGGTGCTGTCCTACCGGTTGACATCGCGCCCCGAGCTTCAGGTTCTCCCGCTGTCCGACTACTGGGGGACCACCGTCGAGCACCTCGGCATCCGCACGCCCCACACCGAGCTGGAACTGCTGGCTGAGGCCACGGTGGAGACCGAGCCGCGCCCGGCGCCGGACGAGGCCGTGGCCGCCGCCATGCTGATCGACCCCGACTTCCAGATCGCCCACCTCGAGTTCCTGGCTCCGTCCCATCACGTGCAGTGGGCCAGTGGCGACGCCGTCGAGCGGCGGGCCGCGTCGGCGGTGGCGGGGGAGTCTGCGGTTCAGGGCATGGTCCGGGCGGTAGTGGCCGACGTCAGGGGGGCTCTGGCCTACCGCCAGGGCGTCACCGACATCGGCGTCACGCTGACCGAGGTGCTCGAGGGCGGTGCGGGCGTGTGCCAGGACTTCGCCCATCTGGCGACCGGGATGCTGCGCAGCGCGGGAATCCCCGCCCGCTACGTGTCGGGCTATCTGTTCGCGGCCGACGAGACCGCGCCGGACGCCGAGGACTCCGACGTGGTGAGCGTGCAGACCCACGCCTGGATCGAGGCGGCCCTGCCCGGATGGGGCTGGTGGGCCCTCGACCCGACCAACGGAGGCGAGGTCGGTGAGCGCCACGTAGTCATCGGCCGGGGGCGCGACTACGGCGACGTACCGCCGGTGCGGGGCGCCTTCACTGGGTCGGGAACGGCGGAGGTGGACGCGGAGGTGGTGATCGGAAGGCAGGACGAACCGCAGTTGAGCCCGGTGGACGGCCCGGGCCCGGCCCGGGCAGAGGTCGCCTCGCCGCCGGCCCCGAACTGGCGCCACCAGCAGAGCCAGCAACAGCAGTGACTCCCGGCTCCGGTCGGTAGGACGCTCAGCCGCCGCGGGCCCAGAGCTGGCAGGCCAGCGCGATCGCGGTGTAGGTCAGATACGCGACGCCGATCGGCATCACCGAGCCGTCGATGGCCCGGTCGGTGAACGAGGCCAGCAGCGAGCCCAGCATCCAGGTGCTGACCCCGATCGCCGACGCGGCCGTGCCGGCCATCTCTCCCATCGGTTCCATGGCCAAGGAGACCCCGGACGGGAACACCGCCACGTGAATGGCGTTGGCCAGGCTGAACAGCACCAGCCACACCCCGAACGGAGGCAGCCCGCCAGCCGCGACCGTTACTGCGAACAACACGGCCGACACCGCCGCGAACGCGCTGCCCGCGCCCAGCGTCAGTCGACGGGCGTGTATCCGGTGCAGTAGACGGTTGCTGCTCAGAGCAACGACTGCCGCCACCACGCCTGCCACCGTGAAGTAAGGCACGAACCAGCTCGAGCGGTCGTACACGTCGCTGAGTATCAGCTCGGTGCTGCCCAGGTACGCCAGGAAGGCCCCGAAGCCGAACGTGACCATGAGCGTGTAGCCCAGAGCGGTGCGGTTGGCGATCACGAACCGGAAGCCCGCCAGCATCGGCCCCAGCCGCAGAGGCCGCCGGTGGGCAGGGTCAAGGGTCTCGTCGAGGCGCAGTATCCACGCCACAGCCGCCAGCGAGGTCACCACCCCGAAGGCCATCACCCAGCGCCATGAGCCGATCACGACCAAGGCCTTGCCGATGCCCGGTGCGGTGATCGGCGCGATGAAGAAGACCGTCTGGATGAGCGTCATCACCCGGGCCATGGCCGTGCCGGCGAAGCGGTCGCGCACGATCGCCTGCGTCAGGACCCGGGGGCCCGCGGCGGCAAACCCCCACACGAAGCGGGCGGTGTACAGAACGCCGAGCGACGGGGCCAGCGCTGCCGCCAGCGCAGCCGCGGCGTACATCAGCAAGCCTCCGGCGAGCGTCGGCTTGCGCCCCGCTGCGTCGGCGATGGGGCCGTAGAACAGGTGCCCGACCCCCGCACCCATCAGGAACAGGGTCACGGTGAGCGACAGCCGGGTGGAGTCGTCGTCGAGGCCGAAGGCGGGACGCATCTCCGCGAACGCCGGCAAGGTGATGTCGATCGCCATTGCCGACAGGGCGGTCAGCACTCCCATGAGGAGCACGAACTCCCGCTCGCTCATCCGGCGCAGTGGCTCGCTCACGGCGACGCGTCGGCGCGGGCCCAGAACTGGCAGGCCAGCGCTATCAGGCTGTAGACGAGATAGGCGACGCTGATCGGCATGACGGTGTCCTCGATGGCCCGGTCGGTGAAGGAGGCCAGCAGCGCCCCCAGCATCGACGTGCTGAAGACGATCACCGACGAGGCCGTGCCCGCCAGCTTTCCCATCGGCTCCAGCGCGAGGCTGATGCAGGTCGGGAAGAACGCCGTGTGGCAGCAGTTGGCCATGCTGAACAGCGCCAGCCACACCAGGAGGCGAGGGACGCCGTTGCCGGCGACGGCGACGCCCAGCAGCGCCGCCGACACCGCCGAGTAGAGGGTCCCCGCTCCGAGCGCGACCCGTCTCGCCTCGATCGAGCGCAGCACGCGATTGACGCCCACGGCGGTCAGCGCCGCGGCCACGCTCATGGCGGTGAAGTACGGAACGAACCACTCCGGCCGGCCGTAAACGGCCGAGAAGATCAGCTCTGTGCTGGCCAGGAACGAGTAGAACGCCGCGAACACGAAGGTGTTGGCCAGCATGTAGCCGGTGGCGGTGCGGTTGCGGAGCACGGTACGGAATCCGACGAGCACGGCACCGAGTCGCAGGGGCCGGCGGGCCTCCGGCGCGAGGCTCTCGGCCAGGCGCACCGACCACAGGAGCGCAGCCAGCCCGGTGATCACTCCGAACGCCATCACCCAGCGCCAGGAGCCGAACTCCACCAGGGCCTTCCCGATGACCGGGGCCACGATCGGCCCGATGAAGAAGACGGCCTGGACCAGTGTCATGACGCGGGCCATGGCTGTCCCGAGGAAGCGGTCCCGGACGATGGTCTGGGACAGGGTGCGCGGCCCGGCGGCGGCCAGCCCCCAGGCGAAGCGGCTGGCGTACACGACCGCCAGCGACGGCGCCAGCGCGGCCACCGTGGCAGCCACCGCATACATGATCGTGCTGGCCAGCACGACCCGCTTGCGTCCGACCGCGTCGGAGATCGGTCCGTAGAACAGCGTGCCGACGGCCACACCCATGAAGAACAGGGTCATCGTCAGGGCCAGGCTGGTGGAGTCCTCGGGGAGGTTGAACGCCGCCCGCATCTGTTCGAATGCAGGCAGCAGCATGTCGATGGCCAGGGCGACCATGGCGCTCAACAGCGCCACGTAGCAGATGAACTCTCTAGGCCCCATGCGGTCGTCCGGGCCATTCACGGCGGGGAGTCTGCCCTGACGGTGGTCGGCAACCCCCCAGCGGGCCTCATCCGGCTCGTTGCCTTGCGGTCCGGCCGGAGACGTTAGGGTTCGGCCGTCTAGCGCCGGTCCGGACCCGGCCCGCGAGATCGGAGATGTCCATGGACACCACCACGACTGTGCAGTTCAACCTTCCCGGACGGCTGGGTGATCCCGAGATGACACTGGCCACCGACCCCCGCGCAGATCCACGCATGGTGGCGGCGCTCGAGCCGCTGGGCCTGGCCGGGCGGGCCGATCCCGTCCCCCTCACCGGCGAGTCGTCGTTGGAGGACATCCGAGCCCTGGCGGCCCTGGGCGAGCCGGGTTTCGAGCAACTCTTCGACATCCTGTTCGAGGCGCTGCCTCCCGTCGAGGGCGTGGAGTCGCGCACCGAGGTTATCTCCGGCGTCGATAGCAACGACATCAGCCTCTATATCCACCGTCCGACCGGCAGCGCCGGCCCGCGTCCGGGAATCCTGCACATCCACGGTGGGGGCATGGTGATCCTGTCCGCCACGGGCGCCTCCTACCGGCGCTGGCGCGACGAGCTGGCGGCGCTGGATCTGGTCGTGATCGGGATTGAGTTCCGCAACGCGGCCGGGGCGCTCGGCTGCCATCCGTTCCCCGCAGCCCTGAACGACTGCACCTCGGCGCTGGAATGGATGCACGCCCGCCGGGACGAACTCGGGCTGTCCCAGCTCGTGGTGTCGGGCGAGTCCGGCGGCGGCAACCTCACTCTGGCCACGTCGCTCAAGGCCCGCCGCGAAGGCCGTCTCGACCGGATCGACGGCGTGTACGCCCAGTGCCCCTACATCTCGGGCACCTACGCCGGCCTGCCGCCTGAGCTGCCGTCGCTGCAGGAGAACGACGGGTACTTCATCGCCAACGACATGATGGGCTACTTCGTGGAGGCCTACGACCCGGGCGCAGCCAACCTGACCAACCCGCTGGCCTGGCCATGGCACGCCTCGGTGGACGATCTGGTCGGCATGCCGCCCCATGTGATCTCCGTGAACGAGCTCGACCCGCTGCGCGACGAGGGGCTCGACTATTACCGCAAGCTGGTGCAGGCTGGCGTGCCCACTTTCTGTCGCACCGTCAACGGCACCTGCCACTCCGGCGACCTGCTGATGCCGGGCGCCATGCCCGAGGTGTACGCCGCCTCGGTCCGCGACCTCGCCACCTTCGCCCACGAACTCTGACCCGGGTCCGAATTGGCAGCGGAGGGTGCCGAAATGGGCGCTGAGCGCTGCCAATTCGCGTAGCAGGGCGCGGCCGGCGCGGGTCGGCCCGGATACCGTGAGGCTGTGCGGCAACTGATCACCGATGCGCTGATCGTCGCCGGCGACGGGGCCACCGAGCCCTGTCGCGGTGATGCGCTGATCGACGGTGACCGGGTCGTCCATCTGGGCGAGGTGCCCCCCAGCGCAGCCGCCGGAGCGGAACGCGCCATCGATGCCGATGGCCGGGTGCTGGCTCCCGGCTTCGTGGACACCCACAACCACGGTGCCCTGGCCGGCACCCGTGTCGGCGAGCACGGCATCCCCATCAGCTGCGAGATGGCCGTGCGGGGCGGTGTCACCAAGCGGATCTGCGGCGTGGACGGTCTGTCCCCCGCGCCGGTGGCGCCCGATCAGCGAGCCGAGTACGCCGCGCAGCTCGCCCCCCTCGACGGTATGGCGGGAGCGGCGGGCGATCCCGACGGCGACGACCCCGCCGGCGGCGGCCGGTGGCCCTGGACGACGATGGAGGAGTTCCTGCGGTGGCACGCCGGCCGGTCGGTCACCGACCTGGGGATGCACCTGGGCCACAGCGCGGTGCGGCGCACGGTCATGGGCAACCTCGACCGGACGGCCGACGACCCCCAGATCCGGGATATGGCCGAGGTGGTGCGCCGGGAGGCGCCCTGGTGCCTGGGCCTCTCCACCGGGCTCGTCTACAACCCGGCCGTGTACTCCGACCAGCGGGAGATCACCGCCCTGGTGCGGGCGTTCAATGAGGTCAAACCGGGCGCCCTGTACCCCCACCTGCGGTCGGAGAGCGATGACATCATCGAGGCTCTCAATGAGGTGATCACCGCCGCGGTCGAGGGCGGGGGCGGCTACTGCAGCGAGCACTCCAAGATCGCGGGCCGCCGCAACTGGGACCGGTTCGGCGACGTGGCGACCAAACTCGACGACGCGGCCGGCTCGGTGCCGACCCTGGGCAACATGTACCCCTATACCGCGGGCAGCACCACCGCCGACGCGCTGTTCCCGCCGGAGGTGCGCTCCGGCACCCGAGCCGAGTTCATGGCCCGGCTGACCGACGACGACGTGCGCCGATTCGCCTTCGAGAAGATCTACGCCGACAGCTCCGGCTGGGACAACTTCGTGGCCTTCTGCGGCGGGTTGGAAGGCGTCCAGATCGCGGGGGTGCTCGAGGGCGTGGGCGACGACTTCCTGGGCAAGCGCTTCTCGGATGTCGTGCTGGCCGCAGGGGTGACCGACATGAACTCGATGGAGGCCCACGACGCGGTCTGCGACTTCTTCCTTCACAACCGGGGCGAGGTGTCCATCATCAGCCACTACGGCAACGAGGCCACCGTGGAGAAGTTCTTCCGCCGCCCGAACATGGCGCTGTGCACCGACGGGCTGATGCCGGGACCGGGCCAGAAGCCCCACCCCCGATCGCTGGGATCCTTCCCCAAGGCGCTGCGCATGGCCCGGGAGTTGGGCATCGGTGTGGCCGAGATCGTGCACCGGCTGGCGGTGCTGCCGTGCGTGTTCATGGGCCTGCCGAGCCCAGTGCTTCGAGAGGGAGCGGACGCCTCACTGGTGCTGTTCGACTGGGACCGGGTCACCGAGCGCAACAGCTACGAGGATCCGCTGGTGCCGCCCGACGGCATCGACGCGGTGTGGGTGCACGGGGACCTGGTGCAGCACGACGGCCGCATTCACCCGCCCAAGGTCTTCGGCGGCCGCCACCTGCTCACCCCTCCGGCGGACTGACCTCCTGAGCTGGGCTGGCCAGGGCGAACTTCTGTCAAGAATCCACCGCAGAGGCGGAAACATGCAGGTTGTTCGGTCGTCGAGCGGCCGAGCGGCGCTAGTCCGCCGGATGGTTGATCAGGTGGGTGGCCGCGCTGTCGAAGTGGTCGAACATGGCGGCCCGGATCTCGTCAGGCAGTGGACGCCCGGTGCCGTCGGCGATGGTGGCGGCGTCGAGCGAGGCGGTCATGTGCGCCATCCAGGCGTCGCGCTCGGCGGGGCCGATGGCGAAGGGGAAGTGCCGCATCCGCAGGCGGGGGTGGCCGCGCTCCTCGCTGTAGTGGGGTGGCCCGCCCCAGTACTGGGCCAGGAAGCCAGCCAGCCTCCGCCGGGACGGCCCCATGCCGCGCGGGTACATGGGACGCAGCAGCGGGTCGTCCTCGACCGCGTCGTAGAAGCGGTCGACAAGCTCGTCGAAGAACCGCTGGCCTCCCACGATCTCGTACACCGTCGGCGGAGCCTGCATGGCCTCGCGCAACGACCCCTTCAGGTTCACCCCCGCCGAGAAGCTCTCGTCGTCGCCCTTTGCAGGCTCGCCACGGCCGCGGCCGGTGCCCGGCGTGTCGGCGTCGGGCTCGATGGTCACGGTCGGGGCATCTCCCGGAACTTGGACGGATCGTAGGGGGCGCCGCAGCGGTCCAGGGCCGCACGCCATGAGGGGCTGTTGCGGAGTCCCCAGCGCAGGAACGTCAGCAGCGTGGTCGTGGTCAGGCGGGCGCCGGGGCGGGACTCGAGGCCGAGCACGCTGGTCAGCTCCGGGGGCATGGTGCTGATCGCTCCCCGCATCAGCACTCCGTAGCCGAGCCTCTGGCGGGCGGGCAGGGGCGGCTGCCGCAGGAAGTCCACCGCCGACCGCATCCCGGGGCTGGGCGCCAGCGCGGGATGGGAGCGGACCCAGCCGTGCAGCTCCGCCGCGGTCTGGGGCAGGGGAGCGGCCCCGAGCATTGCTCCCACCTGCGACTGCTCCACCACGAACCGGTCGGCTTCGGCCTCGGTGAGCCCCGGGCCGAACTCGCGGTACGACACCAGGAACGACTCGGTGAGGGTGTTGTGCACCCAGGCGGCCAGCTCCGGCATGGTGGCGTCATAAGCGAGGCCCCGGTGCGATGTGCCGCTCACGCCTTGGTGGGCGGCCCTTACGCGGTCTACCGCCTCCTCCACCTCGGGCATGGCGCCGAAGGTTGCCGACGTCACGTAGAAGGCGGTGCGGTTGAGGCGCCCCATGGGGTCGTCGCGGTAGCGGCTGTGGTCGTCGACGCCGGCCACCGCCTCGGGATGGGCCGCTTGGATCAGCAGCGCCCGGATGGCTCCCACGAACACGCTCACGTCGCCGATCGCCTTCCAGCTCACCGAGCCCGGCCCGCACAGTCCGGCGTCGCCGGGATAGTCGGCGGTGCGCTGCAGGGGCATCTCGCCGTGGGAGAACAGCCCGCTGACCGAGGCCCCCAGCCGCGCCCGGTAGCGCTGCAGCATGTCCATGCCCGCACGCTACTGCCGTCGCCGTAGCGGAGCGTCCGCCGGCTGGATGCAGTCAGCGCGGCATCGGCAGCGGGCGTGCCGGCAATGACGGACGTCACACCCTCATGGTTGTATGGACCGCAGCGACAACGGCAGCAGCGAGGTTCCAATGACTGAGGACACGGCCGACCAAGCGACCAGTTCCGGCAACGATGCCGCGGAGCCAGGCGAGGCAGTACCGAGCCTGTTCGTCCAGGCGTTGTGGGGATCCGACGGGCCGCCCGAGGACGCCGCCACCGCCCAGGCCTGGAGGACCACGCCAATCCGGGCGCCGGTGAGGCTGCCGCCGCCGCCGATGATGCTGTCGCAGGCCGACATGCAGGCCGTCGCCCGCGGCTACGTGCCGATGGACATGAACGACAAGTGGCTCGCCTACATGGAGGACGACCGGCTGTACCTGCACCGGAGCTGGACGGGCAACGGCATCTACGAGGTCGTCTTCGCGGCCAAAGAAACCAACATCGGAACCTCGGCCTTCGTGCCCACGTCGGCCGTGATCGAGAGCGACCCCGAGCACGGCAGGGGAGATTTCGACCCCGACAACATCAACTACCAGCAGGAGATGGACGGTCTGCGGGATCTGATTCTGCACGTTTCCGGCGAGCCGACGCCCCCCTTGCTGCCAACGATCACTTCGCGCCGGCCCGCCCTTGAGGCCGTAGTGGGCGACGTCGCGGACGAAGACGTCGATGCCATCGTCAATTCGGCCAACAAGGACCTCGCCCCCGGGAAGGGCGTCAACGGCGCGGTCCATCGCGGCGCCGGCCCCGAGCTCATGGCGCACACCATCGCACTCGGTGGCTGCACCGTCGGGGAGGCCAAGATCACGCAGGGCTTCGGACTGTCGGCCGATTGGATCATCCACACCGTGGCGCCGCGCTGGCATGACGGAACCGACGGCGAGCCGCTTCTGCTCGGGTGGTGCTACCAGGCCTGCCTGGCCTGCGCCGACGAGGTCGCTGCCGAGAGCGTGGCCTTTCCCGCCCTCGGCGCCGGCGCCCGCGGCTTTCCGCCGAGGGAGGCCGCACGGATCGCCGTGGCGGCCGTGCGCGCCGCGTCGACCCTGGTCCGCAAAGTACGTTTCGTTTGCTTCGACGGGCCGACGCTCCGAGAATTCGACTCCGCGATTCGCGAACACGCCGAAGACGCGTAGGCCCCGAGGCTCGCGAGGCGGGAATGCGCTGGCGTGCCTCAGCACGAAGCTAGGGTCGTTTCGTGGCTTCTCGAATCTCTGAGAGCGCGTTCAACGCCGAGTTTGCGGGCGCCCTGCGCGACCGACATCCCCGGTGGGGCGGGTCGGCGGTGCTGGCTGAGGCGACCGGCGTGTTCCGCGGTGCGGCCTCCCGCCGGCCCGACATTCTGCTGACCGGCGAGGTCGGGGCGCCGGTCGTGATCGAGACCGAGTACGAGCCGGCCCGCGGCGTGGAATCGGACGCGGCCGGACGGCTCGGTGCGATAATCGACGCGACCGGTCGGGCCGTCGCGTCCGTCCTGGCCGTGCGCGTGCCGTTGGAGCTGCGGGACTCTCCGGGCGGGCGCCTGCACGATCTCGTGTCGTCGGCGCCGTACCGGTTCTGTTGCTACACGACGGATGTCGCGCCGGCGCCGGCCGGCGGGCCCGCCGGGGCGGTCCGCTTCCCGTCGACGGGCTGGCTGACGGGCGGCGTCGACGAGATAGCCGGGCTCGTCGAGCGGGTGCTAATCCCGGAGTCGGCCGTAGCCCAGGGGGCGCTCCTGCTGGAGCACGGCGTCAACGACGCGGCCGCCATCCTCGACAGGCTCGGCGCGCGCCACACCGCGGTGCTGGCGCGAGTGGCGGAGTCGTTGCGCCAGGACGACGGCGAGCAGACACGGCGCATGGCGATGGCGATCTGTGCCAACGCCTTGGTGTTCCAGACCGCGGTCGCCGGCACGCACCCCGAGGTGGTCGGACCGTCGGATCCGTCGCTGCGCAGCGGTGCCGGCGGTCTCTCCAAGCGGCGGGTGCTGTCGGCTTGGCAGCGGATCCTGAGCGTCAACTACTGGCCGATATTCGCGGTCGCCCACGACATCGTCTCGGCACTTCCTCCACCCGCGGCCTCCGAGGTGCTCGACCGCCTCGTCGATGTGGCTGAGGACATGGCCGGCCTCGGAGCGGTCACGACTGGTGACTTGGCCGGACAGATGTTCGGAAGGCTGATCTCCGATCGCAAGTTCCTGGCGACCTTCTACACCCGGCCGGCCTCCGCGACGCTGCTGGCTGAGCTCGCGGTCGGTCGTCTCACCTGCGATTTCGGCAGCCGGGCCGAGGTCACCGGCCTGCGGTTGGCGGACCTGGCCTGCGGCACCGGCGCCCTGCTGTCGGCGGCATACCGAGCGGTCGCCGCTCGCTATCGACGAGGGGGCGGAGATGACGAGGCACTGCACGCGGAGATGATGGAGGCCTGCTTGATCGGCGCCGACATCATGCCGGCGGCCACTCACCTGACCGCGTCGATGCTCTCGGGCGTGCACCCGTCGGTCCCATTCGGCAATACGCGTGTGTACACGATGCCCTACGGTCGTCAGAGCTCCCTGCGCCCAGCGGCCATCGGTTCGCTGGAGCTGCTGGGCAACGAGCAGGTGCTGTCGCTGTTCGGCACGGGCCGCTCGGTTGCCTCCGGTGGCGGCGAGCGGTCCTCCGAGGCACTGGGCAGCGAGGCGGAGGTGCCCGACGCCAGCCTCGACGTGGTGATCATGAACCCGCCCTTCACCCGTTCCACCAATCACGAGGGCGCCGCCGCCGGAGTTCCCCGCCCCGCGTTCGCGGGGTTCGACACCAACGAGTCGGAGCAGCTACAGATGGCGGCCCGCCTCGACCACGTCTGTCGAGGCCTGAAGAGTCGCGCCGGGCACGGCAACGCCGGCCTGGCGTCCAACTTCATCGACCTGGCCGACGCCAAGGTCATGCCGGGCGGCGTCGTCGCGCTGGTGCTTCCGGCCGCGGTGGCGTCTGGCGGTTCCTGGCAGGCCGCTCGTGACATCCTGCGGGAGGGATACGCCCGCGCGCTGGTGGTGACCATCGCCTCGGCCGGCTCGACCGACCGCGCCTTCTCGGCCGACACGGGGATGGCCGAGGCGCTGGTCGTCGCCACGCGGAAGACGGAGCGCGATGTCGTGCCCGGCGATGATGCCGTCGTTTGGATCAGCCTCAAGGAGAGGCCGCACCACCCGGTCGCGGCCGCTGAGACGGCCCGAGCGATCGCCGCGGCCGCCGCAGCGGCAGCGGAGAGGGCCGCGGCCACCGACCCCGCCGAGGACCCGCCCGGCAGCGACGGAGCGGGAGTCGCCGGCCGGGCCTCCGGCAGGCTGCAACTCGGGGACGAGGTGATCGGCTGCTACACGCTCGGTGGGTGGGGCGACGGCGGCTGTGTGGGGGTGGCCAACCCGGATGTGATCGAGGCGGCCGCCGCCCTGGCTCAGGGAGCTTTGCGACTGCCTGGCCTTGAGGACCGGTACCTGCCGCTGGCGCCCTTGGCCGAACTTGGCGAGCGGGGCCCCTACCATCTCGACATCTCTGGTCCCGCCCTGTCCAAGGCGGGCGTGCCGAGGGGTCCGTTCGATGTCGGTCCGCTGCCTTGGAACGAGGCGCCGCCGTCGTACCCGGTGCTGTGGAGCCACGACGCCGGGCGGGAGCGGCGCTTGACGGTGGAACCCGACAGCCAGGGGACGGTCCGTCCCGGCCAACGCGATCGTGCGCTGGCCGTCTGGGCCACCGCCACGCGGCTGCACATCAGCCTGGACTTCCAGCTCAACTCGCAGTCGCTGGCATGCTGTCTCACGCCCGGCCCCGCGGTGGGTGGACGGGCGTGGCCGAGCTACCGGCTCAGCGGGCGAGACGACGGCGAGGTGGCGAGGCGCGAGAAGCTGGCGGCGCTCTGGATGAACACCACTCTCGGCCTGATCGGCTTCTGGTGGCTGGGCACCCGCCAACAGCAGGGCCGCGCCGTGCTGACCATCACGAGGCTGGGCGACCTGGTCTCCGCCGACCCCCGCCGGCTGGAGCCCGAGCAGATCGACAGGGCCTCGGAGGCGTTCGACGAGTTGGCCGTCCGCGACCTCCGGCCGGCGCACGAGGCGGCCGGAGACCCGGTCCGTCACCGTCTGGACGAGGCCGTCCTCGGGGAGATACTCGGCCTGTCCAGCGAAGTGCTCGATCGCCTCGCCGTGTTGCGACAGCAGTGGTGCGCCGAGCCCTCAGTACACGGCGGCAAGGGACCGCGAACCGTGGCCCGGTAGTCGCGGCCGCGCGGGGGCGCGGTCGGCGCGCCGCTACCGGCCGCGGCGGGCTCTCATGCGTTGGCGCATTCGGGCGTGGGCCTCGGGGGTGCCGTCGTGGAAGGTGCCGAACAGCTTGTCGAGGGGTACGGGCCGGTTGCCGTAGTTGCACTCGAAGTAGCGGTGGTGCAGGTGGTGGAAGTAGTCGGCGCCCGGCGCGCTGCGCCCCTCGCGCCGGCCGACCTCGAAGCGCTCGAACCCCGAGTGCGACACCGCCGGCGACACGCCGTTGAACAGCCCGTTGAGGATCACGATGAACGGATGGGCCGGGACCACCCACCACAGCGCCAACACGCTGAAGTAGATCAGGTGCTCCAGCGGGTGCATCGAGATGCCGGTCCAAGGACCGGTGTTGACGTTGCGGTGGTGCAGGTAGTGGGCGTGGTCGTAGAACCAGCGGACATGCAGCAGCCGGTGGTTCAGGTAGAAGTGGGTCACCGACCACAGGAACACCCCGACGGTCAGCACCGACAGGTACAGCCACGCCGAGCCCCACTCAACCTGCGGGATCCAGTCGTTGGCGTAGAACCACATGGCGAGCGACTCGTACGCGGTCCAGACGGTGACGCCGCTGACCAGGCTCCAGAACACGTTGTCGCGGGTCTGGTCGGTCCACAGGAACTCCCGGTTGGTGGTGCTCATCCACTGCGGGTTGTACTTGTAGCGCTGCTGCTGTGCCCGCCTCAAGTACAGCGCGAGGTGCAGCGCCCCCGCCACTGCGGTCAGGATCAGCGCGTTGCGGACGTAGATCTCCAGCATCCACCCTGCACGCAGGCTCGCCACGCGCTCCATCGACGGCGTGAGGCAGTTCCAGGTCAGCGCGGCCAGCGCCACCCAGAACACCCCGTAGGGGAGCATCACCGGTTTGACCAGGTAAAGCAGCGTCGCCGCCGGCCTGGGCGGCCAGTCGAACATCGGCGAGGTCGTTATGGGAACCTCGGGCTCGTAGCCCTTGGAGCCGGGGTTGGTGACCGAGCCAGTGGCTGGGGACGTGTCCGCCATAGCCTGCGACCCCCTTGAAGCCGAACGACCCGACCGAGTAGCCCGGAATGCTACAACCCGTGCGGGATCCTCGGGTCGATTCTGCGGGTATACGGCACCTGGCCAACCAGGGATTCCGGAGTGACCGGCCGTCGCAGCGTCACCGTATGCTCTCGGCCATGAAGTATGCCTCCCCGACGACGGTGGCCGAGGCTGTGGATCTGTTGGGCTACGAGCCGGACGCCCGCGTGTACGCGGGCGCAACCGACCTGATCCCCCAGATTCGCGCCGGCCGACCTGAACCGACCGTCATGGTCGACCTCAAGCGCATCGAGCGCTTGTGTGCGATCAGCGGCAACGGGTCCAACTACACGGTCGGCGCGGCCACCCCCACAGCCGACATCTGCGCCCACGCCGGGCTGACCGCGGCCTTTCCCGGACTGGTCGAGGCCAGCGGGCTGATCGGCTCCGACCAGATCCAGAGCCGCTCGAGCTGGGGCGGCAACCTGGCCAACGCCTCGCCCGCGGCCGACACCCCTCCCAGCCTCGTCGTCAACGACGCCCGGGCCGTGATCGCCGGACCGGACGGGGAGCGCACAGTGGCCTCGGCCGATGTCGCCACCGGCCCCGGCACCACCTCGCTCGGGCCGGCCGAGATCATCGTCGAGTTCGTGCTGGACGAGCCGCCGGCCCGCACCGCCGACGCCTACCTGCGGCTGATCCCCCGCACCGAGATGGACATCGCGGTGGTCGGCGCGGCGGCCCGGGTCACCCTTGACGGCGACGGCAGGGTCGCCGCAGCCGCCATCGCCCTCGGCGCGGTGGCTCCCACTGTGGTACGGGCGCCCCATGCCGAGGCCGCCCTGATCGGCAACGAGCCGGCGGGCGATGCGCTGGCCGCCGTTGAGGCGGCTGCAGCCGCTGCCACCGACCCCATCGACGACAAGCGGGGCACCGTCGCCTACCGCCGGCAGGTGGCCGGCGTGCTGGCCCGCCGGGCGGTGTCCATCGCCGCTGAGCGGGCCCGCGGGCGAGGAGGCCAGTCATGAGCCGCGTCCACGTCACCTGCACCATCAACGGCGACCCGGCCGAGTTCCTCTGCGACGGCGGCCAGACGCTGCTCGACGCCCTTCGCGACGAGGTGGGCCTCACCGGGGCCAAGGAGGGCTGCGGCACCGGCGACTGCGGGGCCTGCTCCGTCGTCATGGACGGGCGGCTGCTGTGCTCGTGCCTGGTGCTCGCCCCCGAGGCCGAGGGAACAACCATCTCCACCGTGGAGGGCATGGCCAGCGGCGACGACCTGCATCCCCTGCAGCAGTGCTTCCTGGAAGGCGCCGCCCTCCAGTGCGGCGTGTGCACCCCCGGGTTCCTGGTGGCGGCCAGGGCGCTGCTCGACCGCAACCCCGACCCCGACGAGACCGAGATCCGCTACGGCCTGGCCGGCAACCTCTGCCGGTGCACCGGCTACGACAAGATCGTGCGGGCTGTGCAGGCCGCGGCCACCGAGATCACCGCAATCAACGAGAGCTAGGAGCTGCCAGTGACCGTCACCGAGCCCAAGCCCAGCTACAAGTACGTCGGCACCCGCCCCGTCCGCCACGACGGGCTCGAGAAGGTGACCGGCCGGGCCCGCTTCGCGGCCGACCTCAACATGTCGGGTCAGATCCACGGCATCGTGGTGCGCTCACCCCACGCCCACGCCCGGATCGTGTCGATAGACACCTCGGAGGCCGAGGCAATGCCCGGCGTCAAGGCGGTGATCACCGGCGACGACTTCCCGGCCGTCGAGCCCGGCCACCGCCAGTACGACATGTGCATCAACGTCATCGCCCGCGACAAGGTCTTCTATGAGGGCCACGCGCTGGCTGCGGTGGCCGCCTCCACCCGCGACCAGGCCCAAGCGGCCGCGGCCGCGGTCAAGGTGACCTACGAGGTGCTGCCGGCGGTACTCACCATTGAAGCGGCGATGGCCCCCGACGCCCCCGTGCTGCACGCCCACATGATGACCGCAGGGGCCGACCCGCCCGCGGAGCAGCCGTCCAACATCAGCAACGTCACCCGGTTCTCCAGCGGCGAGCTCGACTCCGGGTTCGCCCAGGCCGACCTGGTGATCGAGAGGGAGTTCACCACCCAGCCGGTCCACCAGGGATACATCGAGCCCCACGCCTGCGTGGCCGACACCGGCCAGGACGGCCACACCACGATCTGGTGCTCCTCGCAGGGGCATTTCAGCGTCCGGTCGTCCACCGCGACGCTGCTCGGCTGGGAGAACACCCGCATCAGGGTGATACCCGCCGAGATCGGCGGCGGCTTCGGAGGCAAGACCACCATCTACCTCGAGCCGCTGGCGGTGGCCCTGTCGGCCAAGGCGGGGCGTCCCGTGAAGATGGTGATGACCCGCGACGAGGTGTTCCGCGCCACCGGCCCCGCCCCGGGCACCAAGCTCAGGATCAAGCTCGGTGCGAAGAGCGACGGCAGCCTGGTGGCCGGGGACGCCTACCTGATCTACACCAACGGCGCCTACACCGGTTCCGGGGGACTGCTGGGGGCTATGACCGTGTTCGAGTCCTACAAGATCCCCAACTTCGAGATCGAGGCGCTCGACGTGGTGATCAACACGGCCCGCTCGGCCGCCTACCGGGCACCGGCCGCGCCCCTCACCGCGTTCGCGATGGAGACCATGCTCGACGAGATCGCCACCGACCTGGGGATCGACCCGATCGACCTCCGGATCCAGAACGCGGTGACCGAGGGCGACCCGTCCACCATGGGGTTCCCGTTCGCCCGCATCGGCTTCGTGGAGTGCCTGGAGGCGGTGCGCGACCACCCGAACTACAAGGCGCCGCTGGGACCCAACCAGGGCCGGGGCGTCGCCGCGGGCTACTGGTTCAACATCGGCGAGTCCTCCAGCGCCACCGTCAACCTCAACGAGGACGGCACCGCCACCGTGGTCACCGGCAGCCCCGACATCGGCGGCAGCCGGGCCTCGATGGCGCTGATGGCCGCCGAGGAGCTGGGCATCGACGTCCACGACATCCGCCCCGTGGTGGGCGACACCGAGGCGGTCGGCTTCACCGACACCACCGAGGGCAGCCGGGCCACCTTCGCTACCGGCATGGCCGTGGTGGAGGCCTGCCGCAGGATGGTGGTCGAACTGCGGGGCCGGGCCGCCAAGATGATGGGCGTCGATATCGACGACGTCGACTGGGTGGACGGCCAGGCCGTCTACACCGGCAGCGACGACGAGAAGGCCCCGCTGTCGGTGGCCGAGATCACGGCCAAGGCCAAGCGCACCGGCGGGCCGCTCACCGCCACCGGGTCGCTGGAGGCCCACGGGGCCGGCCCCGGCTTCGCGGTGCACGTCTGCGACCTGGAGGTCGACCCCGAGACCGGCGTGGTGAGGGTGGTGCGCTACACCGCCTCCCAGGACGCCGGCACCGCCATCCATCCCAGCTACGTGGAGGGCCAGATCCATGGCGGGGTGGCCCAGGGAATCGGCTGGGCCCTCAACGAGGAGTACATCTACGACTCCGACGGCGTGATGGAGAACCCCAGCTTCCTCGACTACCGGGTGCCGGTGGCCTCGGACCTGCCGATGATCGACGCCATCATCGTGGAGGTCCCCAACCCGGCCCACCCCTACGGCGTGCGCGGCGTGGGCGAGACCGGCATAGTTCCCCCCATCCCGGCGGTGGCCAACGCCATCCACAGCGCCACCGGCTGTCGCATCCGCGACCTGCCGATGTCGCCCGTCAGGGTGCTGGGCGCCATCACATCCAACGGCGGCTCCAACGGCGCCTAGATGACCCTGGGCAGGGGTTCGTGGCGGTCCGGGTCCATCTGAGCTCCAACCTGCGGGGCCCCACCGGGGGCGTCGCGGAAGTGGAGGCGGACGGGTCCACCGTCGGCGCCCTCATCGACGACCTCGACCGGCGCTACCCCGGCTTGGGCGACGCCCTCCGAGCCGGCGTCTCGGTGGTGATCGACGGTCTGCTCATCGCTCATCCCGAGTACGAGCCCCTGGCCGACGGCGGGCGAATCTACTTCGTCCCCCAGACCGCCGGCGGGAGTTCACACGCATAGATGTTGACTTTCCTGTGGAGCATCGCTGTAGCTGTGCATCTTGCGGGTCCTGAGAGAACTCGTCGACATCCGCCCGGGCCCGGCGATGGCCGGGCGAGGCGCCGGAGCCCAACCGGGCGACTGGGAGGTCCGAGCCGTCGAGAGCGCGGACATCGTCGATGATCGCCTGCACTTGGAAGGGTTGGGTGAGATCGGCGTACGGCGCGGCGTTCGGACGGCCGCTCACCTCGTCGAGTCGTTCGACCTCGTTGCCGCGGCCCGCTCGGGGGCGGCGAAAGCGGCCTTGGTGCCCGCGAGCGCTCATCCCGAGCGCCGCGGCAGGGCGCTGTTCATCGACGCCGCCGGCGACTACTTCCGCTCCGGCAAGGCCCAGAACTTCCTCGACCCCGAGCATGTCGCGGCCATCGTCGGCGCCTTCCGCTAATGCGAGGAGGTTGATCGATTCGCGCATGTGTCCGGCCTCGACGAGATCGCGGCCGACGACCACAACCTCAACATCAGCGGCTACGTAGACACCCTACGTAGACACCAGCGAGCCGGTCGAGGTCCCCAGCGTAGAGGAAGGCCCTCGCACAGCTCCGCGAGGCCGAACGCCGCCGCGACGAGGCCGCCGCCCGGATGGATGAACAGCCGGCGAGGTTGGGCTATGCGATGTGCCCGGCTGCATGAGTGTCGGCGACACATGGGACCACATGCTGGAAATGATCAACGAGGCCCTGACCGGCCACATTGAGAGGCCCCGCGGATAGGCGGGCGACCTGGCCCATTCGGGGCGGGGCCGTGGCCCGAGCGGCCCGTGAGCGAAGCGAACAGGAGCGGGAATGACCACCCTGCGCCGCGATTGGCTGCCGATCAATCCGCGCTCGCTCTGAGGTCATGCTGGAATTCGGAGAGCCGATTCCGGAGGCGAAGATGTCTGTCGAAGAGGCCTTGACCAAAGGCTGGTCGATAGCGGCGCGTTCGTGTCACGCGGACCCGAGCCGCGTCGCCGTCAGGTACTGACGACGGCCTCGACGATCAGGTCGATGACGGCACCGGCGTCGGCGTCCCAGACGACCTCGTGGGCGGGCGGGGAAGGCTCCGCGGCGATGGCCGCCCGCGGGCGCACGTCGGTGACAGTCATTCCCCGGGTGTGCTCACCGTGCAGTTCGACGGCAACCGGGTGTGTCGAGCGGCGGAACAGGTGGGGGTGCGTGACCGCGATGATGGCGGTGGCGTCATGCACCGGGGCCGCTTCCAGACCGAACTCGCGGCATCGGTCGTAGGCGTATTCCAACAGACCGGCAGCGAAGTCGGCAGCAGGAGTGCCGACTGAGCGCATCCGGGATGCTTCACTCCCACCCAGCAGGACCTTGTGGGTGACGTCCAGGCCGACCATGGTCAGCGGGGCGGCCTCGCGGAACACGATGGCGGCCGCCTCGGGGTCGGCCCAGACGTTGAACTCGGCCACAGGCGTCACGTTCCCGGCGTGGGCGCCGCCGCCCATGATCGTGAGGCCGGCCAGCCGACTGCGCAGGTCGGGGTCGCGCCGAAGCGCGAGGGCGACGTTCGTCAATGGTCCCACCGCCACCAGGTGCAGGCCGTCGACGGAGCGGGATGTGTCGCACAGGAACGCCACGGCGTCGTCGGAGGCGACCGAGCGGGCCAGCTCGGGCAGGGCGGCGTCGCCCAGCCCGGCGGATCCGTGGATGCGGGCCGCGTCCGTGGTGGGCGCGATCAGCGGGCGGTCCGCTCCGCGGTGCACGGGCACATCCAGGCCGGCGATCTGCGCGGTTGCCAGCGCGTTGTGGGTGGTGTGCTCGACGCCGACGTTGCCGTTGACGGTGGTGATGCCGACCAGTTCCCCGAAATGGGCGGCGGTGAGGATGGCGATGGCGTCGTCGAGGCCGGGGTCGCAGTCCAGCACGATACTCGGCCGGGCTGTCACGGCTTCGGCAGTCATCCACTGAGCCTACGCGCCGAGCAGGTGATCGACTTCGTCCCGGGTCGGCAGCGAGGGCTGGGCGCCCTGGCGCAGCGTTGTGGCTGCGCCCACTCTCACGGCCCACTCGGTGGCCGCTACCAGGTCGGCGCCTCCTACCAGGGCGTCGGCGAGGGCTCCGCAGAAGGCGTCGCCGGCCGCGGTGGTGTCGTCCGGCGTCACTGCCGGCGCCGGTACGTGGGTGGCGTCGGTCGGGGTGACGACTATCGCTCCGGCCGCTCCCAGGGTCACCACGGCAGCCGCGGTCGGAAGACCTCGGGCCAAGGCGACCGCGGTCTCGGGGTCCACGTCGCCGATGGCGGAGAGCCCGGTGTGGCCCGCCATCGTGGCCAGCTCGGTCTGGTTGGGCACGATCACGTCGACGCCGTCGAGCAGATCGAGCGAGAGCATGCTTGCCGGCGCGGGAGCGGGGTTCAGCACGACCGTGCCGCTGGCGCAGCGAACCGCGGCCGCGACTGCCTCGAGAGGCACCTCCAACTGCAGCAGCACCACGTCCGCAGCGGCCAGCACGCCGGCCGCGCCCTCCACGTCAGCCGAGTCGACCCGGCCGTTGGCGCCGGGACTCACCACGATGGCGTTGTCGCCGTCGGCTCCCACCGAAATCAGGGCAGTCCCACTCGGCGTGCCCTCGGTAGTCAGTAGTCGGGCGGTGTCGACGCCGGCCGAGTCCATCGCCGAGCGCAGCGTTCTGCCCGCGTCGTCATCGCCGACCCTTCCGATCATGGCGGCCCGCCGTCCGAGACGGGCTGCCGCCACCGCCTGGTTGGCTCCCTTGCCGCCGGGAATCCGCCGCAGGTCGCCGCCCAGCACGGTCTCGCCCGCCACCGGGATCGTCTCCACTTCCACCACTAGGTCGAGATTGGCGCTGCCTACGACCGCAACCTCCGGCCCCGACCGCGGGTCATCGGCCATCGCCGCAGTCTAGGGCCACCCTCTCCGAGGGCTAGAGGAGGGCTACTGGGTTTGACGGGCGAGCCGAAGCCGCCGACGAAGGGCTCGGGGTTGGCCTGCAGCAGGAACTCGTAGCGTCCTGCCTCGGCGCAGGCGGCAGCCAGGGCATCGAGATCCCAGTTCTGTCCCTGGGTCATGCCCATGTCCACGACATGGAGGCAGTGCGCCCCCAGCGCGTCGTGGAAGTTCGGGCCCGGGAAGACTTCGAAGATGTGGGTGTCGTCGGCCACCGCGGCCACATCGTTGCGCCGGAACCAGCGCACCGCGTCGAAGCCGGGTCCCGGGCTGGTCCCTTCGGCGCCGGGCCCGGTGACGCAGGGCAGCGCTCACATCTCGCGGAACACCGGGATCCGCCCGGCGCGCAGCAGCACGACGTCGCCGGGGCGCATGGCCACTCGCCCGTGCTCGGCCGCCTCGTCGAGGTCGTCTCCGGTGGCCTCGTGGTCGCTTCCAAGCCGCTCCGGTGACCTCGTGGTCGCTTCCAACCCGCCCGAGGTCGCGTACTGCGAAGAAGGCGTCAGTGAGGCTCATGGGTTACCTCGGTGCGGCCGGTGCGGTCGGGATACTAGCTTTGGCCTATGTTCGGCTCGATGTCGGGTGCGGGAGCCAGGCCGTGACCTGGTTGTACGCCTTCATGCTGTTCGCCGGGGCGCCGGTGCTGCTGTGGTTCGTGTTCAGTGGTGGCGACGCCGACATGGACGCGGGCGCGGAGGTGGACGGGCTGGGGGACGTGTTCTCGGTGATCCCGCTGAGCAGCATCGCCTTCGTGGCCACGTTCTTCGGGGCCACCGGGCTGGTGTCGGAATGGCTCGGAACCGGCACGGTTTTCACCCTGCTGCTGGCTGTCGTGGTCGGGGTGCTGGCCGGCGTGATCAACAGCGCCGCCTTCGCCTACCTGCGCCGCAGCGAGGCCTCCAGCGACGTCTCCGACCGGGAGATCGAGGGCAGCATCGCCCGGGTCTCGCTGCCCATGTCCAACGATCAGCGCGGCCGCGTCGTGCTCACGGTGGCCGGCGCCCGCACCCAGATGACGGCCGCCCCCATCGATCCCCTCGACGACGGCAAGGCCATCGAGGCCGGCGCCCGGGTCATCATCGTTCGCATCGAGGGCGGCGTCGCCCTAGTCACCCGCCTGGACCCCGAACTGGAATAGTTCGGCGGATGAACGACAGCCCCCGGCGCCCCCACCGCCGGCGGCTCTGAGAACGCGTCGGGACCGAGCAGATGCCGCCCACCGACACCGCACGTCGCTCAAGATGCGCGCCATGGTCGATCCTGATCGCTGCAGGCTCATCGAGTTCAGCCGTGCCGACCTTCCACCAAGCCCTGCGCTTCGGCCTTGCGGAGACCCTGGGCGCGGTCGGGCACGCCCATGGTGTCCCATAGTCGGGACAGTTCCCGGAAGATGCTTCGCCGCGAGTATCCGAGTTGTGTGGCCAACTCCGAGACGGTCAGGCCTGCCGACACACCTTCGAGCAATGACCTCTGGGCAGCGTCGAGTTCGACGCCGGGGTCGCCGGCCACATGGGATTGGACCGCCGAGGCGGCTGCATGAAGTCGCTGCGCGCCGGAGGGGGTTGTGAGCGCGGCAAGCCGGTCGAAGCGCACCACGGGGGGCGGCTCATCATTGGTGTCGATATCGGCGTGTAGAGACGCCTCACCGCTGTGCGGGCTGCCCGTCGCGGCCAGCCTCTCGGAAATCGAATCGGCGGCGTTGGCGAGGTACTGCCGGATGATGGCCCAGTCCTCGGCGAGCTCTGCCGGAATCTTGCCCTGGCCCATCAACTCGGCGCAGTGCCGGAACAACGATTCGATGTCGCTCTGATACGACGCTGGCAGCGCCTCGGCATAGAGGGCTACCGCTTCGCGAAGGTATGCCATGGTCCATGGCTCCCGGTGAGGGCCGGGCGCGACGTCGAAGTCGTAGGCCCTCGACATGGATCGCGAAGCGCCGAGGATGCGGCCGCATGCGAGCTCCAGGAGCCGACGGTCCGGCAACGGCCATGGCGCGGGCTCCATCTCCTGAAACATAGCGATCCTCGCTACCGACTTCCAGCCCCGCCTATGGTGCCGCCCAGTGCCGCTTGGTGCCACAAAGTTGGCACCCGGGTGCCGCAAGGTGGCACCGAATCGGGCACCGCGCGTCGCTCTGGCCTGGTACGCGTATTGGTAGGGAAGCTGCTGTTGTCCGCCAGGGGGCTGTCTTCCACGAACCGGAAGGACTAGACGATGATCAAGAACCGACGCCCGGACTCCAAGACCACTCGACATCCTCATCGGTGGGCCACTGTCCTCCTCGCTGTTGCTGCGGTGCTCTCGCTCTCTACATCTGTACGCGCCGACGACACCACGAATGCCGTCAGGCCCCCGACGAGCACCGACCCGGCAGTCGCGGTGTACGCCGCCGAGTACTCGGTGTCCACCGAGGAGGCCGCACGACGCCTTGACCGCATCGAGCCACTGCATGAACTCATGGCCACGATCCGCGAAGCCGAGGCCGAGCGGCTGGCTGGATGGGGCATCGACCACCACCCCACGTTCACCGGGTGGGTACGGCTCACCGGAACCGAATCCACCACCGCCACCGCAACTGCGATCGCCGAGGCTAACGCTGACTTGGAGATCCGAACCGGAGCAGCACACACCTACAATGAACTGCTGCAAGCGAAGCGAGGACTCCGAAACATTGGACCAGTCGGCCGCGTCGACGATCTCGGCGACAATCCGGTTGTTGGTGTCCTCGGCATGGTCAGCTTCACAGCGGTGGACATGGCTGCCAACGCTGTCGAGATAGGTATCGACCCGCCGCTCCTCGCTAGCAACCCGAACCAGCTGGACGATGTCAGCCCGCTCGGCACTGTAGACGACACCTTCGAGACAGACGACACCTTCGAGACTCAAGCCACTGCCTTCACAGCAGCCGTCGATCCGCACATCGATGTCGCCTACACCGTCGTCGATGGACGCGGCTTGATGCCGCACATTGACTACTCGCCCGAGTACACGGACGAGGATGCTTGCCTCAACACCAGGAATCGGGCTGTAGATTGCCATGATGTCTTCGTTCTTGTCACAGGCGATTACCTGAGACAATGCAAGGGTGACAGCGGTGGACCTTGGTACCGGCAGGGCATCGCTTACGGATTGCACATGGGTGGCACGGGCAACTCTTGTACTGCGCATGGAGTTAGCGCTCATTTTTCCGCAATTCTTGAGGTCGAGAGCTTCTTGGGAATTTCTGTGAACACGTCTGGAGACTGGACCGTACAGTAACGCAGAGGTCGCATTCCCTGCAGCGCTGGGATCCTCGTATCGTGCTCGCCGAAGTGCCCTTCCTTCGGATGCAGCGGTTCCATGCCGTTGCAGTGCTGCTTGTGATCGTAGCATCAGTGTGCATTAGCTGTTCCCGAATTGAGTCCAGCAGTTCTCGCGCGATAGCCACCAAGATCGCGGGGGCATACGACTGGGATCCCGATGAGTGGCATGCGGACGAGATCTGGTCCGGTGAGTTGGAGATCGACCGGACCGGCTGCGCGTACTTGAATGTGACTCATCGCTCTGGAGTCGAACTGAGTGAGCAGGATGGGCTGCTACTGAGCTTCCTTAGGCTTCCCAAGATGACCATGAGGCACGATCGGCGCGACGGATCGCTGCGGATCGGGCACTCGCGGCCGGTGTCCGAAGGAGATCATGTCACCGTGTTGGGCTCGCAGGGGTGGCGACAGGAGTCCAATCAGAAAGGCGAGGAGTTCAACGTATTTCATCGGATCAGGACCGGGCCTGATTCTGGCGAGGTTGAGGAGTGTCTCGCTCACGTCTCGTTCTGGGTCGCGTGGATGGGACCTTCATGGGCCGAGATCCCGTCGCTGCCCGCTGAACGGCCACCAATTGCGGGAATGGTCCACACCGACGATGCCTATCCCAGCCGCTCCATTTCCGACTGGGGAGTATTGGAAATCGAGGGTCGTTGCCCCTACCTGTGGATACCAGATGACAGGACTCGTCTCGACAGTCGAGAGACGCCCGAGACCGCCTATGTCCGCGACGGTATCGACATCGACGGCGAGATTCCGAAGGCGCTCCGACGCACCTTCATCAAGCTCGGGCAGGCCGAGGTCCATTTCGATGTCGACACGCAGCAGCTGAGGATGCGAGGCGGGGCTGCAATGACGACGGGCGATCTGGTAGAAGTCGGCGGGGTCCTGGCTGACGGTCGCTACGTCGGGCTCGACCATTACATCGAGGAGTGCCATGCTCCGAGCGTGATGGCACCCTCGTTCATGCGGGCCTGTACGCCAGAGCCCGACTATTGGCCAGGTTTCTGTGAGCCATCCGGGGTCCGGGCAGCCCTCGAGGCGTTGGACTTCGGGCAGTTCGAATAGGGACAGGCCCGACCGTTTGGCGATATTGCAGGTCTGCCGGCAGCCTTCGCGTCACCTTCGGACCGGGACCCGACGAAGGGCACCGACGTTGAGGTGACGCCGGCACTTGTGCCGGTCCCGGCGCGTAGTCGTTGATCGGCCTCGTGGCCTGGGGAAGGGGCTGGTACGCTCGGCTGGGCAGTGGGCTTCCGATACGCGGGAAGCGCGTGGGAGGGAAGGTTCAATGTCCTCAGCAATCGTGGCCGGCATCGCTCTGGCGCTGGCCGTGCTCTTCGTCATCCTCATCGTCCGGTCCCTGATCGTGATCTGCCCGCCCAACCGGGTGGCGGTCATCTCGGGCCGCAAGCGGGCCCTGTCCGACGGGCGCACCGTGGGCTACCGCATCCTCAAGGGCGGGCGCACGCTGCGGATCCCGCTCATCGAGAGGGTCGCCTGGATGGACCTCAACACCATCCCGCTTGAGGTGGCGGTCACCAACGCCTACTCGAAGGGTGCCATCCCCCTCAACGTGCAGGGCATCGCCAACGTGAAGGTGTCGAGCGGCGAGGGCCTGCTGGAGAACGCCGCCGAGCGCTTCCTCCACGTCGACCACGTGCACATCGGCAAGATCGCCAAGGAGACCCTCGAGGCCAACCTGCGAGGCGTGCTGGCCACCATGTCCCCCGAGGAGGTCAACGAGGACCGGCTCAAGTTCAGCCAGCAGCTCATCGACGAGGCCGACGACGACATCAAGACGCTCGGCCTCGAACTCGACGTGCTCAAGATCCAGAACGTCACCGACGACGTGAACTACCTCGAGTCGGTCGGCCGGCGCCTCACCGCCCAGGTGAAGAAGGACGCCCGGGTGGCCGAAGCCGACCGCGAGGCGGAGTCCGAGCAGGCCGAGGCGAACGCCCGCCGAACCGCGCAGGTCGCCCAGATCGAGGCCGACAAGAAGATCGTCGAGGAGCAGAACGCGCTGCGGGTGCGCACAGCGGAGCTCGAAGCCATCTCCAGGGCCCGCGAGGAGGAGGCGCTCGTGGCCGGGGAGACGGCCAAGGCGGTGGCCAGCCAGGAGCTGGAGACCGAGCGCATCGAGCTGGAGAAGCGACGGGTGGAGGCCGATGTGGTGGTTCCGGCCCGAGCGGAGCTCGAGGCCCGCCAGCTCCAGGCCCAGGCCGAGGCGGCCACTATCGTCGAGGACGGCAAGGCCCAGGTCGAGGTGTTCAAGCGGCTCACCGACCAGTACCAGGCGGCTGGCGCCGACGGCCACGAAGTGCTGGTGCTCAACATGCTGCCCGACCTGATTGACAAGATCGTCTCCACCGTGCAGAACGTGAGCATCGACCGGGTTGCGGTGGTGGACACCGGCGGCGGGGGCGGCAACGGCGCCGGCAACGGTGACGGCGGCTCGCGAGGCGGTATTCCGGGCCTCATGAGCCAGCTGCCGGCGTCGCTGGTGGCCATGACCGAGCAGATCGAGGCGGCCACCGGTGTGGACATCCTGGCCTCGCTGCGCCGCCGCGAGCAGCAAGACGGCGGCGACCGCTGAGGGCGTGCTCCGGCTGACGTCCGGTCAATGGAGTGAGCGTGAGCGAACCACCGCGGCCGCACCCGCGAAAGCGACCGTGCGGCTGACGTTCGGCGGGGGCGCGTGAGTGGGCGTCTCGAAGGGCGCTCGGTCGCGGTCACGGGCGGCGGACGCGGCATCGGCGTCGTGTCGGCCAGCAGCCGGCACCCGTGAACCGGAGCCTCGAATCATTGGCGGCGCCATGGCGCCGACTGGCAACGTCTGGCAAGATGTCTCGAACAGCGGCTGGCATGCCGGCTCACACAGAAGGGCAAGTGGAATGACTGCTCGACCGGTTCACAAGCGTTGCGCGTCTGGGTTGGCGGCGCTGCTGGCGTTCACCCTGGTGGCCGCAGCGTGCGGCGGCGGAGACGACGGCGGCGAGGCGCAGCCGTCCCAGGCCGTCGAGACCACCGAGACGGCCGCGGTGGCGGCCGAGCCTGCCGAGGCGCCCATACCGGCCGAACCGGACGACGAACCCCTTGTCGCTCCCGTGGACACGACCACCACGACTACACCGCCAGAAGACGGGGAAGCAGCGGTCGAGGCCCCGGCCGAGCCCGAGCCCCAGTTCGGCGGCACGCTGAAGGTGGCGGTCGAGGCCGAGAGCGACGGCCTGAATCCGGCGGCCAACAACTTCGCGGTGTCGGCCTACGTGATGACCTACCCGGTGTTCGATCCGGTCGCCTACTGGAACACCCAGGGACAGTGGATCCCGTACCTGGCCGAGTCGTTCACCCCGATCGACGACGGGCATTCCTGGCAGATGAAGCTGCGGGAGGGCGTGCGCTTCCACGACGGCACCCCGCTCGGCGCCGACGACGTCATCGCCACCTTCAACGCCCAGCTGGCCGACCCGATCGTCTCGCTGGCGGTGCGCCCCTACTACCCCGAGGACCTGTCCCAGGCCCTCGTCAGGATCGACGACCTGACGGTGCAGTTCAACCCCGTCGACCAGTTCGCCTTCTTCCCGCAGTTCATAACCAGCCAGCTCGGGATGATCGCCCCGTCGGAGTGGCTGGCCGCCGCCGCGGACGACCCGAACCTGAACCAGTACCCGGTCGGCACCGGCCCGTTCATGATCGAGAGCCGCACCCAGGACGAGGTGACCGTGCTGGTGCGCAATCCCGACTACTGGGCCGCCGACATCACCGACATCTACCTCGACCGAATCGAGGTCTATCCCATAACCGACACCGTCATCGCGGCCGAGCGGGTGGCGGCCGGCGACATCGACCTCATGGTGACCAGCAACTCCGACGCCATACTGACGCTGCGCGATTCCGAGGGGGTCCAGACCATCGAGAACGTCCGCTCGAGCGAGGACTTCGCGATGATGAACATCGAGATGGCGCCCTTCGACGACATACGGGCCAGGAAGGCCCTCACTCACGCCACCGACCGGGACGCCTACGTGGCCCTCATCCGCCAAGGGGTGTCCCCGCCGGCCGACACGATGTTCCATCCCGACCTGATCTGGCACAACCCCGACGTGAAGCAGGAGTCGAACATGCCCGAGCTGGCCGGCCCGCTGGTGGACGCATACTGCGCCGACTTCCCGGACGACTGCTCGGGCGGCAAGATCAACATCGAGCTTCAGTACTCGGGGCCGTCGGTGGCCCAGACCCGCATCGCGGAGCTGCTGATCGACAGCTGGGACCCGTTCTTCAACGTGACCGAGCAGGAGCTCCTCCAGGACGACCACATCACCGAGGTCGCGCTCGGCTTCTACAACGTGGTGACCTGGCGGCAGTTCGGCGCCGTCGACCCGGACAACGACGTGCTGTGGATCGAGTGCCGGTCGATCAGCTTCATCTCGCTCAACTGGCCGCGCGACTGCAGTCCGGAGCGGGACGCACTCATGTACGAGCAGCGGGCCACCAACGATCTCGACCGGCGAGTCGAGATATGGCACTGGATCCAGCAGGATCTCAAGGACTCGTACACGTACATCTTCTTCAACCACGCCAACTGGACGATCGGCGCCGGCGACCACGTGCAGAACATCTGCGGCCAGACCTCGCCCGACGGCGTGGAACTGTTCTGCAACAACCAGGGCAGGGTGCAGCTCCACCAGGTCTGGCTGAGCTAGACACACACACACACACAATCCGACCCGTGGCCCGAGGTCTGGCTGTATGGCCGGGTCCGGGCGCGGGCGACCGTCGCGCAGGAGGACGGCGATCGCGCAGGAGGACGGCGATGCAGGTTCGACTTCACTTGAGGCCTCCGGCCCGCTGGCTGACGGCGGCTTTGGCGTTCGTCTCGGTCGCCGCCGCCTGCGGCGGCGGAGGGGACGGCGGCGACGGTCAGCCCACCCCTGCCGTCGAAGCCGCGCCGAGCTCCGAGTCGGGCGCACCCGCGCAGCCGGCCGGCACCGGTGAGGAAGCCCCCGCGCCCGCCGACCCCGAGCGGGAGGCCACTGAGGAGCAGGAGCTCCTGGTCGCCCCGGTGGACACCACCACGACCACTGCGCCGCCGCCCGACGAGGGTGAAGCCGGCGCCGAGGGTCCGGCCGAGCCTGCCGAGCCCCGGTACGGCGGCACGCTGAGAATCGGGGCCTTCGCCGAGGGCGACGGCCTCAACCCGGCGTCCAACGCCTTCTCGACGCCCGTGTACCTCATGGCGCACCCGGTCTTCGACCCGCTGGCCTACTTCGACACCGAGGGCAACTGGGTCCCGGTCCTGGCCGAGTCGTGGACCAAGGTCGGCGACGGCACGGTCTGGCGGATGAAGCTGCGCGAGGGGGTTCGCTTCCATGACGGGACCGAGCTGGACGCCGACGACGTCGTAGCGACGTTCCGGGCCCAGCTGGCCGATCCGGTGATCTCGATCGCGTTCAGGTCCGGATTCCATCCCGAGGAGCCCATGCGCAAGGTCGACGACTACACCGTCGAGTTCGTCGGCGTCCGCCCCTCGGCCCACCTGCCCAACGCGTTCACAAGCCAGTTGGGGATGATCCTGCCGTCGGAGTGGCTCGAGCGGGCCGCCGCCGACCCGAGCCTCAACCAGATGCCGGTCGGCACCGGACCGTTCATGGTGGAGAGCCGCATTCAGGACGAGGCGACGGTGCTGGTGCGCAACCCCGACTACTGGGCGGCCGACTTGATCGACATATACCTCGACCGCATCGAGGTGTACCCGATACCGGACTCCGCCGTCGCTGCGCAGCGGCTGATCGCGGGCGACCTCGATCTGATAGTCGTCTCCGAGACCAGCGCCATCTTGACCCTGCGCGAGGCCGCCGACCGGGGGGTGGTCACCTTCGAGAACCACCGCTCCGACGAGTCGATGCTCCTCATCAACGCACAGAGCGCGGCGTTCTCCGACATCCGGGCCCGGCAGGCTCTCACCTTCGCCACCGACCAGGACCTGTACGTGGAGCTGCTGGGCGAGGGCACGGCCGAGGCGGCCGACACGATGTTCCATCCCGACCTGATCTGGCGCAACCCCGACATCGTGCAGGAGACGAACACGCCGGAGCGGGCCGGGCCGCTGGTCGCCGCGTACTGCGCCGACATCCCGGAGAACTGCTCCGACGGCAGGATAAACATGCGCTTCGCCGTTCCAGGCCCGTCGGTGGAGAGCGACCGCACCGTCGATCTGATGGCCGCCACCTGGGGCGAGTTCTTCACCCTCGACACGCGCGTGAAGCCCCTCGACGAGATGATCATCGATGTGGCGCTAGGCAACTACGACGTGGCCCTGGCCGACGCGTTCGGGTCGGTCGACCCCGACAACGACGTGCTGTTCATGGAGTGCGGGTCGATCGGCTTCATCTCGCTGAACTTCACCCGCCACTGCGACCCCGAGCGCGACGCGTTGATGTATGAGCAGCGCGCCATCGACGACCTCGACCGGCGGGTGGAGATCTGGCACCGCATCCAGGAGATAAACCGGGACGCCTACACGGCGATCTTCCTGACCCACTCCAACTTCACCGTCGGGGCGCGCGACAACGTGCACAACATCTGCGGGCAGATCGGGCCAACCGGCGACGAGTTGTTCTGCAACAACCAGGGCCGGATCTGGCCGAACCAGATCTGGCTCAGCTAGCCAACGACCGACTTCGCGGTCCTGGGCCCGTTGCTTGACGGCGCGGGACGGACGTCTCGGGCGGCCGGGGGCGCGAACCCCTCCGGCCTCCGGCGTGCAGTAGTAGGCTCACCGGCCGCAGTGATGGCCAGAATTGAGCTGGGCGGTGCCTCGATGAGCGCACTGCGGCGGTCGGGGCGGTAGGGCTCGTGGCCCGGTTCGTGATGCGCAGGGTGGGGCGGTAGGGCTCGTGGCCCGGTTCGTGGTGCGCAGGGTGGTCCTGCTGGTGGCCGTGCTGTTCGCGGTGACGTTCCTGGGCTTCTCCGCCATGAACCTGCTGGGAGATCCGCTGGTGAACGTAGTTGGTGTGCTGGCCGAGCTCGACTGCGAGGGGATCGAGGCCGGTCTCGTCGAGGACACTACGGTGGACGCCGCCAGCCGTGACTGCGACACCGTGGCCGCGGCCAAGGCCCAGTACCACCTCGATCAGCCCGTTCCCGTGCGCTACGTGCTGTGGGTGGGCGATCTGGCCACCGGGGACTTCGGCACGTCGTTCCAGAACGACCAGCCGGTGAGCCAGGTAATCCGCGAGAAGCTGCCCGAGACGCTGATCCTGCTGGTGATGGCCCAGATCGTCTCGCTCGGGGTCGCCATCCCCTGGGGTGTGATCGCCGCCTACCGGGCCAACCGGGCCTTCGACCGCGGCTCCACTGTTGCCTCGTTCGGCCTGCTCTCGGTGCCCAACTTCGCACTGGGCGTGGTGCTGCTGTACCTGCTGGCCCTGCGGTGGCAGGTATTCCCGTCGGCCTACGAGGGCGACAACCTCGGCGGGCTGGTGTTCTCCATGGTCCTGCCCGCCGTGACGCTCGGCCTTCCCTTGGCGGCGAGCTACCAGCGGCTGCTGCGCACCGACCTGATCACGACCCTTCAGGAGGACTTTGTTCACATGGCCCGGGCCAAGGGCCTGCCGCCGCTGCGGATCATGTTCCGCCACGCTCTGCGCCCGTCGATGTTCTCGGTCATTACCGTCTTCGGCGTCAGCACCGGGGCCCTGATCGGGGGGTCGCTGGTGGTGGAGCAGATCTTCGGCATTCCCGGCATCGGCCGGGAGATCGTGACCGCGGTGGTCCGCGACGACTTCCCGGTGGTGCTGGCCATCGTGATGCTGGTGGCGTGCACCTTCGTCGTGTTGAACTTCGTGGTGGACCTTCTGTACAGCTGGCTCGACCCGAGGGTGAGGGCCCGGTGACCGCCGACGACCGGAAGACCGGCAACCCGACGGCGTCCGGCGAGGGGCCGGTGCCCCGCAAGGGGCGGGCGTCCCGGGAGCGGCTGCTCTGGCGGTTCCGGATCCTCCGGCTCGTGAGGTCCAGCCGGGTGCCCGACGATGATCCCACCGAGGACGCCGCGGTGCGCCGCCGGCTGGGCTTCTCCTTCTGGCTGGCGGTGGCCTGGCTGCTGATCATGGCCTTCGTGGCCGCGTTCGCGCCCATGCTGCCGGTCGCCGACCCCACCAAGGTCGCCTTCGGCGGTCCCCGGGAGCCTCCCTCTGCCGACGCCTGGTTCGGCACCGACGCACTGGGCCGGGACGTGTTCTCCCGCACCGTGCACGGCGCCCGCATCAGCCTGGCCGTAGGCGGGTTCGCCATCGTGTTCGGGATGGTGGTCGGGGGCAGCCTGGGGATCGTGGCCGGCTACTTCCGGGGCCGCCTGGACCAGGCGGTCGGCTTCGCGTTCTTCGTGCTGCTGTCGTTCCCGTCGCTGGTGCTGGCCATCCTGATAACGGCCACCCTCGATCGGAGCCTGCTGGTGGTGAGCCTGACCATCGGAATCCTGGCGGTGGCGCCGGTGGGCCTGCTGGCCCGGGCCTCCACCCTCGTGTTCGCCGAGCGGGAGTTCGTGGCCGCGGCCCGGGTGCTGGGCGCCCGCCACGGCCGCATCATCGTGCGAGAGCTGCTGCCCAACGTGGTCATCCCCATGGGGGCGCTGACCCTGCTCGGCATGGCCATCGCCGTGGTGGCCGAGGGCTCGCTCGCCTTCCTGGGCCTGTCCGTGGCCGGGGAGGACGCCATCTCATGGGGCAAGATGATCGTTGATGGCGCCGGTTTGCGCGACCTGCAGAACGCCACCCATGTGACGATGTTCCCGGTGGTGGTGATGTTCTTGACCGTGCTGTCGTTGAACTTCGCGGGCGATCGCATACGCCAGTACTTCGATGTCAAGGAGCTGGCCTTCTGATGGCGGACCTGGCCCCGTCCGCTCCGCTGCTGTCCGTGCGGGACCTCCACGTCCAGTTCCCCACGGAGAGGGGCACAGTCAACGCGGTCAACGGCGTGAGCTTCGACCTCTACGAGGGCAAGACGCTCGCCATTGTGGGCGAATCCGGTTCTGGCAAGTCGGTCACCGCCAAGACCCTGATGAACCTCCTGCCCCGCACTGCTCAGGTGAGCGGCGAGGTGACCTACGACGGCCGGGACGTGCGGGCCCTGGCCGCTGAGAAGGTCAAGCACTTCTTCGGGGTGCAGATGACGATGGTGTTCCAGGACCCGATGACATCGCTCAACCCGGTCAAGAAGGTGGGCGAGCAGATCGCCGAGACCCTCCGCTACCACCTCGGCCGGTCCCGCAGCGAGGCCCTGGAGGAGGCCGTGGAACTGCTGGACGTGGTGGGCATGCCCGAGCCGGCGCGGAGAGTGTCTCAGTATCCGCACGAGCTGTCGGGCGGGCTGCGCCAGCGGGTGGTCATCGCCATGGCGCTGGCCTGCCAGCCCCGGCTGCTGATCGCGGACGAGCCCACCACCGCAGTGGACGTCACCGTCCAGAAGCACCTGCTGGACCTGCTCGACGAGCTGCGCCGAAACCGGGGGATGTCGATGATCCTCATCACCCACGACCTGGGCGTGGCCCACGGCCGGGCCGACGACGTGGCCGTGATGTACGCGGGCCGGGTGGTGGAGACTGCCGACGCCCGCACCCTCTTCTTCGACATGCGCCACCCCTACACCGAGGCGCTGCTGCGCTCGATCCCCCGCATCGACGACCCGGTCCATCACCGTCTGGACCCGATCCCGGGACGACCGCCCGAGTTGATCGACCCGCCCGACGAGTGCGCCTTCGCGCCCCGGTGCATCTACGCCCAGAGCGACTGTCTCGGCGGTGTTCCCGAGTTGAGCGGGCTGGTGGGGCTGCACCGCTTCGCGTGCCTCCATCCGACGGGCACCGAGCGGGGAATGGCCGCGATGTCGTCCAACCGGGCCGCCGGGGCGACCGCGGCCGGGCTGCCCGTCACCGGCAGCGGGGGAGGCAGCGGCTGATGGCCGGCACCGGCCACGCGCAGCTGCGCGACCGCGACGACGTGCTGCTGCGGGTCAAGGATCTGGTGGTGCACTTTCCCGCGGGCCGCAGGCGCGTGGTCCACGCGGTCTCGGAGGTGACCTTCGACGTCGTGAGCGGTGAGACTCTCGGGATCGTGGGCGAGTCCGGCTGCGGCAAGTCGACGGTCGCCCGAGCCATCATCCGCCTGGTCGACATCACCGCGGGCGAGGTGCTCTACGAGGGCCGGGATCTCGCCCGCCTCGAGGGCGAGGACCTTCGCCGGGTCCGGCCGCAGGTGCAGATGATCTTCCAGGACCCGATCTCCTCGCTCAACCCCCGCCGCCGGGTCCGTGACGTGATAGCCGAGGGCCTGGCCGTGTGGGGTGACGACATAGGGTCGTGGAGCCGTGACCGCATCGACGAGTTGATGGACGCGGTCGGGGTGGAGGCGAGGTACGGGGCCCGGCGCCCGCACGAGTTCTCCGGCGGCCAGTGCCAGCGCATCGGCATCGCCAGGGCGCTGGCGCTCGATCCCAAGGTGCTGATCTGCGACGAGCCGGTGTCCGCGCTCGACGTGTCCATCCAGGCCCAGATCCTGAACCTCATGCAGGACATGAAGCGTCGCTACGGCCTGACCGTGCTGTTCATCTCCCACGACCTGTCGGTGGTGAAGAACGTCAGCGACCGGATCGTGGTCATGTACCTGGGCAAGGTGTGCGAGATCGGCAGCACCGCCGAGATCTACTCCCGTCCCGCCCATCCCTACACCCGGGCGCTGCTGGCCTCCATTCCCGAGCCTGCCCCGACCGTGGAAGTGAGCGAGGGGGGCATCGGCGACGAGTTGCCGTCGGCGACCGATCCCCCCAGCGGCTGCCGGTTCCACACGCGGTGCCCGCGGGCGACCGACGTCTGCGGTGAGGTCGAGCCGGTCACTGAGCAGGTCGGCGACGCTGACCACTACGTCGCCTGCCACCATCCCGCCGCGGTAGAGATCAGCCCCCGTTGACGGCTCCCATCGGATTCTCGGGTCGGTTGTGCGCGCTGGACGCGAATGGATCCACCAAGATTCTGGCCGAGGTTTTCTCGGGTTGGTTATGCGCGCTAGGCACCCATAAGTCCACCGAGATTTCTTGGCGGGCGGGCTATGTGGCGCACTCCGAGGCACCGGTCTCCACGGTGTACGGGCCGGTCTCGTCGAAGTCGACGTAGAACGACGGGTCGTCCTCGTAGGCAGGGAACTCGTCGAGGTCCTTGAGGCCCTCGGCCACGGCGCGGGCGCCGCCGGCGCGCTCCATCCAGTCCCGGAAGCCCTCGGAGGCTCGGCGCTCGTCGACGAAGCGCCGGATCACTCGGGCAGTGGCCTCGGGGGCGTTGCGGGCGGGCAGGCGCAGGGCCTTGTCACCGAAGTGCATCTGCTGCCGGCCGACGTAGCCCCCGAGCAGCATCTGGTAGCCGGGGGCGCTGCGTCCGCCGGCCCGTCTCTCCGCCCCGAAGAAGCCGATGTCCGACGCGTGGTGCTGCCCGCAGGAGTTGGGGCACCCGGAGATGTTGATGCGGATGCCGCCCACATCGGCCAGCCCCTCCTCCTCGAGGCGCTCGCCGATGGCGTCGCCCAGGCCGCGACTCTGGGTGACGGCCAGGTTGCAGGTGTCCGACCCCGGGCAGGCCACCACGTCGCGGGCCAGCTCCGCGCCCGGTCGGGCCATGCCGATGGCGTCCAGGCGGTCGTAGACGGTGGCCAGATCGTCGGGGTGCAGGCCCCGGAAAACCGCGTTCTGGCGGTTGGTCAGCCGCACGTCGGCGCCGAGGCCGCGCTGCAGCGCGGCCAGGGCCCGGAACTGGTCGCCGGTGATGTCGCCCAGGTGAGCCTGCGCGTAGACGGAGACGGTGCCGTCGCGCACGCCCCGGACCACGTTGACCCGCTCCCACCGCTCGTAGGCGGAGCCCGTGCCGATGGTGACCGGCGTGCCGTGGCCTACCGCGGTGACGGTGGTGGGGTCTCCCGCACCGGCCGGGTCGTCGCCGTCGATCCGCACCTCGGCGGGGATCCCGCCCGGCCAGGAGGTCGACGCCACCAGGAACTTGCGCTGAGTCAGCACCCGGCGCCGGACCTCCTCGAAGCCGAGCGTGTCCACCAGCCACTTCATGCGGGCCCGCAGCTTGTTGTCGCGGTTGCCGGCCTGGTCGAACACCCTCAAGCAGGCCTCGATGGTGGGCAGAAGCTCCTCGCGGGGGGTGAAGTCCTCCAGTGCCAGGGCCGGGTGCGGGGTCGTGCCCAGCCCGCCGGCGATGAACACCCGGAAGCCGCGTTCGACTGTGCCGTCGTCGGTGCGGCGGGCAACGCCGATCACGCCCACGTCGTTGAACATGGCCTGGCCGCAGTCGGTGTCGCAGCCCGAGAAGTTGATCTTGAACTTGCGGGGCAGCCGCTGGCTGATCGGGTTGCGGACGAAGTGCCGGTACGTGGCCTCGGCCCAGGGCGTCACGTCGAGCTCCTCGTGGGGGCAGGCGCCGGCCAGGTGGCATCCCTGGATGTTGCGGACGGTGTCGCCGCAGGCCTCCCGGGTGGTGAGCCCGACCGCGGCAAGATGCTCGAGCACCTCGGGGATCCGGTCGAGCTGCACGAAGTGGAACTGGATGTTCTGGCGGGTGGTGATGTGGCCCCAGCCCCGGCTGTAGGTGTCGACCAGCCAGCCGATCATCTCGAGCTGCTGGGGCTGGATGGACCCGTAGGGCACCTTCACCCGGACCATCTGGTTGGCGCCGCCCTGGCGCTGCCCGTAGATGCCGTTGGTGAGCCGGTAGACCCGGAACACCTCGTCGCTGAGCTCCCCGGCCTCAAAGCGCGCGTACTGCTGCCTGTACTTGTCGACGTCGGCCCGTATGGCGGGATCGATGGGGCCGCCGGCGGGGGGCGGCCCCGGCGTCGTGGCCGGAGTGGCAGGCGGGGCGATGCGGGGCTCGAGCAGGGTCATGGCAGGGCTCCTAGAGATGTCAGAGCGTTCGAGCGGCTCAGTTCGGAGAGGGCGATAATGTCGGCGGCGGCGACCGCTCCCACGACGATGGTGGCCGGGCTGCTTGCCCGGAGGTGCCGCAGGCCGGCCAGATCGGTGCGGTCGACTTGCTGGCGCGCCGTCGTGGCTGCGCTGATCACCGCTACCGGCGTGCTCGAAGCCATGCCGCCGGCCCGCAAGCGGTCAGCGACCTGGGTGGTGCGGGCCGCTCCCATCAGGATGACGAGCGTCGTGCCGGCCTGGGTCAGGGCGTCCCAGTTGAGCCACCGGTCGGACGACGGGTCCTGGTGGGCCGTGACCACGGTGAAACCGCTGGAGACGCCGCGAAGGGTGACGGGGATGCCGGCTGCGGCCGGCGCGGCCACTGCCGAGGTCACCCCGGGTACGACCTCGACGGCGACACCGGCGGCCCGCAGCGTCGAGGCCTCCTCGCCGCCCCGCCCGAAGACGAACGGGTCCCCGCCCTTGAGCCGCACGACGTGCTCGAAGCGGCGGCCGCGGTCGATGAGGAGGGCGTTGATCTCGTCCTGGGAGGGACTGGGCGCGCCAGGCGTCTTTCCCACATTGATTCGCTCGGCCCACGGCGGCGAGAGGTCGACGACGGCCTGATCCACGAGCCGGTCGTAGACGACCGCGTCAGCCTGGCGCACTAGGTTGGCGGCCCGGACGGTCAACAGGTCCGGGTCGCCGGGCCCGGCCCCGACCAGGTGCACGGTCACGATGCCATCGCCTCCGCCGGTGCGGTCACGGGCTTGTCGAGGGCGAGGTGGCGGCGAAGGAGGAAGCGGGCCTCGCTGGTGCGCCCAACCCTGACGAGTTCGAGCAGTCCGTCGTCGAGGGCCGTATCCCAGCCCGCCACCTCGGAGGTGCCGAATCGGGCCTTGGCTTCGGCTCGGGCCTCGGACAGCAGTTCGAGCAGGGCCGCGTAGCCGGAGTCGATCTCACGCTCGATCCGCTGCCGGAGCCAGCGGGCCAGGGCAGGACTGCGTCCGCCGCTGGAGACCGCCACCTGCAGGTCGCCGCGCCGGGCCACCGACGGCAGCGTGAACGTGCAGTTGGCCGGGTCGTCGGCTGAGTTGACGAAGACGTTGGCGGCCTCGCAGTCGCGGGCAACCCCCGAGTTCACCGCGGGATTGTCCGTAGCGGTGACGACGAGACGGTACGAGCCCGCCTCTCCACGGAGGTATCCGCGCGGTTGCCAGGTGACCTCGGGGTGCTGGGCGATGGCGTCGACCGCGGCAGGCGCGACCACGGTCACGGCGGCGCCGGCTCGAAGCAGGGCCTCAACCTTGCGGGCCGCGACCGGACCGCCGCCGACCACTAGGACGCGCTGTCCCGAGAGGCAGAGGTTCACCGGATAGGGGACTGGAGTGCTGGACATCCGAATACGATAATTCCGATAAGATTAGTCGGGATTAGCGAGGGTAGCCCACCGGCAGGCGCGATACAACACAAAGAGCGAGCGCGGATTGATCGGCGGCCAATCGCGTCGCAGGGTGGTCATTT
>VYBO01000062.1:0-7342 GCA_009844405.1 Acidimicrobiaceae bacterium
CCTCGAAGTAGATGGCGTCGGCCGGGGGGGCGGGTATGGGGACGGCGGACACGACGGCGGCCCGGGAGCCGATCGTGGTGCGCATCCGGGCCGGCGTCCCCGACTCGACCAGTTCCAGCAGCGAGGCGGGGACCGTCTCCCGGTTGAACACGAGGGGGTCGGCCGAGGTCCACTCGTCGCCGACCCGCAGCAGCGGGAACGTGCCCGAGGTCTGCCTCAGCCGCTCGACGATGGCCCGGCGGCCCTCGTCGTCCGTCTCGGCGGTGAGCTCGTTGCGTACTCGCCGGCCGTTGTTGGCGAACACCGAGAAGGCGGTCTCGTCGCGCTCCTCCAGGAGGTTCTGGCGGGTCAGGGCCAGAGTGGCGAACGAGATTGTGGATGCCAGCAGCAGACCGCCGACGGCGAAGGCGGAGGTGATGCGGCGGCGCAGTCCCCGCCTGACGAAGAGGGGCAGGAGCCTCGGGCGCCGCACTCGCTTCCCCGCTCGGCCTCTACGGCTGGAGCTTGTAGCCGAGGCCGCGCACGGTCACAACATGGCGCGGGTTGGCCGGGTCGGGCTCGATCTTGGTCCGCAGCCGGCGCACGTGGACGTCGACCAGCCGGCCGTCCCCGAAGTATCCGAGTCCCCACACCCGTTCCAGCAGCACCTCCCGGCTGAAGATCCGTCCGGGGGTCGACGCCAGCTCCACGAGCAGCCGGAACTCGGTCTTGGTGAGGTGGGCCTCGGCGCCGGACACCCGAACCACTCCCTCGTCGGGGAAGATCTGCAGGTCGTCGAAGGCGATCTCGCTGCTGCCGTCGTCGGAGGACCGCGCCCGGCGCAGCAGAGCCCGGATGCGGGCTGAGAGCTCCTTGGGAGCGAAGGGCTTGGTGAGGTAGTCGTCGGCGCCGGCTTCGAGGCCCGCCACCACGTCGTGAGTGTCGGAGCGGGCGGTGATCATCACGATGGGGACGTCGCTCGACTTGCGTATGGCCCGGCAGATGTCGAACCCGTCGATTCCCGGAAGCATGATGTCGACCAGGACCACGTCGGCGGGCACCCGGTCGAACGCGGCCAGGGCCTCCTCGCCGGAGGCGACCTCGTCCACTTCCCAGCCCTCGTCCTCGAGCGCCAGCCGGAGCGCGGTGCGGATGCGCTCGTCGTCCTCCACGGTGAGGATCCGGGTGGCCACTAGCCCCGACCCCTCCAGGATTCCCCGACCGGCGGGCCGTCTGCGCCCCGAGGCTGCTGGGCCCGCCATTCGGCGGCCGCCCTCAGGGTCAGCACGGCCACGATGCCGGTTCCGGCCGCCGCGCCGGCCGCGGCGCCCAGCCCGACCAGGCCGGCGGTGGTGGTGCAGCCGCCGTCGCAGCCGAGATCCATCACCGCGAAGCCGATCAGGCCTCCGCACACGCCGGCCACGATGATGGCCGAGAACGCCAGTACCCGGGCCAGGAGCGAGGGCGATGAGTCGGGCGGCACGGTGCCGCGCTGGTCCAGCACCACCCGAATCCTAACCGAGCCCCGGCAACGCCTGGAGGGCTGCTCTGCAGCCGGGGAATGCTCCGTCGAATCCGCGTCGCTGGTCGCTGGCACACTGGTGCGATGCGTGGCGGGGTGCGTGGCGGCTCGTGACCGCGGAGCTCAAGGGGCGTCCGCCCGACGGGACCGTCGGGTTCCTCCATGTGGACATGGACGCCTTCTACGCCGCGGTCGAAGTGAGACGCCGCCCCGAACTGCGGGGAGAACCGGTGGTCGTGGGCGGCACCGGGAACCGGGGAGTGGTGGCCGCGGCCAGCTACGAGGCCCGGGTCTTCGGCATCCACTCCGCCATGCCGTCGGTCCGGGCCCGCCGGCTGTGCCCCCATGCCGTCTTCCTGCCCGGTGACCATTCCCACTACGGCGAGGTGTCCGGGCGGGTGATGTCGACCCTCACCGACGTGACCCCTCTGGTTGAGCCCCTGTCACTGGACGAGGCCTTCCTGGACGTTCGGGGCGCGGCCAGACTCCTGGGCACCGCCTCCGAGCTGGCCGGCCGGATCCGCGGCCGGATCCTGGATCAGGAGCAGCTCACCTGCTCGGTGGGAGTGGCCTCCACCAAGTTCATGGCCAAGCTGGCCACCGAGCGGGCCAAACCCCGTGTCGGGCCGTCCGGAGTCGTGTGGGGTTCAGGAGTTCACGTCGTCGAGGCCGGCACCGAGCTCGACTTCCTGCATCCGCTGCCGGCCACCGCGCTGTTCGGCGTGGGGCCCGCCACGTCGCGGCGCTTGAAGCGGCTCGGCGTCGAGACCGTGGGCGATCTGGCCTCCATGCCGGAGACGTCGCTCGTGGCCGCGCTGGGCACGGCCGCCGGCCGCCAACTCCATCGGTTGGCCAACGGGATCGACGAGCGGCCGGTGGTGGTCAACCGGCTTCCCAAGTCGATCAGCCACGAGGAGACGTTCGCCCGGGACCTGCACTCCCACGCGGAGCTTCAAGCGGAGGCCACCCGCATGGGCGACGCGGTGTCCCGGCGGCTGCGTGCTTCCAGCCTCGTGACCCGCACCATCGTGCTTAAGGTGCGCTTCGGAGACTTCAAGACCATCACCCGTTCGGCGACCCTGCCCGACCCCACCGACAGCACCCGAGAGGTCGTGACTGCAGCCCGCGACCTGCTCGCCCCCATCGACGTCACGCCGGGCGTGCGCCTACTGGGAGTGGGAGCATCGGGACTGGTCGAGGCCTCCGCCCAGCAGCTGTCGTTGACCCACGGCGCGCAGGCCCACGACGCAGCCGAGCAGGTGACCGACCAGATACGGGACCGCTTCGGTGCTTCCTCGATCGGCCCCGCAGCCGCCATCCGCGGCGACCGGGGCCTGGGGACGCCCCTGGACCCCGATCAGCGCTGGGGGCCCGACGCCCCAGACCCGCAATCCGGCTGATGCCGTCAGAAACGGCTTGACGCAGCGCAGTCGAATCCGGCTATCGTCAAGCCAGATATGCATGGCTGGTGCAAATGCCAACGGTGCCGGAGGTGATGGCGTGCCGTTGTCAGAGGACGAACAGCGCATCCTCAGCGAGATCGAGTCGCATCTCCACGAGAGCGACCCCGAACTGGCCCGCGAGGTAGCCGAGACCACCGTCTACACGCACGCGTTCCGCAACATCAAGTGGGCCGCGCTCGGCCTCCTGGCCGGGGTTGTGCTCATGGTGTGGCTGCTGTCCACATCGTTCCTGCTTTCGTTCGGCGGTTTTCTGGTGATGCTCCTGTCGCTGCTGTTCCTGGAGCGCAATGCCCGCCGGGTCGGAAAGGCCGGGCTCGGCCAGATGACGGAGTCCATGCGGGGTGGACGGCTGCGTCACGTAGTGGGCGGCGCCGGCTCCCGTATGAGGGACCGCTACGACCGCGACAACCGCAACGGAGACTGACCTCGCTCGGCCTCTCAGCGCCGCCGGCGCCGGGTGAGGAGAGTCGACGGGTCGAAGGCTGCGACCAGCCGGCTCGACATGCGCGCCTGGCGACGGCACGCGGCGACCACCCGCGATCCCAGGACTCCGGCCCGGACCGCCATCGACGGGGAGGTCCTGGGGGCGTAGCGCCCATGGGTGGCCAGGGTCGCCAGTTCGGAGACGGGTCCGACCTCTCCGCGGGCCGCCGCCACCCGCCGGGCCAGCTCGAGGGGCGTCTCGAACGTCCTGGGGGCGAGACCCGCCAATGCCAGGGCCTCGAGCGCGTCGCCCCACCACTCCTCGATCAGGCCGGCCGGGTCGTCGGCCAGGCGAGCCCGGACCCGGCGGCGATCCAGGCGGCGCAGCACAGGAACCGACCCCAGCGCCAGCGCCGCCGCGGCGAGCACCAGAACGCCCACGGCCACCAGGCGCGGGACCCCTCGCCCGAACGGACCGGCGGAGTCGCCGGCCCCGGCCGACCGGGCGGACGCGTCTGATCCGGGGGCCGCATCCTGGTCGAGCGGGCTCCTCAGCCCCGCGAAGCCGGACCCGGCCGCGTCGCCCGACACTCCTGACGAAGCAGCGTCCAGCGGGAGAGCGCCCAACCCGCCGGGCGGCCGGAGGCCGGCCTGATTGGCGACGTGGCCGGTGATGGCGAAGTCTCCAGGGGCGCCCCGGCCCGGGGTCGGCTCGAAACGGACCCAGCCGGTGCCCGCGAAGTAGACCTCCGGCCAGGCGTGGGCATGCTTGCCCCGCACGACGTAGGCCCCCTGCTCGCCCCGCGCCGCGTCCCATTCCCCCCAGGTGAAGCCGACCGCCACCCGGGTCGGCAGGCCAACGCTGCGGGCCATCGCCGCGTAGGCCGTCGCGAACTGCTGGCAGTAGCCGGCGCGGACGTCGAAGAGGAACTCCTCGAGGCTGCCGGTGCCGTGGTCGGAGTGCACCTGGAGGTCATACCGGAACCCGCCGTCCAGCCGGAAGTAGTCCTGCAGCAGCAGAGCTCGGTGGTAGTCCGAACGGCTGCCCGCGGTGACCCGCTGCGCCTCAGTGAGCACGACCTGGCGCGCATCGTCGGGAAGCTGCGTGTTGACGGCCAGGAAATCGGCGTCGAGAGCCGACGTGTCGACGCTGCGCAGCCGGTCGGGATCGCCGACGGCGGGAACCACCGACTCCACCGAGTAGGTGAAGCGGCTGGGGCCGCCCAGCGCGGCCGACCGTGCCTTGATCAGCGAACCCGACGCGGTCTCGTACTCCAGGGCCACCCCGCCGTCGTCGATGACCCGCCGCGGCTCGAAGGCCGCCGGCAGGTAGGAGTTGCCCAGTCCCGACAGCGACACCGTCTGGACGATGGCCGCGCCGCCGGCCGCCGCCGCATCGATCGTGCCGGCCAGAGGCCCGATCGCGTCCGCGTAGTCCGAGCGGGCCCCCCACCCGTTGCCGTCGAACTCGTCGAGCGAGGTCAGCCTCCAGTACTGGCGCTCGTCCTGGAGCACCTCCACCGTGAACAGCTCACGGTCGGACAGCTCGACCAGACGGCTGCGAACCTGCACCAGCGGGCTGACCAGAACCCTCGGACCGTCCGGATTCCCGGATCCGGGCATCGGTACGGCGGCCGTCGATTGCAGCTCGAAATCGGCCCACGGCTCAGGCGGCGGGCTCGGACGGTCGACCCACGGCGCGGCGTCGGTCACCTCGAACTCGGCGAGATCGACCCACGGCGCCGCGCTCGCGCCGGGAAGCCGCGGGCCGGCGACGGCGCCGGCCACCACGGCCAGCGTCAGCGCCGCGGCCCCGGCCCGGGCCATGGCCGCCGCGCCCTGGCCCGGCCCCGGCTCGATCCACGCGTCGGCCCGCCGGTTGCGCAGCCAGAGGGCGACCATGGTGGCGCCGACCGCCCCGCTGAAGAGCGCTCCGTGCCTCACCGCCCCGTCGCCTGTCCCGGCCGCCGCCGTGAACCCGTACACCGCCGAGGCCGGCACGACGGCCAACACCGGCCGCGAATAGATGGAAGCCGGACGCGTCGAAGAGTTGTAATTCCCGCTCTTGTTCGCTGCGCTCACGGGCGTGACCGGATCGTGGAGTTGCGGCGGGTGCCGGCGGGTGTTGTAATTCCCGTTCTTGTTCGCTGCGCTCACGGGCCGCTCGGGCCACGGCCTCGCCCGCCTGAGCCGGGTCGACCCGCCGATTCGCTCGGCCTCTGGGACCGCGGCGCCCATGCGGAAGGCGGCCGTGTCGGCCAGGAATGCGCCGGCCGCCAGCGCCGCGGCCGCGATCAGAACCAGGCCCGGCGCCGGCACGACCGGCGCCGACGAGGCGTTGACGACGCTCCAGGCGTCCACCAGGTGATCGCGGGCCGCACCGACGGTGTCGACCGTGGGCAGCACGATCCAGGCCGTCTCGCGATAGAGCAGCACGGTGGCCGACACCGCCAGACTGGCGCCGCAGACCAGCCCGGCCACCGGCACGGGCAACCGGGCGCGCCGGGCCGCGGCCGCGATCACGTGAGCCACGACCGCGAGCGCCAACACGTCGGGAAGGAAGGATCCGTCGGTGAACAGCCGCGACATGCCGGCCCCGACGACGACCGTCACCGAGACCAGGGCAGCCTCCGACAACCAGTCGTAGGCCGCGCCGCGCCGCCCACCCGAAGCCGGCCTCGCCGAGTTCATGGGTGGGCTGGGACCATGCGACCGGCCAGTGCGGCCGACCGCCACAGGCCCGGAAGCTGGCCCGGGCCGGTCAGGTGTATCCAGCCGCCCTCGAGGTCCGCGGCCGGCGAGGTCGGGCCCCGGCGGCCGGCGGCGTGGGTGACGACCAGCGAGGCACCGAGGCGCCGGGCCAGCCCGTGGCGGGCGCCCGCGTCGTCGATGGCGTCGGGCGACGCGGTGACCGCCACCACGACGGATGCTCCGTCCGTGGTTGCGGTCTCGATGGTGGGCCGCCCGCCTTCCAGCACGGCCAGGAACTCCAGGGCCGCGCCGATGTCGTGCCGGTGGGCCAGCAGGGGAGTGCCGCGGCCGTCGGTGGTGAGGATGCGGGCCTCGTCGCCGGAGCGGAGCACCGCGCTGACGATGGACGCGGCCACCGAGGTGGTGTGATCCTGCACCGCGGCGGCGTCGCCGGGCGGACGGACGTCGATCACGACCGTCATGCTTCCCGGGCGGGAGGGCTGGAACCGGCGCACGACCAGCTCGTCGAGCCGGGCCGTCGAGCGCCAGTGGATGTGGCGGAGGTCGTCGCCCTCGGTGTAGGGGCGCAGGACGTCGAACTCCTCGCTGGCGAGCCCGAGCGGCCGGCGGCGGAACTCGACGGGCAGGGACAGATCGCCGCCGACGGGCAGGCGCACCGGAACCAGCCGCTCGATCGGCGGATGCACGATCACGCGTGTGCGGCTCTTGACGACGCGGCGCCGGCGGGCCAGCCCAGACGCGTCGCAGTCCTCGACGAGTGCGGGGCCGATCTCCAGCACGCCGCGGCGTGCCGGCTGCAGGCGATAGCTCCTTGCCACCGCAGACCCGCCCGGCACCGGCGCCATACGGAAGCGGGCGCCGTCCGCGCCGCTGACCCGCTCGGAGATGCGCACGGTCGGCGACGGCAGGCGGGCCCGGTTGGCCACCTCCAGCCGCACGTCCAGCGGCTCGGAGACGGCCACCATCGCCGACGAGACCCGCCGCCGGACCGACAGCCGGGACGGATGGACGAGGCGCACGGCCAGAGCGATCACCACCGCGGCGGCGGAGGTTGCCCCGATGACGTAGAGCTCCAGGATCCCGAAGACCCGCCCGCCTGCGACCGCAGCGACGCCTATCGACAGCAGCCTCCAGCCGGCCGGGGTCGGCATGTCAGTTTCTCCTGGTCTTGTTCGCTGCGCTCGCGGGCCGCTCGGGCCGTGACTCCTGGTCTTGTTCGCTGCGCTCGCGGGCCGCTCGGGCC
>VYBO01000062.1:7352-50834 GCA_009844405.1 Acidimicrobiaceae bacterium
CCGCTCGGGCCGTGACTCCTGGTCTTGTTCGCTGCGCTCGCGGGCCGCTCGGGCCGTGACTCCTGGTCTTGTTCGCTGCGCTCGCGGGCCGCTCGGGCCACGGCCTCGCTCGGCGTCTCGCGAACGTGTTCACAACTGCTCACTATCCGCTCGGCCTCAGTGTCCCTTGCGAGGCACGGGCACGGAGTCGATGATCTCGGTGACGACGTCGATGGACCGCACACCCCGCACTCGGCTGTCGGGCTTGGACAGGAGCCGGTGCGGCAGCATCGACGGCGCCAGCGCCTTGATGTCGTCGGGCGTGACATAGTCGCGGTTCAGCGAGGCCGCTCTGGCCCGAGCCACCTTCAGCACGGCCAGCACGCCCCGGGGGGACAGGCCCAGCGACAAGCCGGGATGGCGGCGGGTGGCGGCGGCCACCTCGAGCAGATAGGAGCGCAGCGCGCCCGAGACGTGGACCTCCTCCAGCCGCTCGGACATCCACCGCACGACGGACGCGTCGGCGACCGGCCCGATGAGATCGACGGGCTCCCGGGCGCCCCTGTCCGTCAGGATCGCATCCTCGGACTCGCGGTCCGGGTAGCCCACTTCGAGGCGCATGAGGAAGCGGTCCAGCTGGCTCTCAGGAAGCGGGTAGGTGCCCTCGTACTCCAGCGGGTTCTGCGTGGCTATGACCGTGAACGGCGACTCGAGGCGCCTGGTCACGCCGTCGATGGTCACCTGCTGCTCGCCCATGGCCTCCAGCAGCGCCGACTGGGCCTTGGGCGAGGCACGGTTGATCTCGTCGGCCAGGACGATGTTCGAGAACACCGGCCCGGGCCGGAATTCGAACGTTCCGGCAGCCCGGTTGAACACCGACGTCCCGGTGATGTCGACCGGGAGGAGGTCGGGAGTGAACTGGATCCGGCCGAAGCTGACGTCGACGCTGCGGGCCAGGGCCTTGCCCAGCGTGGTCTTGCCCACGCCGGGCACATCCTCGATCAGCACGTGGCCCCCGCACACCAGAGCCAGTACCAGCAGCTCGATGACCTCGCCCTTGCCCTTGACAGCGAGTTCGATGTTCTGGTGGATGAGCTTGAACTGCTCATCGAAGTGTCCCATCGCCGGGCCAGCGTACGGGTCCCACGGCCATCTTGAGGGGGACCCGTTTGACAGATCAAAGGTGCTATGGGTGTTGGTGTTGCTGCCAGTGGACAGCGTAGGCGGCGGGGGTGAGCCCGACGAGTCCTACGGAGTCATCACGCCGGAGTACCCACCGCCCACCAGTGCGTAGCCTTCAGTCGTTGTAAGGACCCAGGAACCGCTCGCCGTCGAAGTGAACGAGGTGGGTTGGATGATCGGCTGTCCAAACCTCCGTCTCCCACGATATTTCTGTCAGGTACTTCTTCATGGTTGCTTGGTCTGGGAAGCAAGACACGAAGACCAGACCTGCCGTGCAGTCACCGAAGATCCCCTGGAGTTCGATGTGGCGCTTGCTGTCGACCGGTCCGTGGGTCGTGACAGCTTCCATCAGAACGAGCCAGTTGCGGTCCTCCATGTGGACGACGAGATCGGGCATCTTGCCGTGGTCGTCTATCGGGACGCCCAACGACTCCAGGGCGTCCTTCTCGAAGGCGAGCCACTTGTCGCCGGCGTCGCCGATGTACAGCACCGATCCCTCCGGCGTGAATCTCGGGCAGAACTCCTCGACCATCGCCTTGAGGAGCGCGTTCTGCCCTCCCGCCGACAGGGCTAACGCGGTGCCGTGGGGCAGTGTGACCGGGATCTTCAGCAAGTCTCGTTCCTGCCTGTAGGCCGCTTCCAGCCCCGGTCGCTCGGAGAGATAGCGGCGCAGATTGTGCCCGAACCTGTCGGTCCCGTGGGATCGGATGAGGTCCAGCGCTGCCGTCGTCACCTGATAGCACCACTTCGGCGAGTTGATGGGCCGGGTCGGCTCATCAGGGTTCTCGACCACGAGGTGGGCTTGCACGAACTGGTGGAGCGTCTGACGCCGGATCGTCTCCCGGGTGTTCGGCTTGTAGTCCACTCCCCAATGGTCACGTATCCATCCCATGATCTCGACCGTTCGCAGCGGCGGGGCCCCGGACCCGGCCCACGGATCGTCGGGCTTGAGGCCAAGTAGCGCCATCAGCACCAGCGCCGAGCGCTCGTTGTATCTCTCCCGGTCGAATCCCATGTTGCGCAGAAGCCATCGGCATTCGCCGATGGAGGCTGAACTGCTCATGACAGCGGCTCGCAATTGCCGATTCCATGATCCGGGAGGCACGAGTTCTCTGCGTCGAAAAACGTCGAGCGGTGCGACTCGCACAGCTCCGGGAGCCGGAGGCGGCGCAGGTCCGTGGCATTCACCTGGGTGCTGCCGCTGAACATGCGGAAATAGGTGTCGACCAGGTCGCTGTTCAGGAAGTTCACCAGACTCTCCGCCTCGGGCCTGCGGAGAGGCCCGTGGTCGCGGTGGATGACGTTCACATGGTTCTCGAAGGCCACATGGCCGTACCCGTCGACAGGGTCGTAGACGCAGGCCACGACGCGCCGCCTCTCCTCCTTGGCCGTGAAGCGCTTGACGAGCACGTAGATCCCGTTCGGGAACAGCCACCGCCGGGTCTGGGGCGCAACCGTGAACCCCTGCGGCTTGCGCGCCTCCAGAGGCCACTCCACTCGGGCATCCCTCAGGTTCACCGGATAGATCAGCGGGACCGAGCCCTCAACCCGCGCCGCGGTGAGGTGCTCCCGGCACCGGAAGTCTACGACCGGCCCGGTCGAGACACTTAGTCCCAGCGACCGGAGGTCAGCCGGCAGGGCCGCTACCCGCTCCGCGACACACATCACGTCGGGACTCCCAGGCAGGTTGATGAACCGGCCGGGATCGTGGGGCAGAACGATGTTGTGGTGCGGTACGTCATGAACCTCTTGCGGCCCGGAAATATGATCGGGCCGGGTCTCGACCCTGACCAGATCCCCCGGCCCGGAAGCCGACTTTCGCATCGAGAAGATCACGGTCTCTTGCAGGACCGACGAAGACCGGAACACCCGGTCGCGGCGGTCGAAGAGGATCACATGACGAAAGGAGGCCCTGTCGGTGAGGTGGCGGCGGAAGTTCGTGAAGTACAGGCCGTTGGCGAACGACCTCGGCGTGATGGCGACCAACTGCCCGCCGTCGCGCAGTAACTCCACCGCCACAGCCAGGAACGCCGCGTACAGATTCGGGCAGTCCACGCCGTGACGCCGGCCGACCATGAGGCGGCAAGGATCGGACGCGCCGAGCTTCATGTACGGAGGATTGAGGATGACAGCATCGAAGCTCCTGCCGTCGGCCCAGCCTGACACGTCGCAGAAATCGCTGGCGACGACACGGGTCTCGAGCCTGAGCCCATGGGCGTCGGCGACGAGGAGCGCGGCCCGACAAGCAGCATCCAACAGCTCCAGCGCCTGAGTGTCGGTCTCCACTAGAACCACCGACAAGCGCTCCAATCTGCCACGGTCCACGGCCGCCGCCACCAACGCCAGCATCAGCGCGCCCGCGCCCGCGCCGGGATCGACAACGCTCAGCACGCCGCCTGCCGGCTCCACCAGCGAGGCCATCGTCTGCGCCGCCTGCGACGGCGTCGCGAACTGGCCCCGCCCCGATCGTTCGGTCCTGCCACGGCGCGACTCCAACTCCGAGTTCAGGGAATCGGCCAAGCGCAACAACTCGCCAACTCCGCTCCGCGCCTCGGTCAGCGCCACTCTCTGTACCCCCGGTCCCTCACGGCGCCCGAGCATAGGAGACCCCTACGACACAACCGGCGATCTCGGCTTCGTCTACGGCAACCGATAGCTCAGGGGACGGGGGCTGTGAAGACGCGCACACGCTCGGGCTGGGCCGCCAGGGCGTCGGCGCTGCCTGGCGCGGGCACGGGCGGGGTGCCGAAGGGCTGCACGGCGGCCACCGCGAAGTCGTGGCCGACCGCGAGTTCGAGCCATGCTTCGCCGGCGCCGACGCCGAATGCCTCGGTCATCGTCTGCCAACCCCACGAGGTGCCGTCGGCGGACCATCCAACCCATTCGTCCGGCATCGGGGACCTGGGATCAGATTCCAGTGGCAGGTCGGTGCCGGGTGCCAGGATCCCCTCAGCCATAAGAGCCTCGAACACGGCCTCGAAGTCCTCGGGCTCGAAGGTGACCAGGTCCTCGCCGGTGCCGGGATCGGTGAAGGTGACCCACCTCCCGGACTCGTCGGCGTCCTCCCGCACGCCCTCGACGGGCTCGTCGCCGTCGAGCTCGGAGGCCTCGAAGACCCGGACCGCCTCGCCGGCGCCCAGACCCCATAGTGTCACGCCGCCGGGAGGCTCGTTGAAGCGCAGTTCGTAGCCGTCCCTGGAGATGCGGACGTTCGGCATGGCCGCGTCGGGGTCGGACCCGTCGGCGGCGCCGGTCGAAGGCAGCGGCGCCGCCGTGGCGAACAGGCCCGCCGGGCCGGCGCCGAGCTCCAGCACCCGGATCCCCTCGAAGCCGGCCACTGTGAGAGGATCGGCGCCGGGAGCAGCTCGCTTCAGGCTCATGCCCGAAGGCTCGTCGACAGCGGCCCATACCGAGCCGCGATGCACGACCGCGCCGTAGAGCCCGAACGTGTCGTAAGGGTGCTCCGTCCAGGTCCGGCCGTCGGGCGAGGTCAGGATCGAGCCCTGCGGCGGGCCCACGAGTTGGATCACGAAGCCGTCGCCGGAGGCCGCGCCGCGCACGCCGAGGAAGTCGCGGGCGCCGGACACCTCCACCGCCTCTCCCACCGTGTCCCCGTCGCTCCACACCAGCAGCAACGAACTGGGCTCGCCGAGCAGCGCGTCCTGCTCCTCGACGGTCAGCCCCAGCTCGTCGAAGGTGAACCGCAACGTCTCGCCCGCGGCGAAACCGGAGGCGTAGTCACCCTCCACGGACCGGGCCCCGTCGGCGCCGCGTTCCGGGCCTTCGGCACCGCCGTCGGAGGCCCGGTCCCCCTCGTCGGGGGGCACCGGGGCGGCCCGGGCCGCACCCTCCACTCCGGGATCGGCCGGGACAGCGGCGGGATCCCCCTCCGCGGGGGTTGCCGGCGGGGCCTGCTCCGCTGCGGCCGGGTCCGCCAGCGTCACCGTGACCTCGCCCTCGCCCTCGCCGACGTAGACCCCCCAGACGGCCGCCGACCGGCCTTCCGGCAGCAGGCCGCCGGCTTCGATGAGTCCCGCCGCGTCCAGATGGGCGGAGACGCCGACGGCCAGCACGATGTCCTCACCCGACACGAGCGCCGAGGCCACCGCGGTGCGGTGCTCGACCCACGGCGACGCCGGCGCCGGGCCCGGGTCGACGTCGAGCTCCAGTTCCGTCCAAGTGGCCGCGCCGTCCTGCGACACGAACACCCGGCTCGCCGCGCCCGCGGAGGGAGGCGGGTGGAGGGAGGGCCGGTCGAACCCGGCCACGACCCACAGGTCGCCGGAGACGGCGACATGGTGGGCGGCCACCGCGGCGGGCAGCTCGACCTCGGACCAGTCGACGCCGTCGGAGGTGACCACGGTCATTTCCCGGATGTCGATCTGAGGCAGCTGCGCCACGTCGCGCGAGGCGTAGGCCAGCACCCGCCCGTCGCCCAGGGACTGCAGGCTCCACAACTCCCGGAAGCCGGTCTGCGCCTCCGTCCAGTCCAGGGCCGGACCGGTCGAGAGCTCCTCCGGGGTGACCGGCAACCGCGACTCATCGGCAGGGCCGGCCGCCTCGGCCAAGGCTGCGCCGCCGCCGGAGGCCGCCGCGGCCGGAGCGGACGCCGCCGGGGCAGCCGCGGCGGGGGTCGCCGCGGTCGGAGCCGCTGCTCCGCCACCGGCAGCGTCGGGGCCCGCGCCAGAGGAGGCTACCGCGTCCCCGGCCCGATCGCCGTCGCCGGGCGCGGCCACCACGAGCATGTCGCCGCCCGGATCGCCGCCCAGCAGACGCCATCCCACGACAACACCGGCCAGCACGGCCACCGTGGCTGCCGCGGCGAGCCCAGCCCGTCGGGCGGCCCGCCGGCGCCTGCGTGCCGCGGCCAACTCCGAGACGGCTGCCGCGCCGTCGGGACAGTCCCCGGGATCCGGCCGATCGTCCATAGAGCAACCTCCGTGTCGTTCAGGGTCCGCGGCCCGTGCTCACCGGAGCGGCCCGGTCGCGCCAGACACTCGGTCCACGCGCGGGCGACACTACTGCGGCCATCAACCCCTTCGACGCACCACCCGCCCCTCCGGTTCCCGGGGGGCCCACCCGGCGGTTCCAAGTCCAGCACTGATATGCTTAGGCATATGCGAACAACCATAAATCTGCCTGAAGGGCTCGGCGAGGAGGCCAAACGCTACGCCGCGCAACGCGGGTGCACGTTCACGGCGCTGGTCGTCGAGGGCCTGCAACTCGTGGTGGGCGGCGACCCGGAGGGAGGGCCGTGCTCGACGCTCCCGAGCTACGGCGGCGGGCATCTGCTGGTCGACCTCACCGACAAGGCGGCCGTCGGCGAAGCGCTCGACGCCGACGGCGCGAGATGATCCTGCCCGACGTCAACACTCTCGTGTACGCCTTCCGCCGGGACACCGAACACCACGAGGACTATGCGGGCTGGCTCAACTCGGCCGTGGCCGGCGCCGAGCCGATCGTCCTGCCCGACGTCGTCCTGACCGGCTTCCTCCGGGTCGTCACCAACGGCAGGATCTTCACCGACCCGGCCCCCGCGCGGGCCGCGCTGTCGTTCGTGGAGGCGCTCAGGGCCTCGCCGGCCGGCCGTGCGCTGAACCCGACGAACGCCGCCTGGCGCCGACTCGCCCGGTACATCGACGACGACCCTTACCTCGTCGGCAATCTCGTGCCCGACGCGTGGATCGCCGCGCTGGCCGTCGCGTCGGGCGCCCGGGTGGCCACCGCGGACGCTGGCTTCGCCCGCTTCGAGGGTCTCGCCTGGTTCAACCCCGTGCGCGACCGGTGAGAATCGCGATGCGGTCGGCCCGGGCCCTTGCGGCGAGACCCCGGCTCTGGCCGACCGCGCTGGTCGCGGTGGCCCGCTTCGCGCCGGACGGATGGTGGCGCCGGCCTCCCTTCCTGCCGCTGCCCCCGGGCGGCCTCGTCCGGTTCAGGTCGGAGACCATGTACGGCGATCCCGGCGCCGCGCCCTCGCCCGCCGACCTCGTCGTGTGGCTGGAGTGGTGCCGGGCCCAGAACCGCAGGCAGAGACACCCGCCGCGACGATCCGGCTAGCCTGCCCCCGATGTCCGGGGTGCTGGTCCTCAACGCCACCTTCGAGCCGCTGGCCGTGGTGAGCGCGCGACGGGCCGTGTGCCTGGTCCTGGCCGAGAAGGTGGAGATGCTGCACGCTGCGGGCCGGGCCTTCCGCTCGGAGCGGAGATCGGTGGAGGTTCCGTCGGTGGTCCGGCTGAGCCACTATGTGAGCGTGCCCCGTCCCCGGCACCGCTCCCCGAACCGGCGGGCGGTGTTCGCAAGGGACCGGGAATCCTGCCAGTACTGCGGCGACCGGGCCGAGACGATGGACCACGTGGTGCCCCGAAGCCGCGGCGGGAAGCACACCTGGGAGAACGTGGTGGCCGCCTGCCGGCGCTGCAACGCCAAGAAGCGGGACCGCCTGCCCAGCGAGAGCGGCATGCGGCTCCGGCGGCGTCCCGAGCCGCCGTCGCCTTCGACCTGGGTCGAGATCGCGGCCGGGGGCGTGCCCGATGTCTGGACGGCCTACCTGCAGCCACGAAGCGATCTCCGCACCGCGTGAGCGGGCCTGCGAGCGCCGGCGAACAGCTGCGAGTCCGCGGTGTCGCAGCGGTTGTCGCTTCCGCTCTGGTTCGCTTCGCTCACGGGGCGCCCGGGCCACGGCCTCGCCCGTATGGGACGGATTCGCTCGCTCGCCAGCTCGGCCTCCGGCAGGCCAGACCCAGGAGTGCAGGGCGGCTGCCGCTGGACGGTTGAGCGCCTGCGCGGGCCGGTGTCGGAGTTGCTCGAGTCGGCCGAGCCTTCGGCAGCCGGCGCGAGGGTGGCCAGGATCCACACCGTCACCGGCGCAGGGCTCGTGCTGGGCAGCACGCAGGGTCCCGAGACTGCGGACCAGACCCGGGCGGCGGCCGCCGGCGCGGAGATCCTGCGGCGTCGCAGCGGCGGGGGAGCGGTGCTGCTGCTTCCCGGAGGCCAGGTGTGGGCGGACTTCTTCGTCCCGGCCTCCGACCCGCTGTGGAGCGACGATTTGGCCCACGCCGTCCGGTGGGTGGGCGAACTCTGGTCGGCGGTGGTCGAGCCCTTCGTGGCCGAACCGATCTCGGTCCATTCAGGCCGGCTGGTGGCCGACCGGTGGGGGAGGCTGGTGTGCTTCGCCGGGTCGGGTCCCGGCGAGGTCTTCGCGGGCGGGCTCAAGGTCGTCGGAGTCAGCCAGCGCCGCACCCGCTCGCGGGTCCGCATCCAGACCACCGCCCGGCTCCGGCGCGAAGCAGCCGATCACGTCCTCGACGAGATGGAACTCCTGGAGGCCGCACCGGCGGACCGGACCGCAGGCCGGGCCGTGATGGCCACCCGCTGCGGCGCCGTCCCGGCCACCGAGGCCGACTTGACCGAGGCCCTGCTAGTAGCCCTGGGAGCGCAGGCAGGAGACAACCGGTAGCAGCCGCACAACCGCCTGGAAGCCGAGCGAGGCGGCAAGCGCGATTCTCGGCGCGGCACGACTTGCGTTGTGGTGTGAAAGGGAGTACAGTGGTGCGCTGTGGAGTATTTGGGAGCGACCGGACCCGGGCCGAGGGCGTGAGCGTCAACCATGACCGGCCATCGCACCCTATTCGTCGGCGTCCACGAGCACACCCTGGACGGCAAGGGGCGGCTGATCCTGCCGTCGGGGTTCCGCAGCCACCTGTCCGGCGGCGCCTACATCACCGCGCTGGACTCCTGCGTGGGCATCCTGCCGGTCGACGAGTTCGCCGACACCGCCGAGCAACTCCGGACGCAGGTGGGCGGCGAGCAGGTGGACATCAACGCGCTGCGGAGCTTTGCGGCCCAGGCCGACTTCGTGGTGCCCGACGCACAGGGGCGCATGAGGATCCTGCCCCACCTGCGGGACGCCGCCGGGCTCGAGCGCAAGGTGATCGTCACCGGCATGATCCGCCGCATCGAGGTCTGGAACCCCGACCGCTGGGCCGAGGTCCAGTCCGTGGGCACCGAGCGCCTGGCCGACGCCATCACGCACGGAAGGGGGATCGCCAGTGCCTGAACGCCGTTCCCCGCTCCAGCAGGCCCACCCCAGCCCGCGACGCCGACCCGACCACCCGCACCCGACCCGAGACCAGACCAACCACCCGGACCGCAGCAGTCGCCGAAGAGCTGCCCGGTCATGTGCAGTTCCCCGATTGGCAGATGGAAGACCCGTACTCCGCCCGCTTGCCATCAGCTCGATCGGGGGAGAAATCCCGACGTGCGCCGTCGGTCGGGGAACTGCAGATGACCGGGTGCCGGCCGACATGACGGCCGGCGCCGGAGAGGGCGCCGGCCCCTACCACCAGCCGGTCATGCTCCGCGAGGTGGTGGACATACTGGCCGGGGCGCCCGAGGGCCTCGTCGTCGACGCCACCGTGGGAGGCGGCGGCCACGCCGACGTTCTCCTCGCCCGCGCCCCCCACCTGCGGCTGCTCGGGCTCGACCGCGACCCGGACGCTCTGAGAGCCTCCGCCGAGCGGCTCGCCGGCCACGGCGACAGGGTCGTCCTGCGTCACGCCCGCTTCGACGCGCTCGGCGACGTGCTCGACGAGATCGGCGCAAGCGGGATCTCAGCCTGCCTGTTCGACCTCGGGGTCAGCTCGGCCCAGCTCGACCGGCCCGAACGCGGCTTCAGCTACCGCCTCGACGGCCCGCTCGACATGCGGATGGACCCCTCCACCGGCGTCACCGCGGCGGACATCGTCAATCACGCCGATGAGCGGGCTCTCGCCTCGATCCTTCGCCGCAACGCCGATGAGCGGCATTGCCGTCGCATCGCCGCCGCCATCGTCGCCGGCAGACCCTTCGCCACCACCACCCAACTGGCCCGGGTCGTGGCTGAGGCGGCGCCCGCCCCCGGTCGCCGTCGCGTCCACCCCGCCCGGCGCACCTTCCAGGCCCTGCGCATCGAGGTGAACCGCGAGCTGGAGATCCTCGAGGCCGCCCTGACCGGCGCCATCGGGCGGCTCGCCAGTTCCGGGCGCTGCGCGGTGCTCTCCTACCATTCCGGCGAGGACCGGATCGTGAAGTCCGTCTTCCGGCGATCGGCGGGCGAGATACCGCCGCCGAGGCCCGGCCTGCCGCCCCCGCCCGGCCCGGAGGCCACCGCACGGCTGCTGGGACGCCGGGCCCGCACACCCTCCGAGTCGGAGAGGGCCGTCAACCGCAGGGCGAGCGCGGCACGACTGCGAGCGGTGGAACGCCTCTCGCCGCAGGGATGAGCGATGGCGCCGCCGTCTCAGCGGAGCGCGCCTGCGCGAACCACCGGCACATCCGCTCCGAGGACCGGGCGGCCGTCGCCGGACCTCGAGGTCGCCCGCAAACCGGACCGTGCCCGACGCTCCATCGGCGGTATCGGCACCGTGCTGGCATCGGGCCTGTTCGCGGTGTGCCTGGCTCTCGCCGCACTCCACGCGGTCCTCGTCGAGAACCAGGCCACTCTTGACGACCTGCTCGAGCGCAACGAGCAGCGCTACGAGCGGATCGACAACCTGCAGGCGGAGATCGCCTACCTCGACTCCCCGGAGGGCCTCGCCGATCAGGCGCACTCCGCCGGGCTGGTGCCCTCGGCCGAGTTGGCCGTCCTCACCCCGATCGGCGCGGACCTCCTTCCGCCGCCCGGGGAGGATCCCTTCGATCTCGAGTCGTCGGGTTGGCCGCCTGACCCGCCCGCCGCTGAGCCTCCAGAAGCCCCGGAACCAGGACTAGCGGCCGGATGACGCCCCCCCGGCGGCGTCTCGATGCCTCGGCGCGGCATCCCAGCCGCTCGGGCTCGACCAGATCAGCCCGGCCCACGGCGCCACTGCCGCTCGTCAGCCGACCCCGGGTGGCAACCGTCCTGATGGTGCTGGCGCTCGCCGTGGGAGGGCTCGTCTACCGCATAGTCGACGTACAGGCCACGCCCGACCCGCGAGTGCTGGAGGAGGTGTCGAACCCCCTCGACGAGATCGTCGTGCCCGCGCCCCGCGGGACGGTGTTCGATCGCAACGGGCGGGCCATCGCCCTGTCGCTCCCGGCGGCCACCGTGGTGTCCGACCCCCGCATCATCTCCGATCCCCGGCAGGCCGCCGCGGATCTCTCCGAGGTGATGGGCATCGAGCCGGAAGCACTGCTCGACAGGCTGCAGGGCGACGGCGCCTTCCGCTATGTGGCCCGCCAGGTCGACGCCGACGTCGGCGAACAGGTCGACGGTCTCGGCATCGAGGGGATCAGGGTCATCTCCGAGCCGCGGCGCGAGCATCCGAACGGCGGATGCTCGGCGCTGGCCGCGGTCGGTCGGGTCAACATCGACCACGCGGGCATGAGCGGCATCGAGGAGACCCACGACGAGCACCTGTCGGGCACCCCGGGCCGGGTGATGAAGGAGGTCGGAGTAGACGGCACCACCATCCCGGGGGGCCTCTCCGAGGTGACCGCGCCGGCCGAGGGGCGGGACATCACCCTCACCCTCGACCGCAACGTCCAGTACCAGGCCGAGTCGATGCTGCTCGAGGCCGTCGCCGCCGCCGGGGCCGCGTCGGGAGTGGCACTGGTGGCGATGCCGGCCACCGGCGAGATCGTGGCCATGGCCAATGTGGCCAGGGGCGACAACGGCATCGTCGACTGCACCCGGCACAACCTGGCAGCCACGTGGAGCTACGAGCCCGGCTCGGTCTTCAAGCCGGTGACGGCCGCCGCGGCGCTGTCGAGCGGCGCGGTGGCCGAGCACCTGGCCATCGAGGTGCCATCGTACCTGACCATATGGGAGCACCGCTTCGAGGACACCCCCACCCATCCCGACGTGGAGTGGACGCCGACGCAGATAGTCGCCCGGTCGTCCAACATCGGCACCATCAACATGGCGCTGCGGGCCGGCGAGGAGCGGATGTACCGGACCATGCGCTCCTTCGGCTTCGGGACCCGCACGGCCCTCGACTTCAAGGGGGAGTCCAAGGGGATCCTGCCTCCGCTGGGCGAGTGGAGCGGCCTCAGCCTTCCCAACATGGCCATCGGCCAGGGACTGGCGGTGACCCCGCTCCAGATTCTCCAGGCCTACAACACCATCGCCAACGGCGGGGTCCTGGTGCCGCTGAAGCTGATCGGCGGCGACAACACCGGAACCGGCGCCGGACCCGTGGAGGAGCCGGCGCCGGTGCGGGTCCTCAGCGGAGAGGTGGCCGCAACCCTGATGAGGATGCTGACGGCGGTCGTAGAGGCGGGCACCGGTCGACAGGCCCATGTGGAAGGCTTCTCCATGGCCGGCAAGACCGGCACGGCCTGGCAGCCGTGCGACATCGGCTACGAGTGCGTCAACGATCAGAACGAGCTGGTCGGCCGCCATCACACCGCCACCTTCGCGGGGATCGTGAGCAACGACGACGGTCCGGCGCTGGTAGTGCTGGTGGTAATCGACCAGCCCAAGGGCGAACGCATCTCGGGAGGCAAGCTGGCCGCGCCGACCGTGAGCAGGATCGCCGAGTACGCCCTGCGCCAACTGCGGTTCCCCGCCGAGTTGAGCACCGTCGGCGGCGAGCGCCGCCGAGCGGACCCGGCCGTGGTGCCCCCGCCACCGACGCTGCTCGCCGACCAGTCGCCGGATGCCGGCGGGTCGCAGACGTGACCCAGCAGGGGCACGCACATGGCCGGCGGGTCGCAGACATGACAGGCGGGGCGACGGCATGACCAGCCTCGGCGAGCTGGCCCGAGCGCTGCCGGCCGACCTGCTCCCGCCCGGCGACGGCGGGAGCCCGCAGGACGTCGCCGGCGCGGCGTCGGTCCAGGTCGGCGACGTGGAGCACGACAGCCGGCGTGTCACCGGAGGCGCCCTGTTCGCGTGCATCCCGGGGGCGACCTGCGACGGGCACCGCTTCGCGGCCGATGCGGTCGCCGCCGGGGCGACCGCGCTGCTGGTGGAGCGCCCGGTGCAGGCGAAGGTGCCGTGCCTGCTCGTGGAGTCGGTCCGCCGGGCGGTGGGACCGGCTGCGGCCGCGGTGCACGGGCATCCCTGGAGACGCGTCGACCTGGCGGGCGTCACCGGCACCGACGGCAAGACCACGACGGTCCGGCTGGCCGCAGGCCTGCTGAGATCCGCCGGTCGGGACGCGGTCGAGATCGGCACCCTGACCGGCACCCTGACCACCCCCGAGGCCACCGACCTGCAGCGCATGCTGGCCGAGTCGGCGGACCGCCGAGCGAGCGCCGCGGTCGTCGAAGTCTCCTCTCACGGCCTGGCCCAGCACCGGGTGGACGGATGCCGGTTCCGTGTGGCCGCGTTCACCAACCTCGGCCACGACCACCTCGACTATCACGGCTCGATGGACGACTACTTCGGGGTCAAGGCCAGGCTGTTCAGCGGCGATCTGGCCGAGAGCGCCGTAGTGGACGTCACCAGCGGCTGGGGGCGCCGTCTGGTCGAGGCGGTCCCGTCGGGGATGCCGCTGGTGAGAGTGGACCAGCGCGACATCGACGTCCTGGAGGCCGACGCCCGCTCCAGCGTGTTCCGCTGGCGCGGCCAGGTTGTGACCCTGCCCCTGGCGGGGGCCTTCAACCGGGCCAACGCCGTGCTCGCGGCCGAGATCGCGTCGTCGCTAGGACTCAGCCCGGACGAGGTCGCGGCGGGCCTGGCCGAGGCGGCGCCGGTCGCGGGGCGGTTCGAGCCGGTGGACGCCGGCCAGGACTTCGCGGTGGTGGTGGACTACGCCCATACCCCCGACGGTCTCGCCGCGCTGCTGCAGGCTGCCCGGAGCCTCACCGCCGGGCGCCTCACCGTTGTGTTCGGCGCAGGCGGCGACAGGGACCGCGCCAAGCGGCCGGAAATGGGCGCAGTCGCTGAGAGACTGGCCGACAGGGTGATCATCACGAGCGACAACCCGCGCTCGGAGGACCCGCAACGGATCATCGACGACATCATCGAAGGCATGGGCCGCGCCCCCGACCTTAGTGACCCGGACCGCCGCAAGGCCCTGCGCCACGCCGTCGCCACCGCCCGGCGGAGCGATGTGGTGGTCGTCGCCGGCAAGGGCCACGAGCGCAGCCAGATCATCGGGAACCGCAGACTCGCCTTCGACGACCGGGACGTGGTGCGCGAGGAACTCGAGCGCCTGGCGGACCGCGGCCCAGTGGAGGCCGAGCGATGATCCGGCTGCTGATCGCGGGCTGCATCGCAATGTTCGTCTCCCTGCTGAGCTGCTGGATCCTGATCCGCGTGCTGGTCCGCTACGGGATAGGCCAGCCCATCCGCGACGACGGCCCCTCCGAGCACCGGCTCAAGTCGGGCACGCCGACCATGGGCGGCGTCGCCGTCGTGTTCGCGGCCACCACCGGGTACGTGGTCAGCGACGTGTTCGGCGGCGTCTACACCCGGACCGGCATCATCGTGATGGTCACCATCATCGCGGGCAGCGTCGTCGGCCTGCTCGACGACTGGATCAAGGTCGTCGCGGCCCGCAACCTCGGCCTCAACAAGAAGACCAAGATCATCGGGCAGCTCATCGTCGGGATCGGCTTCGCATGGGCCATGACCGAGTTCACGTCGGCCCACACCACCCTCTCCTTCACCCGCTTCGACAGTCCCGGCCTCGAGCTGGGGAGGCTGGGCTGGTCGGTATGGGCCGTCCTCCTCATCATCGCCACCACCAACGCGGTGAACCTGACCGACGGGCTCGACGGGCTGGCCGCGGGCGCCGGCGGGGTCGGCTACGGCGCGTTCATGTTCATCGGCTTCTGGCAGTTCGACCACTACGACGACTACCAGGTGGCCCATGCTCTGGATCTGGCCATAGTGAGCGCAGCCATGGTGGGCGCCATCATCGGGTTCCTGTGGTGGAACGCCGCGCCGGCACGGATCTTCATGGGCGACACCGGCTCGCTGGCGCTGGGCAGCGGCCTCGCCGCGCTGGCCCTGGCCACCAACACCCAGCTCCTGCTGCCCATAATCGGCGGTCTGTTCGTCATCGAGACCATGTCGGTGATAATGCAGATCATCTCGTTCAGGGGGTTCGGCCGGCGCCTCTTCCGCATGGCGCCGCTGCACCACCACTTCGAGCTGAGGGGCTGGCCCGAGCCCACCGTCATCGTGCGCCTGTGGATCCTGTCGGGCCTGTGCACCGCCCTCGGACTCGGGCTGTTCTACGGCGACGCGGTCAACACCGGCATAGTCGACTCCATCTCGAGGCTCACACCATGAGGCCGCCCGGAAGCCGAGCGGGCAAGCCCGCGGCCGGCGACCCGTTCGAGGTGCCGCCGTCGCTGCTCCTGGCCGGGTTCGGCGCGGCCAACCAGGCGGCAGCCCGGGCACTGATGGCGCGGGGACACGGCCTAATCGTCTTCGATGACCGTGGAGATCCCGACGTGGCGGCGGCCGCCGCGTCTTGCGGGCTGGACCTGGAGGTCGCCCCCGACGGCCGGCGCCTGGTCGACCTGGTCCGCTCGGTGGGCGCCGTGATCCCCACGCCGGGCATGCCGGAGCACCACCCGGTCCTGGCGGCCGCCACGAGCCTCGGCGTGCCCACCGCCAGCGAGTTCGACCTGGCCGGCGCCTGGGACTCCCGGCCCATCGCGGCCGTCACCGGAACCAGCGGCAAGACCACGGTCACCGAGATGATCGTGGCCGCGCTGGAATGCTCGGGCGTCGGCGCGGTGGCGGCCGGCAACAACGATCTGCCGCTGGTGAGCGCCGTCGAGCGGACCGACGTCGAGGTTTTCGTGGTCGAGGCCTCGTCGTTCCGTCTCAGCCACAGCCGCCGCTTCGAGGCGGACGCCGCCTGCTGGCTCAACTTCGCGCCCGACCATCTCGACGTGCACTCCGACGCCGCGTCGTACGAGGCGGCCAAGGCCCGGCTGTGGCAGTGCCTGCCTCCCACGGGGACCGCGGTCGCCAACCGGCGGGACCCCACCGTCATGAGCCACCTGCGGGACGACCGGGCCGCATCGACGTTCTCTGACGAGGGCCGGGCGGACTGGTGGAGCGGCGCCGGTGTGCTGACCGGACCGGACGGCCCGATCATGGCCGTCGGCGAGCTGCGCCGGTCCATGCCCCATGACATCGCCAATGCCCTCGCCGCGGCGGCCACTGCCACGCTGGTGGGCGCCACCGCCGAGGGAGTGGCGGCCGGGCTGCGCGCCTACGAGCCTGGAGCCCACCGCGTCCAGCGGGTCGCCACCATCGAAGACGTGACCTTCTACGACGACTCCAAGGCCACCACTCCCCACGCCACCGTCGCGGCCCTGCGGTCCTTCGACACGGCAGTGCTCATCGCCGGAGGCCGCAACAAGGGCCTCGACCTTCGGAGACTGCGCGACGCGGCCGACCGGGTGAGCTGCGTAGTGGCCTTCGGCGAGGCTGCCGACGAGGTGGCCGAGGTCTTCGCGTCCGACAGACCGGTGTTGATGGCCGAGGACATGACCGAGGCCGTGGAACTCGCCGCGACCGCGGCCAAGCCGGGGACAGCCGTGCTCCTGTCGCCGGCCTGCGCCTCCTTCGACGGCTACTCCGGCTACGCGGCGCGCGGCGAGGACTTCGCCCGGGCCGTGAACGCCAGGGCCCGCCCGACCAGCGAGGCGGCATCCAGGTGATCGTGACCGAGCGCACCCGCGCCCGCCGGCAGGCGCTCGTCGAGGCCCGGGCCCGTCACGCCAGCGCCAGAATCCCGCCCGACGGCCGCGGCCCCAAGCCGCCGATCGGCCGCCGCACCGGACTGTTCATGGTGCTGTTCCTGGCGTCGGGGTCCCTGGTGCTGCTGGGCCTCGTGATGGCGCTGTCGGCCACCGCCGCGCCGAGCCTGTCGGGGACCGACTCGGCTTGGTCGCTGTTCAAGAGCCAGGCCATGTGGCTGGGCGTGGGCATTTTGGCCCTGCTGGTGCTGCTCCGCATCGACTACCACCATTGGAAGCGGCTCGCGCCCATGGGCCTGGGCGTGTCCGTACTGCTGCTGGCGCTCACCGCAATTCCCAGCGTCGGTTTGAGCGCCAACGGCGCCCGGCGCTGGCTCGGCGCGGGCCCTGTGGTGTTCCAGCCCTCGGAGTTGGCCAAGGTCGCCTTCGTGGTGTTCGTGGCCGACCTGCTGTCCAGGCCCGACCGGCACATGGAGGACGCCCGGGCGACATTGCAGCCCGTCGTGATGCTGACCGGCGGGATGGCCGGGCTGCTGATGCTGCAGCCCCACCTGGGCACAACGCTCCTGCTCGTCGGGGTGGCCGTGACGATGCTCTACTTCGCCGGGGCCCGGCTCATCCATCTGCTGGCTGTCACCGTGGTCGGGGCGGGGCTGACCGCGATGCTCATCGCCTACTCGCCTTGGCGCAGAGACCGCATGCTCGGCTTCCTGGACCCCTGGGCCGACCCCTACGGCAACGGCTACCAGACACTGAAGTCTCTCCACGCCATGGCCTCCGGCGGCGTCGACGGGCTGGGGCTCGGAGCGGGCCGCGCCAAGTGGGGCTTCCTGCCCTACGCCCATACCGACTTCATTTTCGCGGTCATCGGCGAGGAGCTCGGGATGATCGGCTCCCTGTTCGTCGTGATCCTGTTCGCGGCGATCTCCGCCGCCGGCCTCGGCGTGGCGCTGCGAGCCCCGGACCGGTTCGGAATGCTCCTGGCGGTGGGGGTCACGGCCTGGATGCTGCTGCAGGCCGCGCTCAACATCGGTGCGGTGCTCGCCATCTTTCCCGTCGTGGGGATCACGCTGCCCCTGCTCTCCTTCGGCGGGACGTCGCTGGTGGCGACGCTGGCCGCGATGGGGGTGCTGCTCAACGTGGCGAGACAGATCCGATGAGCGGAACCTGGGCGCTCATAGCGGGCGGCGGCACGGCGGGCCACGTGCTTCCGGGCATCAGCATCGCCCGCGAGATCACCGGCCGGGGCGCCCCCCAGCACGCCGTGCACTTCGTCGGCAGCGCCCGCGGCGTCGAGACGCGGCTGGTGGCCGAGGCCGGGTTCGCTCTCACCGCGCTGCCCGGACGGGGTCTGAGGCGCGGGTTCTCGCCATCGAGTCTGGCCGCCAACGCAGCCGCGGCCGCCGAACTCGCCGGGGCTTTCGTACAGGCGATGCGCGAGCTGAGGCGCCGCAAGCCTGCCGTCGTGGTGGGGCTGGGCGGCTATGCCTCGGTCGCTGTCGGCGTGGCTGCCGCCTTGTTGCGTGTGCCTCTGGTGGTCACCGAACAGAACGCGGTACCCGGTCTGGCCAACCGGCTGTTGAGCCCGCTGGCGGCCGGTGCGGCCACGGCCTTCGAGGACACCGGCCTGCGCCGAGCCTCGTGGACGGGCAATCCGGTGCGGGCCGAAGTGCTGGCCGCGGACCGTTCGGCGGGACGGCCCGCGGCCCGGGCCGCTCTGGGCGTCGGCGATGAGCGCCGGCTGGTGGCGGTCTTCGGAGGCTCGCTCGGGGCCCGCACGATCAACGAGGCGGTCGCCGGGGCGCTGGACCTGTGGCGGGACAGACGCGATCTCCATATTCGCCATATCACGGGGCGTCGCGACTACGAGGACCTGTCGGCCCGCACGTCTGCGGCGCCGGCGCGATCCGTCCACTACGACCTGGTCGCCTACGAGGACGACATGGCAACGGTGTACGCCGCCGCCGACCTGGTCGTGAGCCGGGCGGGAGCCACCACCGTCGCCGAACTGGCCGCCGTGGGGATGCCGGCTGTGCTGGTGCCCCTTCCGGGCGCGCCCGGCGACCATCAGACCGCCAATGCACGGAGGCTCGCGGCCGCGGGCGGTGCTGTGCTGGTCAGCGACGGCGAGCTCGACGCAGCCCGGCTGGTGGCCGAAGTCGACGGCTTGCTCGAGGATCCGCACCGCCTCGACTCGATGGCCGGCGCAGCCCGGTCGCTGGCCAGACCCGGGGCGGCAGGCGCCGTGGTGGACCTGATGGAGAGCTGCGCCCGGTTCCCGAGGCCGAGCGATCCGGAGGCCGCAGGATGAGTACGGTGGATCTCTCGGTTCCCACCTCCATCCACGTGATCGGCGCGGGCGGCGCCGGGATGGGCGCCATCGCGTCGGTGCTGCGGTCCATGGGCCACCAGGTGACGGGATCGGACCTGCGCGACGGTCCGGTGGTGGCCAGGCTCCGCGCCGAGGGTGTGCCTGTCGCCATCGGCCACGATCCGGCCAACCTCGGCGACGCGGCGGTGGCAGCCGTCTCCTCGGCCATCCGCGACAGCAATCCGGAGGTCCGCGCCGCGCTGGAGCGCGGCGTCCCGGTGGTGAGGCGCGGCGAGATCCTGCCCGCCATCGCCTCCGGCCGCCGGACCATCGCGGTGGCGGGCACGCACGGCAAGACCACGACCAGTTCGATGCTGGCCCTGGCGCTGGTGGAAGCCGGTCTCAGCCCGTCGTTCATCATCGGCGGCGACGTCAACGAGGTCGGCACCGGCGCCATGTGGGACGCCGGCGAGTGGTTCGTGGTCGAGGCCGACGAGAGCGACCACACCTTCCTCTCCCTCGACCCCGAAGTGGCGCTGGTGACCAGCGTCGAGTCCGACCACCTCGAGACCTACCAGAACTCGGCGGCTGCGCTGGCCGAGGCCTTCGAGCAGTTCCTGTCCTCGTCCCGCCACCGGATCGTGTGCGCGGACGACGCGGGCGCGGCCCGGCTGGGCGCCGCCGTCGGCGCGACGACGTACGGCACCCACCCCGGCGCCGACTTCCGCATGGTGGACGTCTCGCTGAAGATGCCCTCATGTGAATTCGAGCTGTGGTCCGGAGAGACGAGACTGGGACGCGTGACGCTGCCGACCCCGGGCCTGCACAACGCCCTCAATGCAACCGCGGCGATCGTGGCCGCCCTAACGGCCGGTTCGTCGTTTGCCGATACGGCCCGAGCGCTGGCCCGTTTCGGCGGGGTGGCTCGGCGCTTCGAGTTCCGCGGCGACGCCGCCGGCATCACGTTCGTGGACGATTACGCCCACCTTCCCAGTGAGGTCGCGGCCGCGCTCGCCGCGTCCCGGACCGGCGACTGGCGCAGGGTGGTGTGCGTGTTCCAGCCCCACCGGTACAGCCGCGTCGCCTCCGTCGGCTCGGACTTCGCCGATTCCTTCGTCGAGGCCGACCATCTCGTGCTCACCGGGATCTACCCGTCGGGCGAGGCGCCCCGGCCCGGCGTGACCTCGAAGATCGTCCTGGACGCAGTGCTCGACGCACATCCGTGGTCGTCGGTGACCTGGCTTCCGAGGCTCGACGAGGTCGCAGACTGGCTGGAGGCCCGGCTGCGCCCCGGCGATCTGTGCCTGACGCTCGGAGCCGGCGACCTGACCTCGACGCCCGACGTGGTGATGGAGCGACTGGAGGCCGAGCGGATAGGGAGCGATTCGTGAGGGCCCTAGCGAAACCGTGGCCCGAGCGGCGGGTGAGCGCAGGGAACAGGAGCGGGATTGACGAGGCTGGGGTCGGAGGATGAGCGCAGCCGTGCGACACGCGCTCGCCGACCTCGAGCGGCGGCTGGCCTCCTCGGCTCTGGGACCGTCGCTGCAGAAGGACTACGGCCTGGCCCCCCACACCACCTACCGGGTCGGCGGACCGGCCCGCCTCTTCGTCACGGTGAACGACCTCGCCGAACTGGAGGCGCTGGCCGCCATCGTCTCCGACCTCGCGGGAACCGTCCCACCCGTCCCGGTGCTGGTGGTGGGGCGGGGGTCCAACCTGCTGGTGGCCGACCGCGGCTTCGACGGCCTGGCCGTCGCCCTCGGCGCCCGGCTGGCACGGTTCGAGGTCGACGGCCCGGCGGTCAGCGCTTCCGGTGGCGCTCTGCTCCCGGTCGTCGCCCGCGCCTCGGTCGAGGCCGGGCTGACCGGCTTCGAGTGGGCGGTGGGGGTGCCCGGCACGGTCGGTGGAGCGGTGAGGATGAACGCGGGCGGGCACGGATCGGACATGTCCGAGTCGCTCGTCGACGCGGTCGTCGTCGATCTTCGTCGCGGCGACACGACCGTCCGCGCCGCGGCCGATCTGCGTCTCGGATACCGCACCAGCATCATCGCCGCTCACCAGGTCGTCGCATCAGCAAGGCTGAAGTTGAGGCTCGGAGATCGGGAGGATTCGAGAGCTGAACTGACCGAGATCGTGCACTGGCGCCGGACCAACCAGCCGGGAGGGCGCAACTCCGGGTCGGTCTTCACCAATCCCGGGAACGCGCCCGCCGGCGAGCTCATCGAGTCCGCCGGTGCTAAGGGCCTGCGAATCGGCACGGCCGAGGTGTCGGCGAAGCACGCCAACTTCATCCAGTCCGACGAGGGAGGGCATGCCTCCGACATAGTCGAGGTGATGCGGGAGGTGCGCCGCCGCGTCAGGGAGGCTCACGGCGTGGAGCTGCCGGCGGAGACCCGCCTCGTGGGCTTCGAACCTTGGGAGCTGCCGTGAGCGCAGTGACCGTCGACCCGCGCATGAAGGCCCGCCGGGTCGCCGTTCTGCGCGCCGAGGGACGCCGCCGCCTGCGGATCCTCCTGGTGGCGCTGGGCGTCGCTCTGGCCGCCGCGGCGGCCTGGGGCGTCAGCCTCACGCCGCTGCTGGACGTGGACCGGATGGCGGTCTCCGGCGCCGATCCGGCCGAGCGGGCCGAGATCATCGAGAGTGCGCAGCTTTCGGTCGGGACGCCCATGGTGTTCCTCGACGTCGACGACGCTCAGAGGTCCATCGCCGCGTTGCCCTGGGTCAGGTCGGCCCGGGTGTGGAGGGACTGGCCCGCCACGGTGCGCATCGCGGTGGAGCGCCGCGTGCCGGCCGCAGTGGTCCCCGCCAGGGGCGGACGCACGGCCCTGGTCGACGCCCACGGATACGCGATCGGCTGGGGGCCGGGACCGGCCGGGCCGGATGCGCAGGCCGGCGACGCCGACCCGGCCGGCGGGTCGCCGGTGGCCGGGCTGCCCCATGTGTCGGTGCCGTTCTCCGGGCGGCTCGGCGACATCCACACCTCCGCCGACGGGCCGCTCGCCGTCGTCGCCGCCATGCCTGACGATCTGCGCGCCTGGGTGGAGACCGTCACCCTCGAGCAGGGCCAGAACCGGATGGGCCTGGAACTGATCGGCGGCGCGACCGCGGTACTGGGCGATCCCGTCCTGATCGATGCCAAGGTCAGTGCGCTGCGAGCCGTGCTTGCCGCCGCCGACTTGGCATGCATCACCACGATCGACGTGACCATGCCCGACCTCGCCACCGTGACCCGCCATCACCCCTGCCGGCCCTAGCCCGGCATGGCCCCTGCGGACCGTCATCACGGTTCTCTCCCCGTGGTTCCAGCTCTTGTTCGCTGCGACCTGAGGGCCGCTCGGGCCACGGCCCCGCCCCGTATGGGCCGGGTCGCCCGTCTATCCGCGGGGCCTCTAAGATGAATTGAAGGTTCAAACCGGGAGGTTGACGCAGCGATGGCCGACCCTCACAACTACCTCGCCGTCATCAGGGTGATCGGAGTCGGTGGCGGCGGCGTCAATGCCGTCAACCGCATGATCGACGCCGGCCTCAAGGGAGTTGAGTTCATCGCGGCCAACACCGACGCGCAGGCCCTCGCCATGAGCGACGCCGACGTCCGGATCGACCTCGGCAAGAACTTGACGAGAGGCCTGGGCGCGGGCAGCAATCCCGAGGTGGGCAAGCAGGCAGCCGAAGACCACGTCGACGAGATCCGCGAGTCCCTCAACGGATCGGACATGGTGTTCATAACCGTGGGCAAGGGCGGCGGAACCGGAACCGGCGCAGCGCCGGTGGTGGCCGAGGTGGCCAAGAGCTCCGGCGCGCTCACCATCGGAGTGGTGACGCGGCCGTTCAGCTTCGAGGGAGCCCGGCGATCGGTGCAGGCCGACGAAGGCATCCAACGTCTCAAGGAGAAGGTCGACACGCTGATCGTCATCCCCAACGATCGGCTGATCGCGATCGCCGACGAGAAGACCTCAATGCTCAACGCCTTCCGCATGGCCGACGAGGTCCTGATGCAGGGCGTGGGAGGGATCACCAACCTCATCACCACCCCCGGGCTCATCAACACGGACTTCGCCGACGTCAGGACCGTGCTGACCGAGGCCGGCAGCGCGCTGATGGGCATGGGCGCCGCCAGCGGCGAGGGCCGGGCCGTCGCCGCGGCACGGGCCGCCATCTCCAGCCCGCTGCTCGAATCCTCGATCGACCGGTCGCAAGGAGTGCTGCTCAACATCTCCGGCGCGTCGAGCCTCGGCCTGATGGAAGTGAACGAAGCGGCCGAGATAGTGCAGTCGGTGGCGCACCAGGACGCCAACATCATCTTCGGAACCGTGATCGACGACGCCCTCGGGGACGAGGTCAGGGTCACGGTGATAGCCGCGGGTTTCGAGAGCGACCGGCAGGGGTACGGGGGCAGCGCCGCCCAGCGCCGCTCCCGGCGAGAGGACCGTCCGGGAAGGCGAGCCGGCTCGGGGGAGGGGATGCAGATCGCCGACGTCTTCGCGACGAGCGATTCGCACTCCCCGGTCGGCGTCGACCTCAACGACGAGTTCGATGTTCCCGACTTCCTGAGATGACCTCGACCCCGGAGCCGACCATCAAGCGATAGCCGCAGAGCGGGCGTGAAGTGATCGAGCGGCTGGTCCCGGCGGGCGAGGGCCTGGTCGCCCGGATCCGCTTCTCCCAGAGATCCGACGGCGACTTTCGCTGCGACCTCGACGGAGACTCGAGCCCGGACCGTCGCAGCCGCCTCGAGCGCAGGCGCCAAGGGTTGATGGGCGGGCCGTGGACGTGGCTCAGGCAGGTTCACGGCGCCGAGGTCGTGGCCGTGACCGAGCCGGGCGGCGGGGCGGGGTCCGTGGCCGACGGGGCAGTGACCGCGGCGCCTGCGGCCGTCCTCGCCCTCCACACCGCCGATTGCGCGCCCGTCGTGGTGGTGGGGAACGGCGCGGTGGGCGTGGCCCACGCAGGCTGGCGGGGCATCGTGGCCGGCGTCGTCACCGAGGTGGTCCGGGTCATGCGCGACCTGCCGGCGCGTTCGGGCGGAACCGGTCTCCGAGCGGTCGTGGGCCCGTTGATCAGACCCTCGGCGTACGAGTTCGGCCCGGCGGAGCTGGCCGCGGTGGCCGGCGCGGCCCGCCGTGACGTCGGCAGCGTCACGTCCTGGGGCACGCCCGCCCTCGATCTCGCCGCGGCGGTGCGGGGCGCGCTGGGCACGGCCGGGGTGGGCGAGGTGGAGGACCTCGGATTCGACACGGCCCACGAGTCCTTCTTCTCCCACCGGGTCCGCGGCGAGCTCGCCCGGCAGGCGACCACCGTCCGGCTGGAGCGCGCATGAGCGCCCCGCCACCGGTAGCGGCCGCGGTCGGTGAGCGCTACGAGGCTCTCAGAGCGCGTGTCGCCAGTGCGGGCGCCCACGACGTCACCGTGGTCGCGGTCACGAAGGCGCTCGGCCCGTGGGCGATCGACGCCGCGTCCGCATGCGGGATCGGCGACGTAGGCGAGAACTACGCCCAGGAGTGCGTGGCCAAGCTGGCCGAGGCGATTGCGGCGCCCAGGCCCCGGGTCCACTTCGTCGGGCGGCTCCAACGCAACAAGGTCAAGATGCTGGCCGGCTGCGTCGACGTGTGGCAGACGCTCGACCGGCCCGAACTGGCGAGCGAGATCGGGCGGCGCGCCCCGGGCGCGGAGGTCATGATCCAGGTGAACATCTCCGGAGAGGGGACCAAGGGGGGCTGCCCGCCCGTCGAGACCGAGCAGCTGGCCTCGACGGTCGCCGAGACCGGGCTGAGGCTGGTGGGACTGATGGGCGTCGGCCCGCTCGGGCCGCCCGAAGAGGCTCGGAGCTGCTTCAGGGCGCTGCGACGGATGGTCGACTCCCTGGGCCTCACGCACTGCTCGATGGGCATGACCGACGATCTCGAGGTTGCCGTGTCCGAGGGCGCGACCGTGGTGCGAATCGGGAGAGGCCTCTTCGGCGAACGTCCCCGCCGCGGCCTGCGGGGCGTGCCACAATGACACGCACGAACACCGGATCGATGACGGGCATGACGCGCTACAGTCTGCTCAAGGAGCGACGATGTCGATGCTGAAGAAGGCGATGATCTACCTCGGGCTCGGACCCGACGAGCATTACGAGAGCTACGAGGACCCGATCCGCTCGTCCGAGACCTCCGTCGCGGGGCCGCGCCGCTATCCGGCCGCAGCCGAGGCGGTCCCGGGGCCGGGAGTGTCTGTGGCGTCGGGTCCGGCCCCCGACCACGCCGTGATGGGCCGGACCGTCAGACCCGTCAATCTGGCGCCGGCCGGGAGTGGAGGCCAGATGGACGACCCGGACGCCGACAGTTCGGTCCGAGTCGTGCACTCGATGCCGTCCAAGGCGATGAAGCCCCACGCGGTCTCTCCCGACGCGTTCAACGACGCCCAGGAGATCGGGGACCGGTTCAAGTCGGGCCAGCCCGTGATCGTGAACCTCCAAGCGGTCGACCGGGACCTGCGGCGGCGCCTGGTGGACTTCTCCAGCGGCCTCTGTTACGCCATGGCCGGCAAGATGGACCGCGTCGCCGACCAGGTGTACCTGCTGACCCCTGCCGACGTGGAGGTGTCACGGGGCGCCGCCCGCCGCAAGCGCAGCTGAAGACGCCGTCAAGTGCTCGGGATTCCCTGCCTGCTTCTGCAACTCTATGCGCTCGCGATCTTCGGTCGCGTGCTGCTGAGCTGGTTCCCCCTCAACCCCGGCGGCGCGATGGCCACCATGGCCGGGTTCCTCTACACGGTGACCGACCCGGTCATGAAGCCGGTGCGGCGAATGCTGCCCGCGGCACGGTTCGGCGGCATGGCCCTCGACTTCTCGCCGGTGATCGTGATCTTCGGGATCTTCCTTCTCCAGAGGATGCTCGGAACGTTCGGAATCTGCTAGAAGCCGACCAGAATCCACCGGGGTTCCGGCTCCAGTCCGCTGCGGCCTGAGGGCCGGTCGGGCCCTGGGCATCCACCAACCTGGATGCTGCCCGTGGCATCATCGCCCGCATGAACGCACTCAGCGACCTCGCCGCCGAGGTCAAGTTCCGCGAGCGGATGCGCGGCTACGACTACGAAGAGGTGGACAACTACGTCGAGACGGTCACCCGCGTCGCTGCTCAAGCCAAGGAGCGGATCGCAGAACTCGAGCATCGCTTGGCCCAGCTCGAATCCCAGGACGGCAACGACGACGGCGCCGCCGAGATCCGCGAGACCCTGCTGCGCACGCTCGTCCTGGCGCAGCGCACTGCCGACTCGGCCGTTTCGGAAGCCCGATCCGAAGCTCGGTCGATCACCGATTCCGCCAAGGAGCGCGCCGCCAAGACCGTCGCCGAAGCCGAGACGGCCGCCAACGAGCGCCTGCGCTCAGCGGAGGAGCGCGCCGCCCGGATGCTGTCGGAGTCCGAGGAGAACGGCCAGATCATCCTCGCTGAGGCGAAGCGGACGGCGGCGGCCGAGCTGGCCTCCGAACGCGAACGGGCCCAGGAGGAATTGCGGGATCTCGAGACGGCCAAGGGCGACCTGGAGTCGGTCGTGGCCGAGATCCAGGCCAGGCTCGACAGCGAGCGCGACATGCTCCGCAGCCTCGCGGTCTCGTTCCGGTCCTTCGTCGAGAAGTTCGAGCCGGCAGACGACGTCGACGGTGAAGTCGACGATGAGGTCGACGGTGACGCCGGTGACGCTGGCGACGGCCTCGACAACGCCGAGGACCGGGTCGGTCCGCCGGAGGCTGACGATGCTCATACCGTGGAGGCCGGAGCCGATCCTGGTGCCGCCGCCGATCCCGAACCGCCCGGAGGGACCTCCCTCGAGTTCCTGCCGGCGGAGGAGCAGACCGCTCAAGGGCCTCGAGGCGCCCTGGAGGATGTCCCGGCCCCGGACGCCCTCGACGCAGACAGCGTGTCCGAGGTGCCGGTGGTCGAGTGGGACGAAGAGGACCAAGATGACGTAGAGACCGCGCACGACGAGACCGCGCACGGCGCGCCGGGCGACCGCGAGGCGCCGGAGACGGACCACACCCCCGCGGACGTAGTCCGTTTGCAGCCCTCGTCCGGCGGCAACGGAGCCTCCCACCGGGAACGGGACGACGCCCGCGACTGCGACGAGGCCGCTTCGGCCGGACCGGCGACCATGCCCTTCGGAGCCGACAGCCCGGAACTCTTCGACATGGACGCCGAGGAGGACGACGAGTTCATCGAGCAGTTGCGGCAGGTCGTCAGCAGCGATGCGACGTTGCCCGACAAGGACGCCGCCATGGCTGCCTTCTTCGACCACGACGAGAGGGCCTAGCGGCCCGGCCGCAGCGACATGGCCAGGTCCAGGAACACGAAATCGGCCGGGTCCGGCGCCAAGGATGCGGCCAAGCCGCGCTTCAACCAGAAGCTCCTGGACGAGATGCGCCGCAAGCTGCTCAAGGAGCGGGCCAAGTACCTGCACTCTGCCGAGGAGTACCAGGCTGAAGCAGAGTCGCTGCTGGAGACGCGCGAGCCCGGCGACGTGCAGTTCGACGAAGAGGGGGGCGAGGGCGCCACGGTCGCGGTCGAGCGCGAGCGCGACCTCGCGCTGTCGAGTCAGGCCCGCCACACCGTGAGCCAGATCGACGCCGCCCTGGAGCGCATCGACAACGGCACCTACGGATACTGCATCACATCGGGTGCGCCGATTCCGATCGCCCGCCTCCGGGCCATCCCCTGGGCCGCCGAGCGCGTCGAGGTCAAGGCGGGCGGCCTCGGTCGCCGCTAGAGCACCCGGACCCGTGACCACCAGCACGGGCCCATCCGCGCATTTTCTCAGAGCCGTGATCGCGGCTGCGTCGGTGGTCGGGGCCGATCAACTCACCAAATGGTGGGCTCTGCAGGCCCTGGACGACGGCCGTGTCATCAATCTGGTCTGGACGTTGCGTCTGCGCCTCGTCTTCAACACCGGGGCGGCCTTCAGCAGCTTCCAGGGACTCGGGCCGCTGCTCGGAGTCGCCGCGGTGGCGATAGCGGCAGTACTGCTGTTCAACCGGAGGCTGGGCGCCGACCGGTGGTCGGCGACCGCAGCCGGCTGCATCGCCGGGGGAGCGCTCGGCAACCTCGCCGACCGGCTGTTGCGGTCCAACGGCGGATTCCTGGACGGAGCGGTGGTCGACTTCATAGACGTCCAATGGTGGCCGGTGTGGAACGTGGCCGACATGGGGGTCGTGCTCGGAGGTGCAGCGCTGGTCTGGCATGCCTACCGGCGAGCGAGATGACTCCGGCGGGGGAGACCGTCGGAGCCGCTCTCGACGGCCTCAGACTCGATCGGGCGGTGGCGCTGGTGGCCGACGTGAGTCGCTCGGCGGCGGCCCGGCTGGTGGCCGAGGGCGGCGTCCGCCTCGATGGAGCGGTCGTCACCTCCGGCGCCCGGCGCGTCGCGGCCGGAGAAGCGCTGACGGTGGACGTCCAATTGCGGGACGACCCCGTCCCGCTGCCTGACGTCGAGGTGGGCTTCACACCGGTCTTCGAGGATCCCCATGTGATCGTGGTGGACAAGCCCGCCGGCCTGGTCGTGCATCCCGGCGCGGGGCACGACCGGGGCACCCTCGTCAACGGACTGCTGGCCCGCTATCCCGAGATCGCGGAGGTCGGCGAACCCTACCGGCCCGGGATCGTGCACCGGCTCGACCGGGGCACGTCCGGGCTACTGGTGGTGGCCCGCACCGACCGGGCCCACCGGTCCCTGGTCGAGCAGATGCGGCGCCATGATCCCGAGCGTCTCTACTCCGCGCTGGTCACGGGCCACCCTCAGTCCGACGCGGGAGTCGTCGATGCGCCCGTGGGCCGGTCGAGCCGCAACCCGATGCGCATGACGGTGACCGACCGGGGCCGCCCGGCGCGAACCCATTACCGGGTTGAGCAGCGCTACGTCGAGCCGGTGCCGGTCTGCTTGCTCACCTGCCGGCTGGAGACCGGTCGCACTCACCAGATCAGGGTGCATCTCCAGGCTGTCGGCCATCACGTGGTCGGCGACCCGACCTACGGCGCCGGGCGCGGCGGCGACGTTGTTGGCCTGTCGCGGCCGTTCCTGCACGCCCGTTCCCTGTCGTTCAGCCATCCCGTCGGCGGGCACACGGTACGGGCCGAGTCGCCCCTTCCCCCCGACCTGGCCGAGGTGCTCGGTTCCCTGAGCTAGCTCCCAGAGGCCGAGTGAAGCGAGGCCGTGGCCCGAGCGGCCCGTGAGCGAATCGAACAAGAGCGGGAATCACAACCCCGCATCGCGACACGCTCGCGACCGACTCGCGCTAGCTCGAAGTGCCGAACCATCCGTCGTGCAGCCGGCCGTAGACGCCGCTCTCGACGAGGTCGAGCAGCGCGAGGTTGACTCGCTCGCGCAACTCGGCGTCGTGCTCGCTCAGCATCAGTCCGTACTGGACCCGCTGGAAATCCGACCCGACGGCTACCACCTCGCCGGCGCCCTCACGGGCTGCGTGGTACTGGAGAACCGGAGCGTCGAACACGACCGCTTCAACCTCGCCCTCCGACAGCAGCCGGTAGGCGTCGTCGACGCGGTCCACGACCACCGGCCCCACCCCGATCGAAGGAAGGTACGACTCCCCGGCGGAGTGGGCCACGGTGGCGACCCGGCGGCCGGGGAGATCGTCCGGCCCCGAGATCTCGGATCGCAGCTCACTGACCGCAAGCGACGAGGCGATGGCCGCCGTGAAGCTGGCGAACACGAGCGTGCCCAGCGCGATCCAGATGAGCGCCAGCACCCGGCCCCTGGCGCCGCGGGCCACCTTGTCGCCGTACCCGACGGTGCTCATGGTCACCACCGACCAGTAGAAGGAGTCCCAGATGCCCTTGCGGTAGGGGACCGCGAAGTCGGGATTGTGCCGGCGCTCCAGCCACCAGATCATGTGGGCGGCGACCAGCACGGCAACCCCGAACACCACCAGCAGCCAGGGCAGGTCCGACGACGCGACGGCGCCGAAGAACGACAGGATCCGGTCGCCCAGGCCCCGGGAGTCGTCGCTGGTGGTCAGGATGGTCAAACCCGAATCGAGGACGGGCACGGAGAAGTCGGCGGCCTCCTCACGCGCCCCGGTGATGGCGACCCCGCCCAGCCCGAGCTGCGCGACGCCGCGGGTGATGTCGTCGATCTGCTTGGCGACGGTGTCGACGGCATGGATCTCCACATCCATGCCGAGCTGCGCTCCGATCAGGCGCACGAGCTCCACCTCGAAGCCGCTGTAGGCACGGTCCTCGTAGATCACGAAGGGCGGCAGCGGGCGGGCCGCCACCCTGAGCGTTCCCGACGCGGCGGCGTCACCGGCCGCGTCCTCGAGGGCGACCGCATCGGGGTCGGCGGTCTCTGCCCAGCGGGTGACCGCGGCCAGGTTGGCCTCGATCCACTCCTCGGCGTGCCGCCGGATGTCCTGGGGATCGCCGCCGAGCTGCACCATGCGGACGTTCTGGGCAGAGATGTCCTCCAGCGGGATCACCGCCTGCTCCAGCAGCCGCCGCACCGACGGGTTGGCGTCCAGGAAAGCGGAATTGGCCACCACCCGTATGTCGTTGGGCGGCCAGCCGGTCTGGCAGAGATCATTGACGCACCCGTCCACCCCGGCGATGGCGGTGCGCTCCAGCGCGGCGGCCTGGTCGGCGGGCAACGACGGGAACGGCACCTCGAGCCATACTGCGTCGCGGCCGGGGACCATGACGCCGACCGTCCAGTTGGGAGTCCAGGTGTAGTAGAGCACCGGCCGGCCGGCGCGGTGGCGGGCCAGGGTCTCGGCGATGAGGGGGGAGTACGCGCCCTGGACATGCTCCACCGTTCCCGTGAGTCCGTAGGCGCTCAGGTGATGGTCGATGGTCGCGGCGCACGACCACCCGACCTCGCAGCCGACCAGGTCGGCCAAGCCGTCGCCGTCGTGGTCGAACAGCCCGGCAACGGCCGGGTCGGCGAGATCGCCGAGGTTCGTGATGCCGTACGCCTCCGCGGTGGCCGCGTCGACGAAATAGCCCTGGAGGGCGCCGTCGTCGACCTGCGTGCCGACAACCTCGACCGAGTCGACCCCCTCGATGTAGGAGTCGTGCAGCGGGAACCACCCGCTGGCCCAGAGATCGACCTTCCCCGCGGCGACAGCTGCATAGAACTCGGGGTTGCTCATCGTCACCGGGCCCTCGACCCGGTAGCCGAGCCTCTCCAACAGGAGTCCGTACACCTCTGCCTGGAACCATCCGGTGTCCCATGTGGGCCGGGCCATGCGGACGACCCGCTCGTCGTCGGTTCCCGATGCCGTGCCGGCTGTGAGGAACAGCGCTGACACAGCGGTCACAGCGACCAGAACGGCTATGAGGACTCGGCGCATCGACGGCATCCGGGATAGGGGCGTGGACCAACAGTAGTGCCGGACGCGCCGAACCTCTGCCGGCACCGCTGGCGCGTGGAAGCGGTTCCGACTAACTTCTCGTTCAGCCTGGAGTCGCACTGGCCCGCCCGTGAGTGTTTCTGGTGTGTCCAGGCCCGACACAAGCGATCAGCAGGGGGAACGCCATGGACACCGACGATGCAGGGGCGGAAGTGGACCCGCGGATCCGTCGCAGCCCCGACGACACCGACGTCAACCTGACGGAGGCGACCGTCGCCCTCCATGACTGGGAGGAGGAGGAGGAGCGCCGCCGCGCCGACGCGATCGCCAACCGCAAGTCGTTCGAGGGCCTTCAGATCGATCCCGACATAGACTTCTACCCCGAGGTCTCCGACCGGGAGCCCGGGGACCGCAACATCGTGCGGGCCGGGTTCGACATCCACCCGCAGGTCACGTTCTGGGCGTCGGGATTCCTGGTGGTGTTCATCCTGTTGTCGATATTCGTCGACGCCACCCAGGACGTGTTCAGCGAGATCCTCGACTTCATCAACGGGTCGCTGGGCTGGTTCTACATTCTCGACTTCAACATCTTCGTGCTGGTGGCGCTGTACTTCGCGTTCAGCCGCTACGGGAAGATCAAGCTCGGCGGCCCGTTCGCCCTGCCGGAGTTCTCCACGGTCTCCTGGTACGCGATGCTGCTGTCGGCGGGATTGGGCATAGGACTGATGTTCTGGGGGGTGGCTGAACCCATCTTCCACTTCACGTCCCCGGCGCCGCTGTTCGATGTGGAGCCGGGCAGCGTCGAGGCCGGCAAGGCTGCGCTGGCCACCACCTACCTGCATTGGGGGATCCACGGTTGGGCCCTCTACGGGCTGACCGCGCTGGCTCTGGGCTTCTTCGCATACAACCGGGGGCTGCCGCTCACGTTCCGGTCGATCTTCTACCCGATCCTCGGGCCGCGCATCTACGGCACTTGGGGCCATGTCATCGACATCCTGACCGTCATCGCCACCCTGTTCGGACTGGCCACCTCGCTGGGCTTCGGCGCCCAGCAGGGGGCTGCCGGCCTGAACAAGCTCTTCGGGCTGCCCGACGAGACGTGGTTCCAGATCGTCCTGATCCTCGCCATCACCGGGCTGGCCACCATCTCGGTGGTCGCGGGGCTCGACGCGGGGGTCAAGCGGCTCAGCGAGCTGAACATCTGGCTGGCAGGCGCCTTCCTGATGTTCGTGCTGCTGGTCGGCCCGACGCTGTTCATCCTGTCGCTGTACACCCAGAGCCTCGGCTACTACGTGCAGGTCCTGCCGGAGTTCGCGTTCTGGAACGCAGCCTTCGAGGAGACCCAGTGGCAGGCATGGTGGACGATCTTCTACTGGGGATGGTGGATCTCGTGGTCGCCGTTCGTCGGAATGTTCATCGCCAGGATCTCCAAGGGCCGGTCGGTGCGCGAGTTGCTGATGGGATGCATCTTCCTTCCCTCGATCCTCTGCTTCCTGTGGATGTCGGTCTTCGGGGGCTCGGCCATCGACCTGCAGATCAGCGGGGAACGTGATGTGGCCAACGCGGTCAACGAGAACGTGGCCACCGCCCTGTTCGACATGCTGGAGGCGTTCCCGCTCACCGGCATCGTCTCGTTCATCGGCGTGCTGCTGCTGGTGTCGTTCTTCGTGACCTCCTCGGACTCGGGCTCGCTGGTGGTCGACCACCTCACCTCGGGCGGCAAGCTCGACTCGCCCAAGCCCCAGAGGGTCTTCTGGGCCGTGATGGAGGGCGTGGTGGCGATCGCGCTGCTGATCGGCGGCGGGCTGAGCGCGCTGCAGACGGCGGCAGTCTCGATCGGGCTGCCGTTCGCGGTGATCCTGCTTGTCATGTGCTGGAGCATGAAGAAGGCCTTCACCGAGGAGCTCGACCTGCTCGAGAGCCACTACGACGAGCAGATCTTCCGCTCCCAGCACAGCGGGCTGATTGCCCAGGTGAAGGAACGGCTCGCAGAGGGGCCGAAGAAGTGACGGGCCGGCTTGAGAAGGGAGGAGGCTCGAAATGAGAAACCAAAGACGCAATGCCATGGTGCTGGCCGGAGCGCTGGCCGCACTCGTCGTCGTGGCCCTCGTCGTCATCTTCAGCGGTGAGGAGGAGGACCAGACAGTGAGCATGGCCCGGGCCAATTGGTCCAGCGGCTACATGCAGGCCGAGATCTACGCGCAGCTCATCGGCGAGCTGGGCTACACGGTCACGGACCCCGCCGATCACACCCTAAGCCCGTACTCCTTCTATCCGGCGCTGGACAGCGGGCAGTACGACCTGTGGGCCAACGGCTGGTTCCCCACCCACGACATCTTCCTCACGTCCGAGACGGCCGCCGGGCTGGAATACGACCGCAGCATCGAAGCGGTCGGGCAGCAGGTCGAGTCGGGCGCCCTCCAGGGGTACATGATCGACAAGGCCACCGCCGATGCCATGGGCATCACCTCGATGAGCCAGCTCGAGAACCCGTCGGTCGCGGCGGTGTTCGACCGGGACGGCGACGGCCTCGCCGACCTCGTCGGCTGCAACGTGGGCTGGGGCTGCGAGGCCATCATCGACGACCACATCGCCGAACTCGGCTGGGGCGACAACGTCGAGCAGGTGTCGGGCTCCTACGGCGCGCTGATGCAGGGAGTCCAGGAAAGGGTGGCGGCCGGTGACCCGGTGCTGTTCTACGCATGGACGCCCAACTGGACCTACGAGGCCCTCGCACCGGGGGTCGACGCGGTCTGGCTGGAGTCGCCGGCTCTGGAGGACGACGAGGGCGCCACCGAGGTCCGGGGCCTCGCCGGCTGCGCCGGCAACCCCTGCAACCTGGGATGGCCGGTCAACAGCATCCGGGCGGTCGCCAACAGCGAATTCCTCGACGACAAGTCCGACATCCGGCGCCTGCTCGAGCAGGTGCAGATCCCGCTGGGTGACATCGCCGCTCAGAACGCCAAGGCGAACCCCGACGCCAAGGCCGACGCGGCCGCATGGATCGCCGACAACCGGGCCTTGGTCGACATCTGGCTGACGAACGCCAGAGGCTGACCGGACGGAACTCCTAGACCCGAGCCCGTATGGGGCGCCGGCCGGGCCGGCGGCCTATACGGGCTCGCCGTCGGCCGGCCAGGGAGCCTCCCCCTGGGCCATGGCGGTTATCTGGGCCAGGCTGAAGGAGTCGAGGAACCGGCGCATGTGCGAGCCAGAGGCCGACCAGATCGCCAGCAGCACGCACTGCCCCTCATGGTCGCAGGCGCCGTCGGTGTGGGGCTCCCCGAAGTCGCCCGCGGCGATGGGGCCGTCCACCGCCCGCACGATCTCTGACAGCTTGATGTCGGCGGGATCGCGGGCCAGCACGTAGCCGCCGCCCACACCCCGCTTGGAGCGCACCAGGCCGGCGCCCTTCAGGGCCAGGAGTATCTGCTCCAGGTAGGGCTGGGGAAGGGCGGTGCGCTCGGCGATCTCACGCACCGAAGTGGGCGCGTTCTCCCCATGGAGCGCCAGGGACAGCAGGGCCCGGGATGCGTAGTCCCCGCGTGTCGACACCCTCATGGTCGCGAACCCTCCCCGACGACGGAGACCGCAACCGGGACCGGGCCGCAGTCCCCGCGTATCGACGCCAGCATGGTGGCATCCTAGATGCCGTGGACCCCCCGGAACCTGTCGCCGCGCCCCAAGAGCCGGTCCTGCCGGCCTACGGAGGCGGCTGCGTGGCCGACATCGTGCCCTCGATACTGGAGACCGGCCTCCAAGGACCGCCGGGACCGCTGCCCCCGGAGATCCTCGAGGCCCGGGCCGTGGTGGTGCTCGTCCTAGACGGGCTCGGCGCCGAGCAGCTCTCGGCCCGGCCGAACGTGGCGCCGACGCTGAACGAGATGCATGCGTCCACGATCACGACCGTGGCCCCGAGCACCACCGCCTCCGCCCTCACCTCCATTGCCACCGGCGTCGGGGTGGGGGAGCACGGGATCGTGGGCTACCGGATCCCGACGCGCGACGGCAACCTCAACGTCTTGAGATGGAGAACGCCCCAGGGCGAAGCGGTGGACCGCCATCCTCCCGAGCGATTCCAGCCGGTGGCCGCATTCGGCGGCCAGCGCCCGCCCGCACTGCAACGGGACGAGTACCGCAAGTCGGGGTTCAGCCGCGCCTACCTCGGCGACGCCCGACGGGTCGGGTACAAGATGCTGTCGAGCCTGGCGGTGGAGGCCCGCCGTCTGGTCGCCGCCGGGGAGTCGTTCGTGTACGCCTACTACGAGGGCCTCGACATCGTGGCCCACGAGCATGCCTTCGGCGAGCACTACGAGGCCGAGTTGCGGGCCTGCGACCGTCTGATGGCCGACCTGCTCACCGTCCTTCCCCGCGGCACCGCCGTGGTGGCCACCTCCGACCACGGCCTCGTCGACTGCTCGAAGGGCCTGGTCAGGATCGACCGCTCCGTGCTCGACTGCGCGTCCGCTGAGTCGGGCGAGGCCCGGTTCCGGTGGCTGCACGCCCGCCCGGGCCGAGCCGGAGACCTGTACGAGGCCGCCGCAGGCGCCCACTCCGAGCACGCCTGGGTCCTCACCGCCACCGAATTGATCGACGGCGGCTGGCTGGGTCCGGTAGTCACCGACGCGGCCCGCTCCCGGCTGGGAGACGTGGCGCTGGTGGCCCGGGGCGCCTGGGCGTTCAGCCATCCCGACGACGGCAAGCCCAAGATAGTCGGGCGCCACGGCTCGCTCACTTCCGCCGAGATGCTCGTGCCGCTTCTCGTGCATGCCGCGTAGGGTCTAGATCGTGGACAGCGATCCAGAACGCGAGGCTGAGGTGCTGGCCCCGGAGGTGGTCGGCGTCGCGGCCGGCGAGGCCGATGACGAGATCAACGAGACGATCGATCATCCGGCCAAGGTCATGCGCATCGGCACCATGCTCAAGCAGCTGCTGGCCGAGGTCCGCTCCACCGATCTGGACGAGGCCAGCCGGCAGCGGCTGCGCGAGATCTACGAGACGTCGGTGGGGGAGGTCGGCTCCGCCCTGTCGCCGGACCTGCGCGAGGAACTGGCGAGGCTCGCCTCGCCCTTCGACGGGACCGAGACCCCGTCCGCCATGGAGCTCCAGGTCGCCAAGGCCCAGCTGGTGGGGTGGCTCGAAGGCCTCATCCAGGGTATGAAGGCCATGCTCCTAGCCCAGCAGATGAGCGCCCACCAGCAGCTCCAGTCGATGCGAGGCGAGCTACCCCCAGGAGTCGACCCGTACCAGCGACCCCAGCCACCACCAGACGCCGGAGGCCGCCACGGCACATACCTCTGATCGTCGACAAGGAAGCCCCGACGCGCCGGCCGGGCAAGCAATGACAGTTGCGCGGCGGGTCAGACAGCGCATATGGTCCGAATGACATCTGTGTGATTCATCCACAGTTGGTTCAACACCCCATCCACAGTGTCCACAGGAGGCAATGGTGGCTGACTCCTTCGTCCACCTCCACACCCACACCGAGTACTCGATCCTCGACGGCGCATCCCGGCTCGACGAGCTGATCGCGGCGGCGGCCGCCGACGGCCAGCCGGCCCTGGGCATCACCGACCACGGCAACATGTACGGGGTCCTCGACTTCTACCGAAAGTGCAAGGACCGAGACATCAAGCCGGTCATCGGCCTCGAGGCGTACATGGCCCACGAGTCCCGCCACGAGCGACCGCCCCGGCGGGGCCGGGTGGACGACTCCGGCGGCGACACCGAGGGCGGCGGCAAGCTCTACTACCACCTGACGCTGCTGGCCACCGGCGACACCGGCTACAAGAACCTCATCAAGGTGGCCAGCCGGGCGTTCATGGAGGGCTACTACTACAAGCCCCGCTGCGACTGGGAGACGCTCAACGATCACAGCGAGGGCCTGATCGCCACCACCGGCTGCCTCGGAGGCCAGGTGCCCCAGGCGCTGCTGCGGGGAAACCCCGAGGAGGCCCTCGCCAAGGCGGCCCGCTTCCAGGAGATATTCGGCCGCGACAACTACTTCGTGGAGATGCAGGACCACGGCATCCCCGAGCAGCACCGCATCAACCCCCAGCTGCTCGAGATCGCCGGCAAGCTCGAGGCGCCACTGCTGGCCACCAACGACAGCCACTACACACACCGCCACGACGCGGCCGCCCACGACGCGCTGCTGTGCGTGCAGACCGGCTCGCTGCTCTCCGACGCGGACAGGCTCAAGTTCCACGGCGACGACCACTACCTCAAGTCGGCGGCCGAGATGCGCGGCCTCTTCTCCGAGATCCCCGAGGCATGCGACAACACCCTCCTCATCGCCGAGCGGTCCGAGGTGAACATCGAGTTCGGCACGCCCCGCCTGCCGCATTTCCAGGTCCCCGACGGCTTCGCCGGCGACCGCGAGTACCTGGAGCACCTCGCCTACGCCGGGGCCCGCGAGCGCTGGGGCGACCCCCTGCCCGCCGAGGCGGCCGAGCGTCTTGCCTACGAGCTCGAGGTCATCAACAATATGGGGTTCGCCTCGTACTTCCTGATCACCTGGGACCTGATCGCCTACGCCCGGCGCCGGGGCATCCGGGTGGGCCCGGGCCGGGGCTCGGCCGCTGGCTGCGCAGTGGCCTACAGCCTGCGCATCACCGATCTCGACCCGATCCGCTACGACCTGCTGTTCGAGCGGTTCCTCAACCCATCGAGGGTGTCGATGCCCGACATCGACATGGACTTCGACTCGCGCCACCGCGACGAGATCATCCGCTACGCCGCCGAGAAGTACAGCCGCGGCGGCCAGGACCACGTGGCCCAGATCGTCACCTTCTCCAGGATCAAGGCCCGGGCCGCGGTGCGCGACGCGGCCCGCGTGCTCGGCTACCCCCACTCGCTGGGCGACCGGATCGCCAAGGCCATGCCGCCGCTGATCCTGGGCCGCGACACCCCGCTGCGGTACTGCTTCGAGGAGTCCGAGGAGCATCGCGACGGGTTCGCGGCGGCGGCCGAGTTGCGCCAGATGTACGAGGGCGACCCTGACGTGGCCAAAGTGGTGGACTCCGCCCGGGGCCTCGAGGGCATGCGCCGCCAGGACAGCATCCACGCCGCAGCCGTGGTGATAACCCCCGAGCCGCTCACAGAGTACATGCCCATCCAGCGCAAGCCGGAATCGGGCAAGGACCCGTCCGAGGCCCCCGTCGTCACCCAGTACGAGATGCACGGAGTGGAGGACCTCGGCCTGCTGAAGATGGACTTCCTGGGCCTGCGCAACCTCGACGTCATCACCGACACGGTCCGGCTGGTCGAGCGCACCAGAGGCGCGGCCGTCGATGTCGGCGCCGTCCCGCTGGACGACGGCGCCACCTTCGAGATGCTGCGGGCGGGCGACACCGTGGGGGTCTTCCAGCTTGAGAACCCCCAGGTGCGCTCCCTGATCCGCTCCCTGGCGCCCACCGCCTTCGACGACATCTGCGCGCTGGTGGCCCTCTACCGGCCGGGCCCGATGGCGGCCAACATGCACAACGACTACGCCGACCGCAAGAACGGCCGAAAACCGGTCGAGTACTTCCACGACGACGCCGAGGCCATCCTGTCCGACACCTACGGGCTGATGATCTACCAGGAGAGCGTCATGCGGGTGGCCCAAAAGTTCGCGGGCTACTCCTTGGCCGAGGCCGACTCGCTCCGCAAGGCGATGGGCAAGAAGATCCGCTCCGCCATGGCCGCCGAGCAGCAGAAGTTCGTGGCTGGCGTGGCCGCCAGCGGCTACGAGGAGGGCCTGGGCGCCCAGCTCTTCAGGATCATCGAGCAGTTCGCAGACTACGCCTTCAACAAGAGCCACAGCTACGGCTACGGCCTCGTCGCCTACCAGACCGCCTACCTCAAGGCGAACTACCCGGTCGAGTACCTCGCGGCCCTCCTCACCAGCGTCAAACGCAAGCTGGAGAACGCCTCGGTCTACCTCAACGAGTGCCGGCTGCGGGGCATCGAGGTGCTGGTCCCCGACGTCAACCGGTCGGCCTCGGACTTCACGCCCGTGCCCTGCGACGGCGAGGAGTCCGCGTCCGGACCGGGCCGGATCGTCTACGGCCTCTCCGCGGTGCGCAACGTGGGCGAGGGCGTGGTGGAGCGGGTGATCGCCGAGCGCGAGGCCGGCGGCCCCTTCGAGTCGTTCACCGACTTCGTGGAGCGGGTCGACATGGACATCCTCAACAAGCGCACCGTCGAGTCGCTGATCAAAGCGGGCGCCTTCGACTCGCTCGGCCATCCCCGCAAGGGCCTGCTGAACGCCCACGACCGGATCATCGACATGACGCTGAGCATGCGGCGCGAGCACGACGCCGGCGTGATGTCGCTGTTCGGCGAGCCCGACGACGGGCCCGCCTTCGACGACCGGCCCCCGATCTCCGACGTCGAGTTCGACCGCATGCATAAGCTGGCCCACGAGAAGGAGATGCTCGGCCTGTACATCTCGGACCATCCGCTCAAGGGGATGGAGGCCCGCATCCGCCGCGAGGCCGACTGCACCATAGGCGACCTCGCCTCCGGATCGGCGGGCGGCGACGACGCCGGCTGGCGGTCGGTCGGCGGGGTGATCACGGGCCTGAATCGTCGCTGGACCCGCAAGGGCGAACTGATGGCCTCCTTCTCGCTGGAGGATCTCGAGGACAAGATCGAGGTGCTGGTGTTCCCCAGGGCGATGTCGGAGCACGGCCCCAAGCTGGCCGACGACGCGGTGGTGGTGGTGCGGGGTCGCCTCGACGCCAAGGAGGACTCGCTCCGGTTCTTCGCCAACGAAGTCGAGTTGGTGGAGAGCGCAGACGTGGATGCTCCGCTGCGGGTCAACCTCCCGCCGGAGCACCAGAACGACCGCCTGCTGCGGGAGCTCAAGTCCGTGCTGTGCGCCCATCCCGGCGGCTCGCCGGTGGAGCTCCTGCTGGGCGGACGGCGGGTGGCGCGACTGCCCGAGGACTTCGCAGTGGACACTGCCAACGGCCTGACGGCCGAGTTGAGGGAGCTGCTCGGCGCCGAGGCCATCGCCGCCGTCTGACCCGCGGGAGCGGCTCGCGCCCAGCAAGCCCGCCGTCTGGAGCGAAACGGCGCTCCGAAGGTTGCGAAACCGGCCCGCGCCCCTGAGACTTGAAGGCGGACGGTACGGCGAGCGATAGGGGTGGCAGCCGTCATGGCGATCGCGATTGAGACCATGGACTGCACCGCGCTGGGGGATTCCGATCTGGCCGAGATGGCCGATCTCTGCGCCGTCTCCTCCAACGCATACGAGGTGGGCTCCCTGTCCAAGCAGGCCGAGGCCTGGGTGTTGGTGACCGAGGCCCGCGACAACGGCAAGCTGCGCGGCTTCTCGTTCTGCACTCTTGAGCGCATCGGCGGGACGCCCTGTGTTCTCGTCGGCGCCGGCCACACCTGCCGCACCACCCGCCGCGACACGGTGCTGAGAGGCGTCGTCACCGACCAACTACGCCGGGCGGCGCTGTCGTTCCCCGACGAGGACGTCCTGGTCGGCATGCAGATCAACGATCCAGGCGCCTTCGAGGCCTTCAGGAACCTCCACGACGTGGTGCCCCGGCCGGGCCACAAGGCAACCGGTGAGGAGCGGGCCTGGGGCCGCCGCCTCGCCAAGCGCTTCGGCATCGGAAGCCTCAGCTACGCGGACCGCGTCTTCACCACTCGCGGCAAGGGCGGCCCCCCGGTGGTGCTCGACCACGCCAGCCTCAAGCCCAAGCAGATCCGAGCCGAGACCGCCGAACTGCTCGACGGCTTGGTCCTCGAAGACGGTGACACGCTGATCGTGCACGGCTGGGTGATGGCCGAGGAGCTCGAGAAGCTGCTGTAGCGAGGCGGTCGCGCGCCCGAGCCGAGGGGCGGAGCCGCCCATGGAGTTCGAGCAGGCAGTGCGGCGGCGCCGCATGGTGCGCTCCTACACCGGCGAGCCGGTAGCGCCGGCCGTGATCGACGAGATCTGCGACCTGGGCAGACGGGCGCCTGCCGCGGGCAACACCGCCGGCGTGGAGTTCCTGGTGCTGGAGGGCGACGCCACTGCGGCCTACTGGGACGTCACCCTGCCTGCTGAGAGGCGGGACGGCTTCGCGTGGCCCGGCCTGCTGGCCGCGCCGGCGTTGGTGGTGGTCTGGGTCGATCCGGACGCATACGTGAGCCGGTACCGCGAGCCCGACAAGGCCCGCACCGGTCTGGGCGCCGGCGAGGGGGCCTGGACGGTGCCCTACTGGTTCGTCGACGGCGGGGCGGCGGTCATGACCATGCTGCTGGCGGCGCGGGACCGGGGGCTGGGCGCGTCCTTCTTCGGGATGTTCGACCACGAGGACGTGGTGCGACATCGCTTCGGCGTGCCGCCCGGCCGGCGCGGCGTGGGCACCGTCGCCCTCGGCCACCGGGCCGAAGACGACCGCCCCAGCCGCTCAGCCGCCCGTGGCCGGCCCGATTTGAAGGACGTCCTCCACCGCTCCCACTGGCGCACGCCATGAGTGCCCGGCCGACTCGCTCCATGACCACTGCCTCCAATAACCTTGAAAATCGATCTTTTGAAGACAGATTTTCAAGTTCTATGCTTCTGGGGGTGGACAGGGAACCGAACTCTGAGACAACGGCAGATGAGGCCTTGGTCGAACGGCCCACGGATGCACATGCGCTGCAAGCAGCAATGGCGCGGTCACCGGTGACACTGCTGACAGGTCCTCGGCAGACAGGCAAGTCGACGCTGGTGCGGCGCGTCGTCAACCCGTCACCCTCGTCGGTGTTCGATCTGGAGGACTACCGAGACCTGGCACGGCTGGCCGAGCCGATGCTCGCGCTGCGCGACGCCGGCGAGACGATCGTCATCGACGAGGCCCAGCGGATGCCCGAGCTGTTCAAGTCGCTGCGGGTGCTCGTCGACGAGGCCCGGCGTCCCGGGCGATTCGTGGTGCTCGGCAGCGCCTCGCCGGACCTGACCGGCCTCAGTTCGGAGTCGTTGGCAGGACGGGTGACGATGTTGGAGCTGTCGGGGTTTCGCCTCGGCGACGTCGGCGCTGACCGTCTTGACGACCTGTGGCTTCGCGGCGGGCTGCCGGAGTCGTTCCTGGCCGTGGACGATCAGGCATCGAGCGCCTGGCGCGACGACTACATCGCGACCTTTCTGGAGCGGGACCTGGCCGGCTTCGGTTTCCGTTGTCCGGCGACCACCATGCGCCGGTTCTGGACGATGCTGGCCCACTACCACGGCCAGACGTGGAACGGCGCGGCGATCGCCCGCTCGATCGACGTCTCCGAGGCGATGGTTCGTCGGCTGGTCGACGCTCTGACCGACGCCCTAGTCGTGCGCCAGCTGCCGGCATGGTTCGCGAACATCTCGAAACGCCAGGTGAAGGCGCCGCGAGTCCATGTCCGCGACTGCGGTCTGCTGCACCGTCTGCTCGGGATCGGCAGCCGGCTCGACCTCGACCGCCATCCCAAGATGGGAGCGAGTTGGGAGGGGATGGTACTCGAACAGCTCCTGGCCCGCTTCGGCAACAGCGCGGCCGCGTTCTGGTCGACCCACGGCGGGGCCGAACTCGATCTGAGACTGGAGATCGACGGCCAAGTGATCGGGTTCGAGATCAAGCGCACCGACCGTCCTTCGACCTCGAAGTCCATGCACAGCGCCCTGGCCGACCTGGAACTCGACCACCTCGTCGTCGTTCACGCAGCCGCGCATCGCTTCACGCTCGCCGACAGGATCACCGCCATCGGCGCCACCGAACTGCTCGTGTCAGACGATCCTCTCTCCGGCCTCTGACGAATCGACAGCGCGAGCCCCAATCGGCCTCGAGCCCGTAGCGCGCCGCAACACACCTGGGCTCCAGTAGGAGGCTCGAAAGCCCCGGCCAGGGTTCCTACTACGGTCCCTGCGCCATCCAACAACTGCCATCGGCTGCCTCGTGTCTCCACCCGCAGCCGGTCGCCCGAAGACAGTGCGGCGATGGCCCGATGCACAGGGTCGCCGGAAGGCCTGCGCCCGGCCCGGTCGAGACACTTAGCCTGGATCCACCGGTGGGTTGATGCCGGTGGGGTTGGCGCGTCCACCTGAAAG
>VYBO01000112.1 GCA_009844405.1 Acidimicrobiaceae bacterium
CATCGACCACCGCAACCGCTGGAGCCCACAACCATGAGCAATCCGCGCACGCTCTTAGAGCGAGCGCGGATTGATCGGCGGCCAATCGCGTCGCAGGGTGGCCATACCCGCTCTTGTTCGCTTCGCTCACGGGCCGCTCGGGCCACGGCCCCGACCCGTATGGGCCGGGTCGCCCGCCTATCCGCGGGGCCTCTTAGCGGTAGTCCCGCTTAACGGTCCTTCATCGGCACGTAGTCGCGCTTCGGGGCGCCGACGTAGATCTGCCGGGGCCGGTAGATGCGGGAGTTCTGCTCGATCATCTCGTTCCAGTGGGCCAGCCACCCCGGCGTGCGGCCGATGGCGAACAGCACGGTGAACATGTTCGTGGGGAAGCCCAGCGCCTGGTAGATCAGGCCCGAGTAGAAGTCCACGTTCGGGTACAGCCTCCGGCTGACGAAGTACTCGTCGGCCAGCGCGACCTCCTCGAGCTTGAGGGCGATGTCGAGCAGCGGGTTCTTGCCGATCACCTTGAACACGTCGTGGGCTGCCGTCTTGATGATCATCGCCCTCGGGTCGTAGTTCTTGTACACGCGGTGCCCGAAGCCCATCAGCCGGCGCCCGCCCCGCTTGACGCTGGCGATGAAGCTGTCGACCTCCTCGTACGAGCCGATCTTGTTCAGCATGTTGATCACGGCCTCGTTCGCCCCGCCGTGCAGCGGCCCGTACAGGGCGGCGCAGCCGGCCGCGATGGCGGTGTAGGGGTCGGCGTGGCTCGACCCGACCACCCGGGCCGCGGTGGTGGAGCAGTTCTGGCCGTGGTCGGCGTGCAGGATGAACAGCACCCGCATGGCCTGGACGAGGGCCGGATCGGGCTGGTAGTCGCCGCCGACGTCGAACATCATCTTCAGGAATCGGGTCGGGTAGTCGTCGGCGTTGTCGGGGAAGATGAACGGCAGGCCCCTCGAGAAGCGGTAGGCGGCCGCGGCCAGCGTGGGCATCTTGGCGATCAGCCGCACGATCTGGGCCCGGCGGTTCTCGGGGTCGAAGATGTCCTTGGCCTCGGGATAGAAGGTGGACAGCCCGGCCACCCCCGACGTCAGCAGCCCCATCGGGTGGGCGTCGTAGTGGAAGGCGTCGAAGATCCGCTTGCGGAAGTTCTCGTGGATGAACGTGTGGCGGGTTATCTCGTAGGTCCACTCGTCGAGCAGCGGCTGCGTGGGCAGCTCGCCGTACACCAGCAGGTAGGCGACCTCAGGGAACGTGCTGTGCTGGGCGAGCTGCTCGATGGGATAGCCGCGGTAGCGCAGGATGCCGGCCTCGCCGTCGATCTCGGCCACCGCGCTGGACGTGGCCGCGGTGGTGGCCAGCCCCGGATCGAAGAACCAGACGCCCCCGAGCAGCTTCCGCCAGGCACCCGAATCGACTCCGCCGTCGACGATCGGGACCTCGATCGACTGGCCGGTGCGGTTGTCGGTGATTGTGACGCTTTCCCCCATCGAGGATCAGATTACAGGGGAGCGTTGTCGTGGCGGCGCTTAGGCAGGCGCTCACGCTTGGCGGACAGCAGATCCAGGGCGGCGCAGATCTCCCGCCTGGTGTCGGCCGGCTCGATCACGGAGTCGATGGCGCCCCGCTCGGCCGCGATGTACGGGTTGAGCAGGCGCTGCTCGTAGGCCGTCTCCAGCTCCGCCCTCTCGGGGTCGGTGGCCGACCGGTGGAGGATCCCGACCGCTCCCTTGGCGCCCATGACCGCGATCTCGGCGGTGGGCCAGGCCAGGGCCAGGTCGTTGCCCATCGTCTTGGAGTCCATGACGATGTAGGCGCCGCCGTAGGACTTGCGCAGGGTGAGGTTCACCCGGGGCACGGTGGCCCGGGCGTAGGCGAAGGCCATCTGCGCGCCGTAGCGGATCATCCCCCGCCACTCCAGGTCCTTGCCCGGGTAGAAGCCGGACGTGTCCACGAAAGTGACCAGCGGGAGGTTGAAGGCGTCGCAGAAGGCCACGAAGCGGGCCCCCTTGCGGGACCCGGTTATGTCGAGCGTCCCGGCCAGCGCTTGGGGCTGGTTGGCCACGATCCCCACGGGCCGGCCGCCGAAGGAGGCGAAGGCGGTTACCAGGTTGGCGCCCCAGAAGGGGTGCGGCTCCAGCAGCACGCCGTCATCGGCCACGGCCACCAGCACGTCGCGCACGTCGTAGCTCCCGCCCGACTCGGCCGGCAGGACGTCGAACGCCTCGGGCACCGACCGGTCGACGGGATCGGTGCAGGTTCGGCCGGGCGGGTCGACGGCGTTGCTGTCCGGCAGGCAGCTGAGCAGCTCGGCCGCGGTCTCGTCGGCCTCCTCGTCCGTGGAGGCCACGAAGCTGGCCACCCCGGACCTCACGGCGTGAGTCTCGGCGCCGCCCAGGTCGGCGCGGTCGACGGGCATCCCGGTGAAGTGCTCCACCATCCGCGGCCCGACGACGAAGGCGTACGCGTCGGCGGTCATCACCACGAAATCGGCCAGCCCCAGCAGCAGGGCCGGGCCCGAGACGTTGGGACCGGCCGCCACGACGATCACCGGCACCACCCCCGAGCAGCGCGCCAGCTCGGTGGCCGCGGTGGCCCAGCCGTGCAGGGCGTCGACCCCCTCGTTGAGGTCGGCGCCCGAGGAGGCCAGCCTCAGCAGCAGCGGTAGCCGCAGCGTGCGGGCCAGACGGGCGGCGGCCGCCATGCTCTGGCCGTCGGCCGGTGCCAGCGCCCCGCTGCGCTCGTCGGTGGCGCCGCGGGCGTCGATCTCGACCACGCTGCGGTCACCGAGGGTCGCCACCCGGCTGCGCACGAACCCGGAGGATCCGGCCCGAAGGTTGACCGCGGTCGCCTGGAGGGCAGCTGACACGTCGCTCATCGTAGGGAGTCGTCGAGCCATAGCCCGCTATTGCCGTCATGGCGCCGGCCGGGTGTCCACCGCGTGGATGTAGGGCTGCGCGGCCGCCTCCTGCTGCACGATCCAGCGGATCGTCTCGCCCACGGCCCGCGGCGGCGCAGCCGGCACGGTCCTGCGGTTGCGGGCCAGCCCGACGGTGCGGGCGCTCAGGCGGTCCACCTTCACGCTGCGCCAGCCTCCCTGGACCACGCCGTGGGCGGCGCTGGCCGGCAGCAGAGCCGGCGCGAAGCCCGAGAAGGCCAGCGACGCCAGCAGGCGCAGGCCGTCGATCTCGGCCCGGCAGCGCAGCTCCACGCGGACCCGCCGGGCGTCGGCGTCGACCTCGTCGCGGAAGGCGGTGCCCCTGGGGGGCAGCAACACCTCGTGGCGGGCGAGGTCCACGAGGTCGATGCGGTCCCGGTCGGCCAGCTCGTGGCCGGCCGGAGCGATCACCACCCGGTCCTCGGAGAAGAGGTCCTCGGTCTCGATGTCGGGATCGTCGACGGGAAGGTTCACCACTGCCAGTTCGAGGCGGTTCTCGATGAGCAGGGGAACGAGCGAGGTCGTGGTGGCGTCCAGGACGATCACCTCGAGGAGCGGATGCTGCCGGCTCGTCTCGTCCAGCAGGCGCGGGACGAGCCATCGGGCGGTCGTCCCGATCACTCCGGCCGTCACCGTGCCGCTGAGGTTCGCCTGCATGGCGCCCAGATCCTCGGAGATGGCCCGCAGCTCCAGCTGGATGCGCCGGGCGCGGTCGGCCACGACCTGGCCCTCCGGCGTGAGGCATCGCCGGGCCCTGTCGATCAGCACCGCGCCCGTCTCCCGCTCGAGCTGGGCGATGTGGGCCGACACTTTGGACTGCACGGTGTGAAGGGCCCGGGCCGCGGCCGAGAAGCTCTGGTGTTCGGCGACCGCGAGGAGCACGTCGAGCTGCCTCAGATCCATCGCAATTGATGATATGAACTATCGATTCAAACTGTCAAAGTGATATTTGCCGGTAGCGCTGGATGGTGTTGAATGGGAGCACAAATCCGGTTCGGCAGGCGTATTCCTCCTCGCAGGCCGCTCCGGTCTCAACTTGGGTCGAGATCCCCCAAGATCGGCCCAAGAAGAATGAAGCGGCTGGTCTCGCCCCAGATCAGCCGCTTCTGTCTTGTGGCGACGGGTGATCCAGCCGGCGGGTCGTCGTGCGGGTCAGGCCTGGCGGCCCGCTCGGCTGCGGATGATGTTCAGCGCGCTGCCGGCATGGAACCACTCGATCTGGTCGTCGCTGAGGGTGTGGTGCGCCTCGAAGGCCCACACCGCGCCGTCGGGCGCGGTGACCTCCACCGTCACCGGTTGATCGGGGGCCAGGTCGGCCAGTCCGCGCACCGCGATGCGGTCGTCCTCTCCGATGCGCTCGTAGTCGGCCGGGTCGGCGAACGTCAGCGCCAGCACACCCTGCTTCTTGAGGTTGGTCTCGTGGATGCGGGCGAAGCTGCGGGCCAGGGCCAGCACGCAGCCCCGGAACCGGGGCTCCATGGCGGCGTGCTCCCGGCTGGAGCCCTCGCCGGTGTTGGAGTCGCCGATGAACACCCAGCGCAGGCCGGCCTCGTGGTACTGCCGGGCGATTTCGGGCAGGTGCTGGACCTCGCCGGTGATCTGGTTCTTGCCGTGGCCGACGTCGTAGCCGCTTCCGGTGTTCGAGGCTCCGAACGCGTTGACCACGCCCAGGTACAGGTTCCCGGAGATGTTCTCCAGGTGTCCCCGGTACCGCAGCCACGGGCCGGCCGCGGAGATGTGGTCGGTAGTGCATTTGCCCCTGGCCTTGGCGATCACCGGCAGGTCCTTGTAATCGTTGCCGTCCCAGGGGGCGAAGGGCTCCAGGAGCTGGAGGCGCTCGGAGTCGGGCGAGACCCCGACGTCGACGTTCGAGCCGTCGGCGGGCGGGGCCACGAACGTGTCCTCGCCGGGGTCGAACCCGTCGGGGGGAAGCTCGATGCCGGTCGGCTCGGCCAGCGCCACCGGCTCGCCGCGGTCGTTGGTGAGGGTGCCGCCGATCGGGTCGAAGTCGACGGTGCCGGCCAGCGCCAGCGCGATCACGGTCTCGGGGGAGGTGACGAAGGCCAGCGTGGCCGGGTCGCCGTCGTTGCGCTTGGGGAAGTTGCGGTTGTAGGAGGTGACGATCACGTTGGGCCGGCCCGGCGTGTGGCCCTCCTCGCCGGAGCGGTCCCACTGGCCGATGCAGGGTCCGCAGGCGTTGGCCAGAACGGTCGCGCCGAGAGCCTCGAAGTCGTCCATCAGGCCGTCGCGCACGATGGTGGAGCGGATCTGCTCGGAGCCCGGCGTCACGAGCAGCCGGGTGCGGGCCCGCAGGCCCTTGCCGGCCGCGTCCCGGGCTACCGAGGCGGCCCGGGTGATGTCCTCATAGGACGAGTTGGTGCAGCTGCCGATGAGGGCGGCGCTTATCTCCAGCGGCCAGCCGCTGTCGCGGGCCTCCTCGCCGAGATCGGCGACCTCGCGGGACAGGTCCGGGGTGTGGGGGCCGTTGATGTGGGGTCCGAGGGCGCCGAGGTCGATCTCCACCACCCGGTCGTAGAAGCGCTCGGGGTCGGCCTCGGTCTCGGGGTCGCCGCAGAGATGGTCGCCGGCCGCGGCGGCCAGGTCGGCAGCGTCGGCCCGGCCGGTGGCCCGCAGGTAGCGGTCCATCGACTCGTCGTAGTCGAAGATCGATGTGGTGGCGCCGATCTCGGCGCCCATGTTGCAGATGGTGGCCTTGCCGGTGGCGCTCAGCGAGCGGGCGCCGGGCCCGAAGTACTCCACGATGGCGCCGGTGCCGCCGGCCACGGTGAGGATGTCGGCCACCTTCAGGATCACGTCCTTGGGGGCCGACCAGCCGCTGAGCTCGCCGGTGAGGTGGACGCCGATGAGCTTGGGCCAGCGCACGTTCCACGGGAAGCCGGTCATCACGTCCACCGCGTCGGCGCCGCCCACGCCCACCGCCACCATGGCCAGCCCGCCGGCGTTGGGCGTGTGGCTGTCGGTGCCGATCATCATCCCGCCACAGAAGGCGTAGTTCTCCAGCACGACCTGGTGGATGATGCCCGAGCCGGGCTTCCAGAACCCGGCACCGTAGCGGGCGGACACGCTGTGCAGGAACTCGTACACCTCGTCGTTGCCCGACAGGGCGGCCAGCAGGTCGCGCTTGGCGTCGGTGCGGGCCGTGATGAGATGGTCGCAGTGGGTGGTGGTGGGCACCTGCACCTCGTCGAGCCCGGCGGTCATGAACTGCAGCCAGGCCATCTGGGCGGTGGCGTCCTGCATGGCCACCCGGTCGGGCCGCAGGTCGACATACGCCACGCCCCGCTCGGGGACCCCGGTCTCGGATGGGTCGAGATGGTTGACCAGGATCTTCTCGGCCAGCGTCAGCGGCCGCCCGAAACTGGCGCGGGCCCGTCCCACCCGCTCGTCCAGCGTGGCGTAAACGCCCTCGATCAGCTCCACCGGAGTACTAGCAAACACTGACATACAGCCAGCCTACGACGCCTTTGCCGCAAGCCGGTTCAGCTCTCAACACGTCCACAAGCCGAGTTCGGTCGCGGCCCGACCACTGACCCCCCACATCATCCCCCCACATCATGACTGAACGCATCCTCGCGTGCCGGAGCCCGGCCAAGTGGACCCTTCGATGTCACACTCCTATGCAAGACTGCGAGACGCTCGAAGTCGACTGACGGGAAGCACGGGAGGATGGGTGCCCAGAGGAAAGATGACACAGCCAGGCCTCGGCGGTGAGCGCATTGCGGTCGTCGACACGGAGACCACCGGGTTCTCGCGCCTTGACCGAATTGTCGAGATTGCGTGCGTCACCATCGCCGACGGTCGGATCGTCGACGAGTACGAGTCGCTGGTGCAGCCCGACCGGGATCCGGGGCCCGTGCATGTTCATGGCATCACGCCGACGATGCTCGAGTCGGCCCCTGCCTTCGGGGCGATCGCGGCCGACGTCGCGCCCAGGCTCGACGGCGCGGTGCTGGCGGCTCACAACATCAGCTTCGATCTGCGTATGCTTCGCCAGGAGGTAGAGCGGGTGAGGGGAATGAGCCTTGACGTCGGCAGCGGCGTCTGCACCTACCGCCTCACGGGTGAGAAGCTGGCCGTCGCCGCGGAGCGCGCCGGCCTCGCGCCGCCGAACCACTCGGCGCTGACCGATGCGCGGGTGGCGGCCGAGTTGCTGCTCATGCATGTCGACACGGCTGCGCTCGCGGGGGTCTCGGGGGCTTCCTGCCGTGCTCCGGGGCAGCGCGGCGGCCTCACGGTCCGCCGGCCGGGAGCGCCTCCCCGGCGAGGCGCGCTCAGCGTGCTTGCTTCCCGAACGAGTTGGCCGTCGTCGGTCGGGGACTCCGAGGCCCTGTACCTCGACGCGCTGGACCGCTGCCTCGACGACGGCGAACTGTCGGAGAATGAGCGAAGCTGGCTGTCGGTCACCGCCTCGGTACTGCACATCAGCGACCGGGACCGTGAGCTGCTTCATCGACGGTACTTCGATCTGCTCGTCGAGCAGATACTGGCCGATGGCTTCGTTTCCGGACAGGAGCGGCGACTTCATGCCCAGGTCGCCGCGGCCCTGGAGATCGAAGCGGACGAACTTTCCGTCGATGAGATGGCGTCCGGCGCTGCCGGATCTTCCGGGGACGGGCGCCTTGAGCCGGGCACGAGAGTCTGCTTCACCGGCAGCGCTGTGATCGACGGCCGGCCACTCGCGAGATCGGAGCTGGAGCGCATGGCCCGCGCCGCCGGCATGGAGGTCGTCGGCGCCGTCACGAAGCTCTGCGACCTTGTGGTGGCGGCTGATCCGATGTCGCGCTCTGGCAAGGCGCGCCGCGCGCTGGAAAGCGGGGTTCCCATAATGGGCGTCGCCGAATTCCTCGAACAGATCCGAAAGGTGCGGCGCCATGACCAGTAGCCGTCCAGTCCAGCTCTTCGAGGCCGGCACCCGCCGCGGACGCAGCATGGAGGTCGCAGCCGGGTTGGTCGTGGCACTGTCGCTGGTGCCGTTGATCGTCTACACGGAGGTCGGCGATGCGGCCTGGATCGTCTGGGCCGACCGGGCGTTCTGGGCTCTGTTCACCGTCGAATACGCCGCCCGGCTCGTCACGGCGCGCGAGCGGGTCCGCTACGCCCGCTCGTTCTACGGCATCGTCGATCTGCTGGCGGTGCTGTCGGGCGTCGCGAGCCTCCCGGCGCTGGCCTCGGTGAAGGTGCTGCGCCTGCTGCGAGTCCTGCGAGTGCTGAAACTGGCCCGCTACAGCTCGGCCGTCGATCGCTTCTCGCGGGCCTTCGCCGACATCAAGGACGAGCTGGCGCTCTACACGGGCGTCACCGCCGTCATCTCCTTCATGGCGGCCTACGGGATCTGGCACTTCGAGCACAGCCTCAACGAGGCCTACGGGAACCTGTTCGAATGCGTCTACTGGTCGGTCGCCTCCCTCACGATGGGCGCCGAGGGCATCGCGCCCGTCACCGCGCCGGGAAAGGTGCTCGCCATGCTGCTGGTGCTCCTGGGACTCGGAATCGTGGCGGTGCCGTCGGGCCTGCTCGCGTCGGCGCTGTCGAAGACCGGCAGCGATGTCTGGGCGGCCGGCAGAGACGCCGCCACCGAAACACCCGGCGAGCGCTGAAATAACATCTTGCGACGCAATGATGGGTGCCCGTATCCTGCCGAGCCACCGAGCTCGGAGGACGAAGTGAGCGAACCGGAGCGGGCCAGGCTGATACCGGTCTCAGGCATCAAGGGCCAGACAGAGGCCGAGGACAGGGCGACATCGGCGTTGCTGGCCGTGCTCTCGGTCGTGCGCCCCTTCAGCGCCGCTCTGTTGGGGCCGTTAGGTGTGACCCGGGCCAAGAGCGCCCGGGTAGAGGCGTTTCTGCAGCCCACGGTTGAGGTGGACGGCGGCACTGTTCGTCCCGATGGTCTCATCCGAGTCTCGGTGGGCAAACGCGTCGCGTTCGAGGCGTTCGTGGAGACCAAGACGGGTACAGCGAGGCTTGACGCCTCTCAGATCAACGCCTATCTGGACGCCGCCCGCGGTGCGGGGTTTGATGCCATCGTGACCATTTCCAATGAGATCGCGCCGGCACCTGGCGTGCACCCCACCGAGGGCCTGCGCGTGAGATCGAACTCCAAGGTGGCGGTACACCACCTGTCTTGGATGCTGGTCATGTCCGAGGCGGTCAAGGAGCACACTCATCGCGGCGTCGACGATCCCGAGCAGGCGTGGATCCTTGAAGAACTCATCAGATACATGTCGCACCCGAAGTCTGGGGTGCTGGACTTCGCTGACATGGGCGACAACTGGACTGGCGTGCGCGACGCAGCTGTAGACGGAAGTCTGTCGCGCAACAGCCCGGAAGCGGTCGAGGTGTGCCAGAGATGGGACCAACTGCTGCGGGTCGCGGCGCTGAGGCTGGGCACGGAGATCGGCTCAGATGTGACTGAGGTCATACCGCGCGCTCACCAGCAGAATCCCAGATTACGGAACAAGGAGTTCGTGCAGTCTTTGTGCGCCGACGGCACGCTGAGCGGTGTCTTGAGGGTGCCCGACGCTGTATCGGACCTGTCCATCACAGCAGACGTCAAGGCCGCCCGAGTAACGGTGAGCGCAAGATTCGCGGCACCGACCGACCGTACGCCGAGGGCATCTGTGGTGTGGCTGACGAGGCAACTCAAGGAGGCCGACGGTTCTCTGCTGGTCGATGTCTACGCACGCAATGCCCAGCATCCGGTGACGGCCTCGCTGGAGCAGCTGCGCGACGACCCCCGCAGCGGTCTGGGACTGGCCAAACAGGCGCCGGCGCGGTTCCGTCTCCGCTATTCCGCGCCCATGGGCCAGGGGCGGCGGACCACACGCAAGAAGGGTTTCATCGACTCGGTTCTCGATGCCGTGATCGGCTTCTACGGAGACGTTCTCCAAGACCTCAAGCCCTTCGTGCCCAGTGCGCCGTCGATCAGTCGGCGGAGCATCCCCGCTGATGCCGACGATGCTTCTGCTCAGCCGGTGGAAGACGCCGCAGAGAACCCTCCTGCGGGCACAAACAGTCCCTGAGCGCTATCGGGGCCGTTGAGCACGAGTTCGTCGCGCGGCCGTCACGGTTGACCGAAGCTACAGCCGGGGCTGTCGGAGGTGCTACTTCCCGGTCATCCAGTACTGCTGGGCCCGCTCAACCGCCGCTTGCCTGCTCATGGCGGCGAGCTGATCGTCGCTCAGGCCGACCCGGTTCTGCAGCAGGTGGGCCAGTTCGCTCGGGATGGCGCCCTGCGGCGACGGCCGTGCGCCCCGAGAAGGCGGCTCGCCCGTCCGCACACAGTGCCAGAACTCCCCAGGAGTGGTCTGGAACTGGTCGCGCAGGATGTGCGACCAGAGGGCCGCGCCGTAGCCGGTGCGATCCGGCGGCCGGGAGATCCGGGTTCGCAGGATGCGTCCGTCGGAGAACTCGAGCTCGTAGGTCTCGTGATGGACGGAGCGCCTGCCCGTGCCGGACCGGACAACGGCCCATCCCTCGACCTCACAGAATCGTAGAGGGTCTCGTCGCGTGGGCGCCGGGTAGCTCATGGCCCGCTGCCGCGTGTCCAATCGGCGAGGTCGGAGTCGGAGGCGAGGGAGACGAACTGCACGAGCGGCCAATGCTGCTGCTGGTTGGGCGTCAGCCGGAGCCGCTCCTGCCAGTCCTCGGCGTACTCGCGCAAGGCGGAAACGAACTCGTCGACAGCTTCGTCGAGGTCGGCGCCGTCGGCGGCGACCGGCGTTCCCGGCAAGAACACCGACCAGCCTCCTGCCTCGGCCACCGCTTCCGGCCGGGGCAGCCGCCGGGAGTGCATCAGGATCTCTCGGAGTCGTCCGCTCTCGATCAGGGCGACGAGGCTGTCGTGGCGCCGGATGCCGATCGGCAGTCCTGCTTCCGCCCTGTCCAGCACCTCCCGCAAATGGCGGCGCGTGTCGGTGCATGAGAGGTACGGCATCGTGGGTCTCCTGATCGGGTAACCGTAGTGTGCATCACGTACCTAAAGTACGTCACACGGCCCGCCGCTGGGTGCGGGGGAACATGACGCCGATTGTGCCGCAAACACACCGGAGACTGGCCCTGGAGCTGAGGTGGCCAGATCGTCCTGGAGTTGAGGGCTACAGGTCGGTCCAGAGGCAGGAGGGGCCGTAACGGTACCCGGGCGTCTGCTCGACTGCCGGGTAGTGGAGGTGACGGGTGTTGTCAGGAACAGTGCCTTGGGGCGCGATTGCTCGAGACGGCTCGGCTTGGTCGTCGGTGCTCGGCGAGGTGGTTGTCGGCTGGCCGGTTCCCTGGTCTGGCTCGCTGTCGCGGAGGCAGTAGGCGTTCCATTGATCCCAAGTGATTCTGGATGTGTGGTCCCCGATGGTGCCGTGCCACCAACCGGGGCGTTCCTCCAGTCCCATGGGCCTGGGTTCGGTCAGCTCGTTGCCATCGAGTGAAAGGAGCCAGAGGTTGGCGAGATCAGCGAGGCTGTCCGGTACCGGGCCTGACAGTCGGTTGTCCTTCAGATCCAGACGTGCAAGGTCCGTGAGTCCGCTGAACTCAGCGGGGATCTGTCCCGATAGCTGGTTGCCGCTCAGGTCGAGGGTGCCGAGCTTGGACGCACGGGCGAGTTCGGGGGGTATCGATCCTGACAGCTGGTTCCCCGAAATGTATAGGCCGATGAGTTGAGGTAGGTCGCCCAGCCCTGGGAGAATGAGACCCGACAGCTGGTTGTGATGGCGGAACAGGCTTTGGAGGCCGCGCAGGGAGGTGAGCTGTTGTGGTATCGGCCCGGAGAGATTGTTGCAGTTGAGGTTCAAGAGATAGAGGGCGACAAGTTCACCGAGTTCTGCCAGTATCGGGCCCGACAGGAAGTTGTAGCCGAGGGACAGTTCACGAAGCGACTCGAGGTCGCCAAGTTCCGGCGGTATCGGCCCCGACAGACGGTTCACAGCCAGGTCGAGTACTCCCAGCTGCGCGAGGTTGCCGAGTTCCGGTGGTATCGGCCCCGACAACTGATTGTTGTTGAGGTTCAGATGGTAGAGCTCGGTGAGGCTGCTGAGTTCCGGTGGTATCGGCCCCGACAGGCGACTGTGCGCGAGACCCAGGACAAAGAGCTCGGTGAGGTTGCCGAGTTCGGGTGGTATCGGCCCCGACAACTCATCGCTGCTGAGAAGAAGGTTGGTCAGGTTGGTGAGGTTGCCGAGTTCGGGTGGTATTGGCCCTGTCATCGTGCCCGGACATTCATAGAGGCCGTCTCCGCTGATGCCGCTGCGGCTTCCGTCTGCATCGATGTTGCCGCTGCCCAGGCTGAGGACCTCAAGATTGTGAAGATCGCCCAGTTCGGGGGATATCGGGCCCGACACGCAGTCCACAGTCAGATGACGGAGCTCTGTAAGGGCTAGAAGGTCGGGCCAAGAGCCTGGAGAGATTCCAGCGAGGCTGAGGTACGTGACGCGACCGTCGGCGACGCCGACTCCGTACCAGTCATCTAGCGGGTTCGGATGTGCCCATGCGGACGACTGCATCCAGGTTGGATCGTCGGCAAAGCCCTCCAGGCCGACAACGTCGTCCAGGCCTTCGCTCGTATGTATGGCCCACAGCGCCTCGCAGTCTGCGACAAGCGTCTCCTGAGACTGATCTACGACCCTGGGTGAAGTACATGGCGAGCCGGTCGGGTCCTCGCGGCCGGGGTCCGGGGAGCAGGCTGCGGTCGTCAGCGCGACCGCAGCCACGCTGATTCCTAGACATCAGAGCCGTCCACCGCGCGACCGGTCTGGCGACTGCGTCCTCCTGCGCCGTCTGCTTGTAATCTGTTCGCCCTGCATCTGAGTCGGTGCGGCCACGGGCGTCCAGGCCGGCTAGAGGTCGGGCCAGCGGCGGGTGCGGGTCGATGGGGTGCGACGGCGGCCGCCGAGGGCCCACTGGCGTCGCCAGACTCCCACTTCGGGGCCGGTGAGGGTGCCGCTGGTGCTGGCGTGGGCCCGCTTGCGGGCCGAGTACCAGTCGGTGCCGGCCTCGTCGGCCAGCGCGGTTACCGCGTCCTCGATCCGGGACGCGAACCGGGGCGCCCGCTCGTCGTCCTCCGGCCGCATCGGGGTGCCGAACGTGACGGTCGCCTCCGCGGGCTGGGGCATGGTGCGGCCCTTGCGCAGGATGCTGCCGGTGCCGCCCACATGGATCGGCACGACCGGCACCCCGCAGCGCACCGACAGGTAGGCCGCCCCGCCCCGGAACGGCTGTCCCCAGCCGTCGGGGCTGCGGCCGCCCTCGGGGTAGATCAGCAGGCTCCAGCCGTCGTCGATCAGTCCGGCGGCGAGGTCGGCGGACCGGCGGCCCACCCTGGCCCGCTCGATGGGAATGGCCCCCATCACCAGCGCGGCGGTGGCACCCGCCGCCCGGGAGCCGAAGAAGTAATCCGACGCCGCCCCCACCACGACTTTGTGGCGCCACGGCTCCGGGATCGACGTGAGCAGCAGCGGCGTGTCGATGTGGCTGTGGTGGTTGGAGGCGAACACCGCCGGGCCGTCCAGGTCGGCCAGCCGGTCGGTGCCGGTGCGATGCGGCGAGGCCAGCACCTGCACCATGGCCCGCATCGGCCCCTCCACGATGGCGGCCCGGCACATTCGGGCCGGCCACCGGCGGGACCAGTCCGTGTCGAAGTCGCCGCCGGTGCGACCCGGCTTCTCGGGCGGCTCCACGCCGTCGGGGGTGGTGGGCGCCCGCAGCGGGAACGAGCGAGCCCTCAACGCACGGGTCGGTGACGGCAGGCGGCTCCGGATCCGCACCAGGCCGAGATCGTGAGCGATGCCCACTACCGCGCCCTCCCGGTCACTCCACGTCCGCCATCGCGTGCCGCCGCCACGCCGGTCATTCCACGTCCGCCATCAGGATGGGCGGGTTGTGCACGTGCGTGATCGTGGGTGACGGGCCCACCACGTCGCTGGCCATCTCCAGGGCGTCCGACAGGGTCGAGGCAGGCTGGAAGCCCAAGCGCCGCACCGCCTTGGTGTCGCCGCCGACCACGATCACCCGGCCCAGCCACTTCAGGGCGTGCGCCCCCCAGTACCACATGTAGAAGGGATGGACCCCGTGGTAGGCGTAGCTGGTGCGGTAAAGGTGCACGTACCACTCGTCGGTGGCGAACTGGGCCTCGTACTTGGCCTCCAGCTCGGCCGGGTCGGTGGTCTCCGCCAGCAGCTGCTCGAAGAAGTCGATGTAGCTGGGGTGGTGCACCGGGTGGAACTCCCAGCGGGTCGGGTGGCTCATGATGACCACCCCGCCCTCGCGCACCAGCGGCTGACCCCGGTACAGGTTGAAGAAGTAGCCGAGGCCCAGGCACATCACCAGGATCGGGTTCATCACCGAGTTGACGTTGTACGGGCAGATGTAGGGCAGCCCCATGGTGAGCACGTCGGTCTGTCCCCGCACCGGCACCAGGTGCTGGGCCAGCACGTTGGCGGTGGTGCTCGCGTGGACCGGCTCCACCGCGCCGGCCTGCACCGAGGTCATCTCATAGGGCGCCAGCCACCGGCCGAACACACCCCGGCAGGCCGCCGGCGGCATCGCCTTGAGCCCGGCGTGCATGGCCATGAACGAGGCCCGGTCCCGGGCGCTCCACTCCCACTCGCGCTTCTGCAGCACGGCCAGAGGGCCGTCGTGGCCGAAGGTGTTGTTGTTGACGGTGGTCTCGATCTGGAAGATGGGCGGACCGTTGGCCTTGATCACCTCGCCCTGGCGCCAGTTGGAGTGGTGCAACTCGGAGCGGGGCCGGTCCATGAACGAGCGGGAGTTCAGCATGGTCCCGACGTTGTGGTGGTGGCGCAGCGACCGGTAGTCGGCCAGACCGGTGGCGGTGGACTTCCAGCCCCCGTCCATGGCCACCAGGTTGATGTTCACGTACACCAGCAGGTCGCTCTCGGCGGCCCGCCGGTTCATGGTGACCAGCTCGTCGTGGTCGGTGCGGCCCAGATCCACCATGCCGTCGGGGTCCTCGGCATCGTGGTTGTAGAGCGCGCCCTGCGGGGCGAAAGCGTCGAACACCCGCTCGCCCAGGGCGTGGCGCAGCTCGTCATCGGTCATCCGGCGGTGCAGGGCCAGCGCCGCGATCAGGTGCACGTCGTCCACCCCGGCGGCGGCCGCCATGTCGAGGACCTGCTCCATCACCCGCTGGCGGATGTCGGGGCGCCGCATGGGAGGCAGCGGCAGCGAGATGTCGTCGAAGGCGATGGTCAGCTTCATTCCCGGCCGCAGCAGCGACGGCAGCGGATCGGAGTCGAGCGGGTTCAGCAGGGCGTCGCGGATGGCCGCCTCCGGATCGGGCAGCCCCGCCAGGGGCTCGGCCGGGTAGATGATCCGGCTGCGGCCCGGCGGCAGCCGCTCCAGGCGGAAGCCATCGCCGTGATGGAACAGGATCGGCGGCGTCGAGCGGTCGACGTCGAGCACCAGTCCCGGGCGCGGCGCCTTCCAGCGCTCGACGGCCATCAGGCCGGCCTCCCGGGGAGTCCCGGTCCGCTTGTCCTCGCGTCCATCAGGCCGACCTCACCAGTTCTCGGCCGCGGGCCCGGGGGCGGCCCCGGGGCGCCAGCGGAAGGCGCTTGGCGGGAGCGCCTGCGCTGGTGGCCCAGTGCTCGATCAGCCAACCCCGGCGCCGGGCCAGCGCGGCCAGCTTGGTCTCGGGATTGACCGCCACCGGGAAGCCGACCGCTTCCAGCATGGGCAGGTCCGACGTGCTGTCGGCGTAGGCCACCGACTCCCGCAGGTCGAGGCCGTGGAGCTCCGCGAAGTCGACCAGCGTCTGGTAGCGGGCCTCGCCGGTGGGCGGCACCGACGTGAGCCGGCCGTCGTAGACACCGTCGCTGGAGCCCATCTCGGCCGCGATGATGTGATCGAACAGGGGTTTCAGTGGAGCGATCACGAAGTCGAGGGCGCCGGTGATGAGCAGCGTCATGTGCCCGGCCTGCCGGTGCTCGCGGATCCGGCGGATCCCCCGCGGGAACGACTTGGTGAGGATGAGGTCGCTGAGCATCTCCGCGCAGTCGGCGTCGATGCGGTCCACCGAGGCGCCCTCGAAGCGCCGGTAGAAGTAGCGCAGGAAGTCGCTGCGGTCCCTGCGATCCAACGCCAGCAGCCGGGGCGCCTCGCCGAGGGTGCGGGCCACGAAACGGAGCCGGTCCAAGTCGTCGAGCTCCCGGGTGGCGAGCCACGCGTAGCTGGCCACCACGTTCGAAGCGATCAACGTGTTCTCGAGGTCGAACACGGCCAGCTGGCGCTCGGGGGCGAGCACCTGGCGGCGGAGCCTCCTGGAGCGGGAAGCGGTGCGGCTGGGGCTGGTGCCGGGGGCCATCTTGAGGCGGGCCTGCTCCACCATCGACGGCAGGTGCACCTCCTGCACGTAGTGGGTCCAGTCGACAACGGAGGGATCGAAGCAGAACGCCGCCCGGTCGTCGTCGTCGAGCGAATCCCAGAGCTCGAGGAGCCGGTCGAGCTGGTAGATGGCCTCGCACTCGGCGTAGGAGCCGTACAGCTCGACGTACTCGTTGGCCCTGCCCAGCTGCTGGCGGCGCTCCTCCAGGCTGGCGCTCATCAGGGCGTGGCGACCCCGCAGTGGCAGGGCCGACAGCACCCGGTCGGCGGTCTCCAGCGAACGTTGTGCTCGCTGGAGCTGCCGGGACACCCTCCCCCGGCCGGGGAAGGACCACTGGGGCACCGAGATCGGCTGGTTGTGCTCGTCGTAGACGGGATGCTCGGTGAACCAGCCGCTGACTAGGTCGAAGAGGTTGCCGTACTTGAGCGGGTTGATGGCCCCGCTGGCCACCTGGACGACATCGGGGCTGGGTTCCACCGGGCCCCGGGCGGCCACGGCCATGATGGTCGCCACCACCAGATCCACCGGGATCACGTCGATGATGCCCTCGGGCACGCCGGGGAACTCCTTTAGCAGCCCCCGGGCGTAGGCGGCGATCACCGGCTCGGCCATGCGGAAGCCACGGATCCATCCCGGGTAGGGCTCGGCCAGGGCCGACTCGATGATCGACGGCCGCACGATGCTCGCCGCGATGTCGCCGCGGGTCTCGGTGAGGGCCCGCTCGCCGAGGGCCTTGGTGAAGGCATAGGCGTCCGGGAAGCCGAGGCTGGAGGCCCGGGCCCGGCCGGCCTGGGTCATCTGCTCGTCCACCCAGCGCCGTCGGAGGCTCTCGACCTTCTCGGAGAGTGCGGGGATGCCGGCCGCGCCGAGTTCCCGGCGGGCCTGGGTGGAAAGCGCGGCCAGACGCTCGGGGCTGCGGCTGGCCTGCTCGGCGTCGCGGCGGGCGCGGCGGGCGCTGTCCACCTCGTCGCGCCAGCCGACCTCGGTGAAGAAGGGCGAGTCGTCCACCGGCTGCTCGGGGGCTGCGCCCCGTCGGCTTCCGGCCACGTAGCAGGTCGACACCGCGATCATGTGGGCCTTCGAGCCGGCTTCCGCCAGCACCGCGGCCACCCGGCTCGGGCCGAGGAGGTTGACCTCCACCGCGTCGTCGAGGGCCGAGTCGAAGTTCACGGTGGCCGCCGAGTGGATCACGATGTCGCAGCCGGCCAGCGCGGCCCGGCCCGCGTCGTCGAGGTCGAGCCCGTCGACGCCGACGTCGCCGGCCACCGCGGTGACCCGGCGGGCGGTCATCTCTTCGTAGCTCTCGCCGCCGGAGTCCTCGGCGGCTTGGCGGCGGAGCCCGTCGAAGGCGTCGTTGCGCAGCACGTCGCGCTGCACTCGCTCGGCTGCGCCCCGGCGGCCCGGGCGCACTACCAGCACCAGCACGCAGCCGGGCACGCAGCGCAGCAGCCGCTCGGTCAGGGCGGTCCCCAGGAACCCGGTCGCGCCGGTGATGGCGATCCGCTTTCCGGCCAGAGACTCGACGATCACGGAGCTAGCAGCCTCGCCGGTATGGGCCCGCGCCTCGCGGTGCGGCACGGTGATCCCCGCTCTTGTTCGCTTCGCTCACGGGCCGCTCGGGCCACGGCCTCGCTCGGCGCATCGCGTGCCTTCTCATGAACTGCTCCCGGTCCGCTCGGCCTCTAGTTCTAGTGCCCGCGGCCGCCGGAGGCTCACGACGGCCTCCGATCCGCCGAAGCGGCGGGGTCGGTGTGGGTGTGGCGCTCTTGGCGGGCGTGGCGCTCCAGGGCCAGCTCCACGAGGCGGTCGATGAGCCGGGAGTAGGGGAGTCCGGTGGCGGCCCACAGCTTCGGGTACATCGATATGGGGGTGAAACCCGGCATCGTGTTCAGCTCGCTCACCATCCAGCCCCGGTCGCCGCGGCCGTCGCGCCCGTCCTCGTACAGGAAGTCGACCCGGGCCAGGCCCTCCACCCGCAGGGCCCGGTAGGCGTCGACGGCGATGTGCTGGCAAGCGGCGATCTCGTCGTCGTCGAGCGGAGCCGGGATCAGCAGCTCGGCGCCGTCCTCGTACTTGTCGGCGTAGTCGTAGTACTCCGCCCCGGGGGCGATCTCGCCGGGCAGGCTGGTCTCGGGCTCGTCGTTGCCGAGAACCGCAACCTCGATCTCGCGGGCCCTGGCCTCCTCCTCCACGATGATGTTGCGGTCGTAGCGGCTCGCCAGGCGGAGTCCGTCGGCCGCCTGTTGGCGAGTGGCCGCTCTTGTGATGCCGACCGACGATCCCATGCTGGATGGCTTCACGAACACGGGCAGACCTAGATCCTCGATGATGGCTTCGACCTGCGGAGCCAGCTCGGATTCGCCCGCGGCGGGATCGTCGAGCTTGAGGCTCTGCCAGCGGGTGTGGGCGATACCGGCCGCGTCCAGCATCGTGTTGGCCGCCGTCTTGTCCATGCACAGCGCCGATGCCAGCACCCCCGCTCCGGCGTAGGGAACCCGGGCCAGCTCCAGCAGGCCCTGCACCGTCCCGTCCTCGCCCATAGGGCCGTGCAGGATCGGGAGCACGACAGTCGGTCCGGCAGGGACGGCTCCACGGTCCGCGGCCAGCGCCGGCAGCGGCTCGATCTCCGGCCCGTCGGCACTGAGTCGTTCGGGCAGGGCCTCAGGGCCGGCGCCCAGGGCTGCGAGAGCCTCGGCGGCTTGCACCCAGCGTCCCTCCCGGGTGATGCCGACCGGTTCGACGAGGTACTTCTCGGGGTCGGCAGCGGCCACAACATGGCGGGCCGACACGCACGAGACGTCGTGTTCGGCGGACCGACCCCCGAACAGCACGACCAGCCTCACCCTGCGGTCCTCCACGCAAGCGACGCTAGCGCCCGGCGCCGAATTGGCAGCGGTGGGTGCCGTTTCGGGCGTCCTGGGCTGCCAGTTCGCGGTGACGTTGCGGACGGCGGGGGAATTGGCAGCGGTGGTCGCCGTTTCGGGCGTCCTGGGCTGCCAGTTCCGGTTCATGACGGAGGCAACGCCGTTGGGCGCCGGGCGCGTGGCATAGTCGCGCCGTGCGCTGGACGCTCGCTGAGATCGCCGCGGCCACCGGAGGCCGCCTGCACGGCGACGGCGCCGCCGCGGTCGACGGCGTCACCCAGGACAGCCGCGACGTGAGGCCTGGGATGCTGTTCGTGCCGCTGGTGGCCGAACGCGACGGGCACGACTTCATCGCCGATGCGGTCGCGGCCGGCGCGTCCGCCTGCCTCACCGCCCGCGGCCTGCGGGGAGTCGGCGCCGCCGCGGTGGAGGTGGCCGACACCCAGGCGGCTCTCACCGCTTTGGCCGGTGAGGCCCGGCGCCGGCTCGGGTCGGTGCCGGTGGTGGGCATCACGGGATCGGTGGGCAAGACCGCCACCAAGGACCTGCTGGCCGCAGTTCTTCGGCAGGACCGGCGGGTATGGGCCAGCACCCGGTCTTTCAACAACGAGATCGGGGTGCCGATCACCCTGCTGTCAGCCCCCGACGACGCGGAGGCGCTGGTGGTCGAGATGGGTTCGAGAGGCCCGAGCCATATCACCGAGCTCTGCCGTGTGGCCCGGCCGACCATGGGCGTGATCACCACCGTGGGTCTGTCGCATACCAGCGAGCTGGGATCGCTGGCCGCGGTGGTCTCGGCCAAGCGGGAGTTGGTCGAGTCGCTGCCCGCAGCCGCTGACGGGGGAGTGGCCTTCCTCAACGCGGGCGTGCCCGAGGTAGCCGCCATGGCTACGGCGACCGAGGCCCGGATGGTCACTTTCGGCGACGGGGGAGATGTGAGCGCCCGGAACCTCGAACTCGACGACGATCTGACAACGCGCTTCGTGCTCCACAGCCCCAGTGGCGAGATCGACGTGGCGCTGGGAGCTAGAGGCGTCCACTCGGTGGACAATGCGCTGGCTGCCGCCGCGGTGGGCCTGGAGCTGGGAGTCTGCCTGGAGGATGTGGCCGAAGGGCTGGCTGCCCCGACGCTGTCGCCGCTGCGCATGGAGGTCGTGCGCACCGCCGGGGGCGCCCAACTCCTCAACGACTGCTACAACGCCAACCCCCTGTCGATGCGGGCGGCCCTGCACTCCCTGGCCGCGCTGCCGGCGCAGCGAAGGATCGCGGTTCTGGGACCAATGGTGGAACTGGGCGACTTCGAGGCGGCTGAGCATGCCGCCATCGGCTCCTTGACTGGGAAGCTCGGTGTAGAGTTGATCGCGGTCGACGCGCCGGGCTATGCGTCCGGCGACGGCACGGTCATTGAGGCCGAGAATATTGACGGAGCCCTCGCCGCGCTGCGCAACCTAGGCGGTCTCAGCGTCGGCGACGCGGTACTGGTCAAGGGATCTCGTGTGGCGGGCCTGGAACGGTTGGCGGCGCGCCTCGTCTCCTCTGCCGACGACTGACATGTCTACAATAATGGCAATATGACCAGACAAGTGACCGCAACAGAGGCTAAGGCCCATATTCTCTCGTTGCTGGACGATGTCGCTGACGGCGACGAGATAGAGATCACCAAGCACGGACGCACCGTCGCAAGGCTGGTACCCGCCTCGGGTCCCGCCGCCATGCGGGGCCGGTTCTCGGGTGTCGCCCGAACCGTCGCCGACGATGAGCTCCTGTTCATGACCGACGAGGACTGGGAGTTCGATTGAGCGCGCTCCTCGTCGACAGCCACGTGCTCCATTGGTGGTCGGCCGAGCCCGAACGACTCAGCACCGCCGCGGTGGCCGCACTTGAGGACTCCGAGGAACTCGCGGTGGCCGCGGTCACCTGGTACGAGTTGGGATGGCTCGCCGTGAGGGGCCGGATCAGCGTGGGCTTACCGGTCGGAACGTGGCTTGGCCACCTCGCTAGCTCGGTTCGCACCGCCGCTCTCACCCCCGCTATCGCCGCCACCGCGGTCGCGCTGCCCCGCACGTTTCCCGGCGACCCCGCAGACCGACTCATCTACGCTACCGCAGTCGAGCACGGCTGGAGGCTCGTCACCAAGGACGACCGTCTAGGACGTCACCGCGGCTCTCCTACGGTGCCGACAATCTGGTGACGCACCCCACAAGACAGAACGAAAGACCAGACGCAATGGACGTGCCCGACTTCCGGACCGTGACCGTGGAGGCCCTGGCGGCCCTGGTGCGAGACCGCACCCTCACCGCCGCCGCGGTCACCGAGCACGCGCTGGAGCGCATCGAGGCCCTCAACCCGATCCTGAACGCGTTCGTGGCGGTCGACGCCGACGGCGCCCGGGCCCAGGCCTCGGCCATCGACGAGCGCCTCGATGCCGGCGTCGAGGTCGGCCCGCTGGCGGGAATCCCCATCGGCGTGAAGGACCTGGTGGACGCGACCGGGTTTCGCACCTCCAGGGGCGCCATGTACACCCGCAACGACCCGCCGGCCGCCTCCGACTGCACCGAGGTGGCCCGGATGCGGGCCGCGGGCTGTGTGATCGTGGGCAAGACCAACACCCCTGAGCACGGCTGCATGGGCGACACCTACAACCCGCGGTTCGGGCCCACGCTCAATCCCTGGAACATCGAGCGCTCGCCGGGCGGGTCGTCGGGGGGCACGGGCTCGGCCGTCGCGTCGGGGATGGTCCCGGCGGGCACCGGCTCCGACGGGGGCGGCTCGATCCGCATCCCGTCGGCCATATGCGGACTGTCGGGCATCAAGACCAGCCACGGCCGGGTGCCGAGCGGTCCGCCGCCGTCGGGCCTGATCGACCTGTCGTGCGTGGGCCCGATGGCCCGCCTCATCCGCGACGTGGCCCTGTGCCTCGACACCATGGTCGGGCCCCATCCGGCCGACCTGCGCAGCCTGCCCAAGCCCGATGTGTCGTGGCGGGCCGCGCTGGACAGCCCCCGGGTGCCGACCCGCGTGCTGTGGGCGCCGTCGATCGACGGGGAGCCGGTCGACGCCGAGATCGCCGCGGCTTGCACGGAGGCCGTCGATGGCCTGGCCGCCGAGGGCGTAGAAGTCGTCGAGGTCGGCGGGGCGATCACCGCAGTGCCCGGAGCGTTCCTCCAGCTGTTCCTGGGGGGCCTTATCGGGCCCGCGTTCCGACCGCTGTACGGCACCGACGAGTGGGCGAACGTCACGGAGGTGCTGGGCGTGATGCTGGAGGACGTCTACCAGCGGGCCACGCCGGAGTCGATCTACTGGGCCCGCCAGCAGGCCGGCGAACTGTCCATCGCCCTGGCCGATCTGATGGAGGGCTACGACGCGCTGCTGATGCCCACGCTGGCGGGCCAGGCGCCCCCGCCGGGCGGGCACGGCACCATCAACGGCGAGGAGACCCCCAACTGGTTCCGCTTCACGCCCCTGGCCAACCTCACCCGCCGCCCGGCCGGAACGGTGTGCAGCGGGTTCAGCCGCGAGGGCGTGCCTGTCGGTCTGCAGGTGGTGGGCCACCAGCTCGACGATCTGGCCGTGCTGGAGACCCTCGCGGTCCTGGAGGACCTTCTGGCCCTCAACCCCACCGCCCCGGACCTCGCTCCGTAGCTCCTGCCGGTTCGCCGATGGCGGGTTGTCGTAGGCCGGCGGTACGGTCGCTGGCGTGGTAGCCGTCGATTCAGCGCGGGCCCGGAGGGGTGTTAGTCGTGTCTGAGGTAGTGGGACGCGTACTCGGCACCGAGGATGCCACGCCGCTGGAGTTCTGGGTAGCCGTCGCTCCGGGCTCGCACTTGCAGCTCGACGATGTCGTGGCGATTGACCGTGACCTGCCAAATGGCGAGCGCATCGGCCTATATGGCGTAGTGAGCCAGGTGCGGGCCCGCCACGAGGGTGCTCGCTTCGACAGCGATGTCTTCCTGATTTCCGATGGCATCCTTCCGGCCGAGGTGGCCGAGGCGGCGCAGGTCCAGCTCACCCGCGTTGTTCCCGAGACGTTCGTGCCGCCGCTGCCGGGTGCCGAAGTACGTCGAGCCGTTGACGCCGAACGGGACACAGCTCTCGACTTCGACGAGGTCGAGCGACGCCTGCCTGCGGGTCTGAGCCGGGACAACGACCCGATCTACCTGGACTTTGACTTCGTTGACGGCACCAAGGGTGCTCATATCAACATCAGCGGCATCTCGGGTGTGGCCACCAAGACCAGCTACGCCACCTTCCTGCTCTACTCGATGTTCAACTCCGGCGTGCTCGGCGACGAGGCCGTGCACACAAGAGCCTGATCTTCAACGTGAAGGGCGAGGACCTGCTCTTCCTGGATCATCCGAACACTCGGCTTGAGCCCGGTGAGCGCTCGCGGTATTCGGCCCTGGGGCTAGAGGCCGCGCCGTTCCGGTCGGTCGGCATTCTTGCGCCACCACGGCGCGGGGATCCCAATGCCACCCCCGCCACCGGTGCCCGCCAGGTCGGAGTGAGGCCCTACTTCTGGACCATTGAGGACTTCTGCTCTCTGCAGCTACTGCCGTTCCTCTTCGCGGACGCCGAGGACGAGCGTCAGCAGTACACGATCGTCGTGCAGGCGGTGACAGCCCGTTTGGCTCAGTTCGCCAGAGACTCGTCCGGCGGTGACGGCGCTATGCGGATCGAGGGCACGACGGTCCGGACCTTCCGCGAACTCGTGAATGAGATCGAGAACCGCCTCATTCCCGAAGACCCTGAGGAGACTCCGGACCAGCGCTGGACGGGTCGAGCCGTAGGCGGGGGAACCATCAACGCCTTCGTACGGCGGCTTCACGCGTCGGTGCGCCACGTTGAACACTTGATCCGGGCTGATGTCGCCCACGCTCCCGAGCATTCCGTTGACTTGGACTCAAACCAACTCACTGTCGTTGACATCCACCAGTTGCACGACCGGGCGAAGCGCTTCGTTGTAGGCGTCGTGCTGAGGCAGGCGTTCGAGGCGAAGGAGGCCGTCCATCACCACGGCTGGAAGGTGGTTCCCGACAGGCGGGGCCTCCGCACCATCGAACCGTCCGACCGCATCTGCCACGGTCCGGCTCACGCCCCCGACGACCGGCCGGCCCACAGCACGAGGCACCTCAACAAGGCACCGTCGGTAGCGGAGGCCCCGCCGCTGCCATCACCCCGAGCAGGCTCGCGTTCGTGGCCGTGCCGGTTCTTGGCGATCAGAGCGGAGGCCCCGCCGCTGCCATCACCCCGAGCAGGACCTCCTACCGATGTCAGCTCGCCCGTGCCTCGGGCGCCGACGCGAGCCCGCCCAGCGTGCCCAGCGTCTCGGGCGCAACCGAACTCACCGGCCGGTCAGGAGAACGCGCCTCATTCTCAATTCCAGTTCGTAGCGGGCTGGCTCAGCCGGAGGCGTCGCTTACACCGGGAACGCGTCCACGGGCACTAGCCGCCCGTTCAGCGGGTCGACGGCCAGAGCGAATATCTCCAGGGTGACGGCCCCGAGAAGCGGCACCGAGCCCTCGTCCCAGAAGACGACCGGCGACACGTCCTCCTTGCCGTCGAGGCGCATCCAGGTGTGGCCGAAGCGCCGCTCCACGCGGCGACCATCAGCGAGAACGAACCCCCGGGTGTCGCGTGGCTTCACGCCCAGACCCTCGAGGATCGAGGCCGGCAGCACGGTGTAGGCCGCGCCCGAGTCGACCATGGCCTCCACCTCCTCGTAGCGACGGCCCAGCGGATCGGCCACTCCCAGCTTCACCGTGAAAGTTCCCATCAGAGACCCCCTTCCATGCTCAGCAACATATAATGGAATATATTGGAAGCAAATGTCTTCTGCAACACCTGTCACATTCCATTTTCTGGACCTGTTTCCCCGAACGCTCGTCAGCCTTGTCCCGTAGTCCGGCCTGGGGGGCGCTGATAGCCTCGACCGTTCCAGGGCGATTAGCTCAGATGGCTAGAGCGCTGCCTTCACACGGCAGAGGTCACTGGTTCGAGTCCAGTATCGCCCACCGGTGCAGATCCGCCGCGGCCTCGTACGGCCCTTGCAGCCCTAGCGGGACGCAACGTGGGCGAATGGCGGGGCGTCTTGGCGTTCGTAGTCGCTCTTTTCATCCTGCTGGCCGCGGCGGTCTACTTGATCCGGGAGACCCCGGGCCTCCTGGCCGGCTCCCAGGGAACCCTCGTCGAGGAAGTCGACCCCGAGGCTCTGGTCGAGCCCGCCACCGCCGTCGAACCGGTCGAACCGGCGGACCCGCCGCCGGGCGAGGCCGTCGACGCCGCGGCCATCGAGGCCGCCATCGAGCTCGCCCAGAAGCAGCAGCCCGCCGCGCCGATCTCGCCGCGGGAGGCCTGCGAGGGGCTGGGCGGCGCCTGGCAAGCCGACTCCCGCGGCTGGTGCGACCTGCCGTTGCCGTCGGCATCGCCCGTGTCGGATGTGGCCGTGCTGCACCCCGACATGCGGGTCCCGTGCCCGCAGCCGCTGGAGAAGATCCTTGAGCAGGTCGCCGCCGAAACCGTCGGCGGCGACGAGATGCGCATCTACCTGCTGTACCGCAGCGTGGACGACGACCTGGAGGAGCTGGAGGTGAATGAGGAGACGAGGAACGACGTCAAGCTCATCGCCGACGGACTCCGCCGGGTCGAGACCGACCTGCGGGAGCGGGCCGCACTGCAGCGGGCCGACCTCGGCATCGACTCGTTCCTGCCCATGGAGCACCTCCCCGCCACCGGCGAGATCCACTCGGGCTTCGGGATGCGGATCCATCCGGTGACCGGCCACTGGTCCCAGCACAACGGGGCGGACATCAGGGGCGACGCGGGCGATCCGGTGACGGCCGTGCTCGACGGCCAGGTCCTGTCGGCGCAATCCTGCCCGTTCTACGGCAACACTGTGGTCGTGTACCACGGCGCCGGGCTCTCCACTGTCTACGCGCACCTTGACTCCTTCGCGATCTCCGTCGAAGACGAGGTCGAGGCCGGGCATCTCCTCGGGGCGATGGGATCAACCGGCAGGACCACCGGTCCTCACCTGCACTTCGAGGCTCGCATCGACGGAACCGCCATCGATCCCGAGCCGTTCCTGCCATGAGGCGGATCCTCCGCCGGATCCCGGCAACGGGAGCGATGGCCGCCGCGGCGCTCTGGATGTCGGCGGACGTCGCAGCCGCGCACGGCGTGGGCGGCCGCCTGGACCTGCCCGTGCCGCTCTGGCAGCTCGCCTGGGCCGCGTCGTTCGCGGTCGCCGCCTCGTTCGTGGCCCTGGGCATGTTCTGGGACACGCCGAAGTTCCGGGCCGCCGCGGCCGGGCGGATCCTCCCCAAGCCCTTCCAGACCGCCTGCCGGGTGCAGGCGATGGTGGTCCGGACGCTCGGCCTGCTCGCTCTGGCCGTGCTGCTCTACGCGGGGCTGGCCGGCAACACCAACCCGTCGGTGAACATCACGCCGGTCGCGGTCTACATCATCTTCTGGGTCGGACTCCAGGTCGTGTCGGTGCTGGCGGGCGACGTGTGGCTGCACCTCAGCCCGTTCACCACCATCGCCGACGGCTCGGCCCGGCTGTGGTCCCGCCTCCGCAGCAGGGCCCCAGAGGCCGAGCGGGCGTACGGCAGTCCTGCAGGTGGGATCAGCGGGCAATCAGCGAGGCCGTGGCCCGAGCGGCCCGTGAGCGCAGCGAACAAGAGCGGGGATCACAGCGACTACGAGCGGGGCGCCGGGAACCACTGGTGGGCCACCGCCGCAGTGTTCGGCTTCGTGTGGCTCGAACTCGCTTTCCACGACAACACCGACATCCGGGTGCTCGGTGTGTACCTGGCCGCCTACACGGTCGCACTGCTGGCGGGCGCGGCAGCGTTCGGCCGCGGCTGGCTGCGCGACGCCGAGGGGTTCGGCGTTCTGTTCACCAAGCTGTCGGCCATGGCGCCGCTCCACCGAGGGGGCGGCGCCCTGAGACTGCGAGCGCCGCTGGCCGGCCTGGCCGCCCTCCCCATCAAGCGGGGCTCCGTGGCCTTCATCCTCGTGGTGCTCGGCTCCACGACCTTCGACGGCTTCACCCGCAGCTCGGTATGGCTCGATGTGGCCGCCCAGCGCACCGGCTGGGAGCTGACCGCGGTCAACACCGTCGGGCTGGTGTTCGTGATCTTCGCGGTGTTCGTGCTCTACCGGGCCGCCATCGCGGGCATGGCCGCCGTAACCGGCGACAGCGAGAGGGAGCTGGCCGAGGCGTTCGCACCCTCCCTGATGCCGATCGCCGCCGCCTACACCGTTGCCCACTACTTCAGCTACCTGCTTCTGGAGGGCCAGCAGATCATCGCCCGGATCTCCGATCCCTTCGGCCGGGGATGGGACCTCTTCGGCACCGCCACCTACCAGGTGGACTTCACCGCCATCTCCACCGACACCATCGCCTGGACACAGACCGCGGCCATCGCGGTGGGCCACGTTCTGGCCGTCGCGGTGGCCCACGACCGGGCGGTGGAGCGCTGGCCCCACCGACTGGCGATGCGCTCGCAGTACCCGATGCTGGCCGTGATGATCTGCTACACCGTCATCGGCCTGCTCCTGCTGCTAGGCGCCTGAACAGATTGGCTGGCGGCATACGCCGGGCGGCGGCCTGCCGCACGTAACATCGAAGGCGGTGTCATCGGAAGTCCTGCAGTCCCCGCTCCTACTGGAATACCCCTTCACCCGCTCCACGGCCCGGTGATCGGAGCATTCCTCACCGGACTGCGAGACAACGTGATCGGCGGCATCCGCCGAGCCGACGGGACCGTGCTGTGCCCCCCGCAGGAGCACGACCCGCTCACCGCCGAACCGCTTACCGAACTGGTGGAAGTCGGACAGGCCGGGGAGGTCCTCACCTGGTCCTGGAACGGCGACCCCCGACCCATGCAGCCCTTCGACCGACCGTTCGCGTGGGCCCTGATACGCCGGGCCGGGCGCCCACCGGCGAGCCCGACGAGGTCATCGCCGACTACGAGCGGATCGGCCGCGTCGAGGCGAGCGACCCATGATCGACGTTCGAGAGCCACGGCCGGGGGTGACGACAGCATGATCGACCTCGCCGTCGTGGCCTCCACGCAGCGCCGGGAGGCGTCCATCTCCGCGAATCCGAGGTGGAGTTCATGGTCCCGTTGATGGACACTCCCGGTAGCGCCCGCAGAATCATTGCGCACAGATTGCGAGAATGTTGCTGTTTCATTACGATATCAGGGGTGCGTAGGCTGCGGCGCCTCTCCGGCGCGCTGCTGCTGATCGGGTCGGCGGCAGCGCTGATGGCGGCCGCCGCGCTGGCGCAGGACGACGACCGGATCGAGGATCTCCGCCAGCAGCGGGAGCAGCTGGCCCGCGACGCCGCCGACGTGGCCAGCCAGATCGATGCGCTCGTCGCCGACGACGAGGCGCTGATCGACGCGCTCCAGGAACTGGATGACTTCGTCGACCTCCAACACACCCGGATCGAAGCGGCCGATTCGGCCATCGCGAGCGCGGAAGCCGAGGCGGCCACGGCCCGGGCCGAGGCCGAGTGGTACGTCGACGAGATCGAGACCATCCGGGAGCGCCTGCGACAGCGGGCCATCCAGGCCTACGTGCAGCCGCCGGTCGACGTCGTCGAGCAGTTCTCGACCAGCCTCAACGAGAGCGCGGTGAAGCTGTTCCTGCTCGATCTGGCCATAGGCAACGAACTGGAGATCACCGACGAGCTGCGCACTGCGGAGGCCCAGCTCGAGGCGGTGCGCCGGCGGGCCCTCGACCGGGCCGAGGACGCCGACGAGGAGCGGCAGGCCCAGCAGCAGCGCCTCGCCGACCTCGAGGACGCCCGCGCCGCGGCGATGGAGCTGCGTCTGGAGATCCAATCCCGCATCGAGGAATGGAATCTCGTGTCGGCCGACATCGAGCAGTCCGACAAGGAGATGGAGCAGGAGATCTTCCGCATCGAGGAGGAGATCCGGCGCAGAGAGGAGGAGCGGCGCCGCCAGGAGGAGGAGGCCCGCCGCCGCGCCATCGAGGAGGAGCGGCGCCGCCACGAAGCCGAGCACGGCCCCTTCGAGCTGGTGGCCTGGCCCGCGGACGGGGAGAAGACGTCGGGGTTCGGGCCGCGGGTCCACCCCATCTTCGGGACGGTGCGCCAGCACAACGGGATCGACCTCGGCGGCGACACCGGGGACCGGGTCAGGGCGGCCCGTTCCGGCGAGGTGATCCTGGCCGGTCAGCGCGGCGGCTTCGGCAACACCATCGTGATCTACCACGGGCTCGGGTACAGCACGCTCTACGCCCACCTAAGCCGCATCGAGGTGTCCGAGGGCCAGAACGTGCAGAGCGGGGACCGAATCGGCGCGGTCGGCTCGACCGGATGGTCCACCGGCCCCCACCTGCACTTCGAGCTGCGCATCGACGGCAAGGCCGTAGACCCCACGCCGTTCCTGCCGTGAACGGGTCGGGCATGGATGGCGCGCCGCGCCCGGGTGGGCGCGCCCGGCGGGCTGTGGCCCTGCGGATCCGGAGGGCGGCGTCGTGAAACGCCGGTCATGGGCACTGCTGCTGGCCGGCGACCAGCAAGGCGAGGCGCCCGCGACGGGATCTCCCGACCTTGTGATCGCCGCTGACGGCGGGCTGGACGCGGCCCGCCACTGGCGACTGCGGGTCGACGCCGTGGTGGGCGACATGGACTCCGCCAGCGAGACCGCGCTGGACTGGGCCAAGCGCAGCGGCGCAACCGTCGACGCCCATCCTGCCGACAAGGACGCCACCGATCTCGAACTGGCCATGGCCGCCGCGCTGGGACAGGTCGAGGCGGTGCATGTGCTGCTGCCCGCCGGAGGGCGGCTCGATCAGGCGATGGCCAGCCTGGCGGTGCTGGCCTCGCCCCGCTGGGCTGCACTGGAAGTGACGGCCACGGTGGGGGAGGCCCATGTGACCGTGGTGAGAGGACTGCGCCGCCTGCGCGGCGAGGTGGGAGAGGTCGTGTCACTGCTGGCCGTCGGCGGGCCCGCCCTCGTAGCGTCCACGTCCGGTCTGCTGTTCCCGCTGGTCGAGGAGGCGCTGAGCCCGACCTCCGGGCGCGGCACGTCCAACGTGATCGTGGCCGCGCCGCCGACGGTGGACGTGGTGGAGGGCGTCCTGCTCGCCATCAGGCCGGGGATCGACCCCGACTAGAGCCCCGCCGGGTGCTTCGCCGGGTGAGGCGCCCGAATGGGAGCGGATCGCGGCCGGCCATTAGCGTCCCGCTGTGGGCTTCGAGATGACGGCTCTGCTCAGGGCGGGGCTCGCCGACGGGCAAGCCCAATGGGCGGGGGATCCGCCGTTCAACTTCGTCGGCGGCCACAACGACTCTGCCAGCGTGCCCTTCGGCGGCTTCGCCGAGGCGGCGGCCACCGCCCTGGCCCGCCACGGCCCGGCTCTGGCCTTCTACAACCTGGGCGGAAGCCCCCAGGGCCACCTGCCGCTGCGGGAGTTCATCTCCGAGGCCCTCGCCCGCAGGGCGCACATGTCCACCGACGCGTCGGAGGTCCTGGTCACCTCAGGCTCTTTGCAGGCGCTCGACCTGGTGAACGCCGGGCTGCTCGCGCCCGGCGACCCGGTGATCGTCGAGAAGGCCACCTACGCCGGCACTTTGAGCCGTCTGGCCGCCCTGCGAGCCGATGTGCACGGTGTCGAACTCGACTCCGACGGCATGCGCGTCGATCATCTCAACGACGTGCTGGAGTCGCTGAGGCGCCAGGGCCGGCGGCCGAAGTTCATCTACACAATCCCGACGGTGCAGAACCCGACAGGCACGGTGATGCCGGTGGCGCGCCGGCGCGAACTGCTGGAGACGGCCCGCCGCTACGAGGTCGCCATCTTCGAGGACGACTGTTACGCCGACCTGGTATTCAACGGAGACCGGCCGCCGACGGTCCGCTCACTGGACTCGGGCGGCGGCCAGGTCGTGTACTGCGGATCATTCTCCAAGACGCTCGCCCCCGCATTACGGCTGGGCTACATCGTGGCCGACTGGCCGGTGATGAGCCGGCTGCTGGCGCTCAAGACCGACGCGGGGTCGGGAGCGCTGGAACAGATCACAGTGGCCGAGTACGCCGCGGCCCACTTCGACGACCACGTCGACGCCCTCACCGCGGTGCTGAGCAAGAAGTGCGACGCGATCTGCGGCGCTCTGCGGGACAGCTTCGGGGAGCTCGCCCGCTTCGAGGAGCCCCGGGGCGGGATCTTCGTGTGGGTGGCGCTGCCCGACGGCACCGACACCGACCGCCTGGTGGCGCCGGCGGCGGCGCGTGGCGTCGAGTTCAATCCCGGATCGGCATGGTGCACCGATCCTGACTACGGCGCCAGCCGGATGCGCCTCTGCTTCGGCCACCTCTCCACCGAAGCCATCGCCGAGGGCATCGCCGCCCTGTCAGAAGTAGTGAGAGCCGGCGTGAGCTGACAGGTCGGAGCGGGCAAGATGATCGGGGCGAGTGGCGAGCATCGGTCGGCAATTTCACCCGGCGGTGACTGTCACTTACCGTTCATTTGCTGTGCACCGTTGGAGAGCGTCGCTTGTGTGCGTTCACCTGTGTCATCATCGTGATGATGTCTTAGTGATTTGCGTACCAATAAAGTCACCAAGACTATGACCAATACGGATGCGACGAAAGTCAAGCACAGAACAGCGGTTTCGACAACTGAGACACTCTCCATAATAGTCGATCCTAACTGGTCTGCCAGCCAACATCACCGTTGGAATACACGGTGATACGGATAATTCGACAGTCTCACAGGTCTGCGTCTGACGGTGGAGGCATCATGAACACCCACGACGCTGTCATGAAGTCGGCTGCCTCGGTGGCTGGCCACCAGATGACCGGCACGACCACATACAACACCCCCCCCTCAAGCCCCCCAATATCCACAACCACACGCATCGCGTCGTTGTCAGTGTTGGTGCACTCCAACAGCCGCACGGGCCCAACCGAGACATTCGTTGGCAACTCGAACAGCGGCAACTCGTCAAGCGTGTGGTCGATGTTGCTGCACGACACCTCAGCAACCCGCTCAGCGCTATCGGTGGGGTACTGGTCGTAGAACCGCAGGTCGATGGTGCGCCACCCGCCTCGGCCGTCCAGTAGGACGGTTTCGAGGTGGTCGGTGGTTGGCAGCGTGGCGATGTCGCCGAACTCGACACCGCTTTGGGGTGGTTGCTGTTCGGTGTAGAATGGGTTCAGCGGCCGGTTGTTGACCCACAACACCGGCCCATCCGATCGCGAGGATGTAGTGGCGGCGTTGGGGCCGACGGCCCCTTCACCGCTGCAGCATGTGAGCATAAACGCCCCGGCAACTGCCAACAGCGGCCAAGCTGACGGCTGCTTTGTCGCTGCGATCACAGGTTGCAGGGGTTGGTGGCATATCGGGTGTATGAGGGACCTTGATGATAAGTGCCGTTCAGTATTCCCCAGCCGCCTGAGGTGGCCCGGATGTAATTGTTGCGGCACCGGTCGTTGGCATGGACCGTGGACTTGGTGACGTTATCGGAGGTGCTTTTGCCCTTGACCCCAATCCTGTCCCAACCCCACCAACGGTCCTCCCACAGTTGCGCCCACACGTGCAGCGTCGACATCTGCTGGTTGCAGCGCACGGTGAACGTCACGTTCATCCTGCCGGGGCGGTGGGTGGATGCGTGTATGCGGCCAAGGTTGCCGCTGCACGGCGGTGTCGTGTGGTCGCGGGCCACCGATTCGTCATCTTCTTCCCAGGGAAGAGGGGCACTCTCTGGTGCCGAGTCTTCCACTTCTAAGGGCGCAGGCTCTGGCTCGCTAGACGGCTGGGCGGACGCTTGAGTCGCGAACACCGCTATCACAAGCATCGTAGCTGCGACTGCTACTCCAGTAGTACGCCATTTCTGTAGAGCATTCTTCATCGCTTTGCCTTCCGTGTTGATGATGACACGCAGACTGCTCAGCGTGTTCGTCGTCCATCCCTACTACGATTCAATGCCTAGATGTCTGCCAATCTCTGCCAACTTCTGCGGAATTGCGGCAGCTTTCTGCCAACTTTCTGGCAGAAAGCTGCCAGATGGGTGAATACTGCGGACAGCCAGGCAGCGCTCTGGGCTATGGATCCGCTAGTCGGGCGGTCCAGCGGCCGTGGCGGCGCTCCAGGGTGAGCTCGAGCCCGAAGCACTCCGAGAGGTTCTTGCTCGTCAGCGTCTCGTCCAACGGGCCCGCCGCCAGCACCGCGCCGTCTCTCAGCAGCAGCGCGTGGGTGAACCCGTCCGGTATCTCGTCGGTGTGGTGGGTCACCAGCACCAGCGGCGGAGTCTCCGGATCGGTCGCCAGGCCGCTCAGGGTGACTACCAGCTGCTCGCGGCCGGCCAGGTCCAGCCCGGCGTTGGGTTCGTCGAGGACGATCACCCCCGGCTCCACCGACAGGGCTCGAGCCAGCAGCACCCGCTGCTGCTCGCCGGAGGACAGCGTCCCGAAGCGCTGGTCGATGCGGTCTCCGCAGCCGACGCGCTCCAGGGCAGCCTGCGCCCGCCTGGCGTCGTCGGCGTCGTAGGCATGCCACCAAGGGGCCAGCGCGGCGTGCTTGGCCGTCGTCACCACCTCGCCTGCGGTCAGCGACGGCCGCAGCATGGATGCCATCGCCGCGCTGGTGAACCCGACCCTGGTCCGCAGCCGTCGCACGTCGGTGCGCCCCAGACGCTCGCCGAGCAGTTCGACGACACCGGCCGAGGGGTGGTCCCACATCGTGGCGATCCGTACGAGGGTGGTCTTGCCCGAGCCGTTCGGGCCCAGCACCACCCACCTCTGGCCCGGTAGCACCTCCCAGTCGACGTCCCGCAGCAGGCGGGCGCCGTCGATCGTGCGCTGAACCCCGCGCAGGGACAGCACCGCGCCATCGGCGACCGCAGACGGTGTTGGTACCTGCTTCGCCGTCACAGCGTCGCCCCGTCCCACTTCCGGCCCGGTGCGGCTCGAGACCTATCGGCGTGGCTCTCCCACATGTCGAACATCGTCGCATAGCGCCCGCCCAACGCCACCAGTTCACGGTGGCTCCCGATCTCGACGATCCGACCTGAGTCGACCACCGCGATCCGGTCGGCCCGGCGGGCGGTGGCCAAGCGGTGGGCGATGATCACCGCGGTCCGCTCCCGCAGCAGCACGTCGAGCGCCTGCTCTATCTGGGCCTCCGAGCGCAGGTCGAGATTGCTGGTGGCCTCGTCGAGCACCAGCAGGCGGGGTCCGGAGACGAACGTCCGGGCCAGGGCCAGCAGTTGACGCTCTCCCGCCGACAGCGTGGCCCCCCGCTCGTGGACGATGCCGTCGAGGCCGCCGAGACGCTCAACGACCTCGCTCATGCCGACGGCGCTGAGAGCCTCGTGCAGCTCAGCGTCGGTGGCGCCGGGGCGGGCGAAGCCCACGTTGTCGCGCACCGTGCCCGCGAACAGGAAGGGCTCCTGGGAAACGACCCCGATCTGGGACCGCAGGCTCGTGACAGTGACGTCGCGCAGGTCGTGGCCGTCGATGCGCACCGCCCCCTCCGTCGGGTCGTACAACCGGGCGATGAGGCGGGCGACGGTCGTCTTGCCGGCCCCGGTCTCGCCCACCAGCGCGATCGTCTCTCCCGGCGAGACGTGCAGGCTCACATCGTTGAGCACGCGGCGGCCGCCGCGGTACGAGAAGCACACACCGTCCAGCACGATATCGCCGCGCACCTCGGCGAGGGCCTCAGCGCCGGGACGGTCCGTCACCGTCGGTGCGGTGCTGAACAGCTCGCGCAGCTTGGCGATGGCCGCGCCGCCCTGCTGGTAGGAGTTGTACAGCTGCACCAGTGCCTGCACGGGGGCGAAGAACGCAGTCAGGAACAGCAGGTAGGCGGCCAGCTCTCCCACTGTGATCCGGCCGCGGGCGGTCATGGCGCCGCCGACGGCCAGCAGCACCGCCTGGGTAGTGATGCCGATGGCTTCGCTGCCCGGCCCGTAGAGGGAGTTGGCCCGCGACGCTCGCAGGTTGGCGTCGCGGTGGCGGTTCACCACCCGGCGATGCTCGGCGACGTTGGTGTCCCGCCGATCATGGGCGGCGATGACCCGGATGCCGGCCAGGGACTCCTGGAGATTGCCGAGCAGGTCGCCGATGCGGTCGCGCACGCTGCGGTAGTCGGCCGCGGCCCGCCGCCGGAACCACATCGAGGACGCCAGTGTCGGCGGCACGGCCGCGGCCAGGGTGATGAGGGCCAGCAGCGGGTCGTAGTTGAACAGCAGGGCGGTGATCACGACCAGGGTGAGGCCCTGGACCGCGAAGTTGACGATGCCCTCGTTGAACAGCACCGACAGCGCCTCGATGTCGGATGTCATGCGGGTCAGCAGCACCCCGGCCCTCTCGGTGGTGTAGAAGTCCATCTGCTGGCGCTGCATGTGCTCGAACGTCCGGACTCGCAGGCGCTCCATCAGCCGCTCGCCGAGCCTGCCGGTGAAAGCCGTCCTGATCGCACCGGCGGCGGCGGCCACCGCCAGAAGGGCCACATAGGCCAGAGCCGCCGTGACCAGCACGCTGCGGTCGCGGGCCATGATGCCGTCGTCCACCCCGATCTGGGTGAGCACGGGGCCGAGCTGCAGCGCGACGGTCTCGGCGGCCACCAGCAGGAGGGCCACCGCCAGCCGGTAGCGGTGGGGCCACAGGAACCGCCCCAGCCCGAACCGGTCGCCGGACTCGTCGGTGGTGCGGGACCACTTCACCCCGGGATCGGGATGGGCCGGCTCGTCGGCCAGCACCCGCTCGACCCGGGCCCTCAGGTCGCCGGGCACCTCGGCGTGGGGCAGACCGGCCTGGGCCGCGGCCTGGACCGAGGACGGTCCGCTGCGCATCCCGACGGGCGAGTGGAACATCAGTCCGCGTGCCGTCCGGGGCGGGCCGCCTCGTCGGCGGCGCCCCAGAGGCCGAGCGGGTCGGCGGCGAGATCCCGGAGAATGCGCCCGCTGAGCGAGGCCGTGGCCCGAGCGGCCCTTGAACGCAGCGAACAAGAGCGGGAATTGCAAGGCCTCACCGAGACGTCCTCTCGCTGGTTTGCGCTTGCGCAAGGTCGGTCAGCACCTCCGCGTAGGCGGGAACGGTCCGCAACAGGTGCCGGTGGCTGCCGCTGGCCGCCACCCTCCCGCCGGCGATGAACACCACCCTGTCGGCCATAGCGATCGTGGACAGCCGGTGGGCGATGAGGATGGTGGTGCCGTTCCAGCGGCGCCGGCGCAGCGCCGAGTGGATGCGCTCCTCCACCTCGGTGTCGATGGCGCTGGTGGCGTCGTCCAGCACCAGCACCGCCGGGTCGGCGACCAGGGCGCGGGCGATGGCGAGCCGCTGGCGCTGGCCCCCGGAGATGGTCGAGCCCCGCTCGCCGAGCTTGGTCTCGGTGCCGCCGGGCATGGCCGTCACGAAGTCCCCGGCGGCTGCGTCGACCAGCGCTACCGCCACCGACGCCTCGTCCGCGTCGGGGCGGGCGAAGGCCACGTTGTCGCGGACGCTGGTCGCGAACAGGAACGGGTCGTCGGTCGCCACCGTCACCGCCCGGCGCAGGTCCGGGATGCGCAGGTCCCGCACGTCGATGCCGTCGATGCGCACCTCGCCCCGGTCGACGTCGTAGAAGCGGGGCAGGAGCCGGCCGATGGTGCTCTTGCCGCTGCCGGTGCGGCCCACCACCGCCACCGTCTCGCCGGGCTCCACCGTCAGGGAGAAGCCGTCGAGAATCGAGGTGCCGCCGGAGGTGGAGTAGGTGAAGCCCACATCGACGAACTCCACCCGGCCGGACGGATCCGTCAACCGCACGGCGCCGGGGCGCTCGATGATCTCGGGTGTCTCGTCGAGTATCTCGAACACTCGCTGGGCGGCCGCCGAGGCTCGCTGCCATTGGATCAGGACGAAGCCGATCATCCGGAACGGGGCCGCCATGAGGAGCACGAATGCGTTGAAGGCGACGATGTCTCCCACCGCGATGGCACCGTCGATGGCCAGCAGACCGCCGGTGAGCAGCACCAGGGCCAGTCCGAACCGGGGGAGCGCCTCCATTAGGGGGGCGTGGCGGGCCCGGGCGCCGGCGGTGGCCGTGCCGGCCCAGCGGAGCCGTCGAGCCGACCGGGCCAGCAGGTCCACCTGGGCCTGCTCCTGGGCGAAGGTGCGCACCACCTGGGCGCCCTGGATGTTCTCGTCCACGATCATGGCGACGTCGGCCATCCGGGCCTGTGTCACCCAGGTCAGCGGGAAGACCTTGTTCCGCAGCCGCAGGCCGACGTAAAGGACCATCGGCAATGGCGCCATCGCCACCAGCGTCAGGGGCAGCGACAGCGCCACCATCGCGGTCGTGCCCATGACCAGCAACGCCAGCTGCATGGCGACGAGCGGACCGAACGCGAAGAGCAGCTGGATGGAGCGGATGTCGCTGTTGGCCCGCGAGATGACCTGGCCCGTCTGGGTCCTGTCCCAGTAGGAGAACGACAGCTCGGTGAGACGCTCGTAGACGAGGTTGCGCAGATCGGCCTCTATGCAGTGGGCGGTGCGGAACAGCCCGTACCGGTACGTGAAGCCCAAGACGAAGCGAGTGCCGGCCAGGGCGACCAGGGCCAGCACCCACGGCCTCAGCGCCTCACCGGCCGCGGCTGCGTCCACCCCCCGCCCGATCACCACCGGCACGGCAGCGGTGGCCGCCACCGAGACCAGGCCGGCCGTCACGGAGGCCGCGAATACGGTCCTGTAGACGGCCACGACCGGCAGGATCCGCCGGAGCCAGCCGAGGCTGCGGTCGGGGTGCAGGCCAGGCGACGGCATCAGGTCAAGCTAGAGGCCGAGCGGAAGGGTCGCGCCTGCCCAGAGTGGAGCACGTTGCCTAGCGAGGCCGTGCCCGAGCGGCCCGTGAGCGCAGCGAACAAGAGCGGGAAACAACGGTGTGATGGGTTAGATTCACGGCCGCAAGGGTCCGGCGAACCTGGGAGGACCGATAGAGACCGCGCTGTGGCTTCTGGCCGCGCTGGCGCTGATAGCAGCCAACGCCTTCTTCGTCGCCATGGAGTTCGCACTGGTGGCGGTGGACCGGACCCGAGTGGACGAACGGGCCGGGGCGGGCGACCGGCGGGCTCGCATGGTCCAGCGCCTGGTGGCTCGGTTGTCGTTCCACCTGTCGGGCGCTCAGATCGGCATCACGGTGTCGTCGTTGCTGCTCGGCTTCATGATCGAGCCGGCTCTGGCGCCGATGATCGCGCCCGGAGTCGAGGCGCTGTTCGGGGCGAACACGCCCTGGGGCGTCTCCGTCGCGGTCGCGCTCGTCCTGGCCACCGTCGTGCAGATGATGATGGGCGAACTCGTCCCCAAGGCCGTGGCCACCACCAAGCCGTTCGGGATGGCGGTGGCCGTGGCCGTGCCGACCACCGTGTACGGCGTGCTGGCCCGGCCCGTGGTGGCGTTCCTCAACGGCTCGGCCAACTGGATGGTGCGCCGCCTCGGCATGGAGCCGCGCGAGGAGATTGACACAGTGCCCGACCGCGACGAGCTCGAGCACCTCTTCGTCTCCTCAGGGGAGGAGGGGATGCTCGACGAGGGTGAGGTGCGGCTCCTCACCCGGTCGATCCGGCTGGCCGGCAAGCAGGCCGACGATGCCATGGTGCCCAGGGTCGAGGTGGTCGCCATCGAGGCCGATGCCTCGGTGGCCGAGCTGGCCGAGCTGGCTGCCCGTACCGGCCATTCCCGGTTCCCGGTCATGGCGGGCCATCTCGACAACGTGGCCGGCGTGGTCCACGTGAAGTCGCTCTTCGCCGTCCCGGGCCCGGAACGGCCGTCCACGCCGGTGTCGCAGTTGATGCGGTCCGTGCTGGCCGTGCCCGAGTCCCGAGATCTCGACGACATGCTGGACGACCTGCGTACCGGCGAGGGGCTGCTCGCGGTGGTGGTCGACGAGCACGGCGGCACCGCGGGGATCATCACCCTCGAGGACGTGCTGGAGGAGATCGTCGGCGAGATCGACGACGAGCACGACTCGTCCACCCCTGAGCGCACGCGGTCCGAGTCTCGGGGCTCGACGGTGCTGCCGGCGTCGCTCCATACCGACGAGGTGCTCGACGCCACCGGCTTCGCCATGCCCGAGGGCGACTACGAGACGCTGGCCGGCCTAGTGCTGGACCGGTTGGGCCACATCCCGGTGCCGGGCGAGATCGTCACCGTGGACGGGTGGCGCCTCGAGGTCGTGGCCGTCGACGGGCTCAGGATCGCCGCTGTGAGGGTGGTGACCCCACCCGTGTCGCCATGAGCACGGGCACGATCGTGGCCCTGGTGGTCGCGGTGGTGATGCTCGGGGCCAACGCCTTCTTCGTGGCGGCCGAGTTCGCGCTGGTGGCGGCCCGGGCCGCTCGCCTGGAGTCGGCTGCGGCGGAGGGGGACAGGCGCAGCGGGATCGCGCTGGCCGCGGTGCGCGATCTGCAGGTCCAGCTCGCGGGAGCCCAGCTCGGGATCACGATGGCCTCTCTGGTGCTGGGCTATGTTGCCGAGCCGGCCATCGCCCATCTCATCGAGCCCGTCATCGAGCGGGTCGTCGAGGTCCCTTCGGGCGTCCTGCACACGATCTCGTTCGCGGTGGCGCTGTTCGTGGTCACCACGCTGCATGTGGTCGTGGGCGAGATGGTGCCCAAGAACATGGCCATAACCGAACCCGAGGAGTCAGCGAGGCTGCTCGCGCCGGCCATGCGGATCTACGGCGTCGTGTTCAAGCCGGCCATCTGGTCGCTCAACGCGGTGTCGGCGGGCATCGTGCGCCTGACGGGCATAAGGCCGGTGGACGAGATCAACACCGCGCTCACCATCAACGAGTTCCACACGCTGCTGGCCGGCGCCCGCCAGGAGGGGGTGATCGAGCCCACCGAGCACGAGCTGCTGTCGGGCGCGCTGGAGTTCCGCGCCCAGCCGGTCGGATCGGTGATGGTGCCCGCCGACCGGCTGGTGGCCGTGCCCCGCGGAGCGTCGGTCGCCCAGCTCGAGGATGTCGTGGCCGCCACCGGCCACACCCGGATCCCGATGTGGGGGTCCGATCCCGGTGACGTGCTGGGCTTCGTGCACGCCAAGGACCTGCTCCGCATGCCGGCCGAGGCCCGCGACGATCCGGTGCCGCTGGAGCTGGTTCGGCGTATGCGGGTAGTGAGTCCCGACATGGCCGGCCAGGACCTGCTGCTCTACATGCGCCGGTCCCGGGTGCACATGGCGCTGGTGCGCAACGAGGCCGGGAAGATGCTCGGAGTCGTCACCCTCGAGGACGTCCTGGAGGCCCTGGTCGGCGCCATCTTCGACGAGACCGACGACAACGGCGGCTGATTGTCAGATTTCTCAGGCGCCTATGGCGTGGTAGCCGCCGTCGGCCTGGATGATCGATCCGGTGGTGGCCGGCAGCCAGTCGCTCAGCATGGCCACGATCGTGCGGGACACCGGGGCGGGTTCGGTGACGCTCCAGTCGAGCGGTGCCCGCTGTGCCCAAGCATCCTCGAATTCGGCGAACCCGGGGATCGATCGGGCGGCCATGGTTCTCATGGGTCCGGCCGAGACCAGGTTCACCCTGATGCCCTGCGGTCCCAGGTAGCGGGCCAGGTACCGGCAGGTGGATTCGAGGCCGGCCTTGGCCACGCCCATCCAGTCGTAGGCGGGCCAGGCCCGGGTGGCGTCGAAGTCCAGGCCGACGATCGAGCTGCCGGCCGGCATAAGCGGGGCCACCGCGTCGGCCAGCATCTTGAGCGAGTAGGTGGAGATCTCCAGGGCCACCCTGACGTCTTCCCAGGTGGCGTCCATGAACGTGCCGCCCAGGCAGATCTCGGGCGCGAACCCGATGGCGTGAAGCGCGCCGTCCACCCGCCCCCAATTGGTTGCCAGATGGTCGCGCAGTGCATCGGCGTGGGACGGCTCGGTGACGTCGAACTCCACCACCTCGATGCCGTCGCCGAGCTTGCGGGCCGTGCGCTGGGTTAGGCGCATCGCTCGGCCGGCCCCGGTCACGAGGATCTCGGCGCCCTCGGCCAGCGCAAGTTCGGCCGCGCCATAGGCCAGCGAGGCGTCAGTCAGCACGCCGGTGATGACGATGCGCTTGCCGTCGAGAATGCCCACGGCCGGTAACGCTACCTTGAGAACGTGCGGCTCTATGACGCAGCCCGCGGTGAAGCAGACCCTTCGGCTCGCCCGTTGGCCGGTGTGGCGTGACCCTGCGGCTCTACGACACTGCCCGCGGTGCGGTGGTGGATTTCGACCCGCCTGAGGTGGTGCGCATGTACGTGTGCGGCATCACCCCCTACGACGCCACCCACCTGGGCCACGCGGCCACCTACATCACCTACGACGTGCTGCAGCGACGCCTCCGGGACATGGGCCGCGAGACCCGCTGCGTGCGCAACATCACCGACGTCGACGACGACATCCTGGCCGCGGCCGACCGCCGGGGAGTCCACTATCTCGACCTGGCCTTCGACCAGACGGCCCGCTTCGACGACGACATGGCCGCGCTGAACACCCTGCCGTCGGCCTCCGAGCCCAGGGCGACGTCGGCCATACCCGACATCCGGGGCTTCATTCACGCCGCCCTGGAGCGGGGCTTCGCGTACCGCTCCGGCGGAAGCGTGTACTTCGACACGCAGGCCTTCAGCGGCTTCGGATCGCTGTCCGGATTCGGGCGCGACCACATGATCGAGCTGGCCCGCCAGTGGCGCGACGACCCCGACGACCCGGCCAAGCGGGACCGGCTCGACTTCGTGCTGTGGCAGCCGGCCCGACCCGGCGAGCCGTCATGGGAGTCCCGCTGGGGGCCGGGGCGGCCGGGCTGGCATGTCGAGTGCTCCACGCTGGCACTGCGCGAACTGGGCGAGACCATCGACCTGCACGGCGGGGGAGCGGACCTGCTCTACCCCCACCACGAGTGCGAACGGGCCCAGTCCGAGGCGGTGACGGGCAAGCCGTTCGCCCGGCACTGGCTGCATCAGGCGCTGGTGCACCACCAGGGTTCCAAGATGTCGAAGTCGCTCGGCAACCTGGTGTTCGTGCACGACCTGCGCCAGCGCCATGAGCCCATGGCGATCCGCCTGGCTCTCATGTCACAGCACTACCGAACCCCCTGGCCCTGGCACGACGGCCTGCTACAGGAGGCCGAGCAGCGCCTGACCCTGTGGCGGAGCGCCGGAACCGGAGACGACGGCGACGCCGACCTTCTCGACGAGGTGCGCCTACGCCTCGACGACGACCTTGACGTCCCCGGTGCGGTGGCCGCGGTGGACGACGCGGCCGGCGCCGGCCGTCCCGTGCACGCCGCGGCCGCCCTGTTGGGAGTTGCCCTGCAAGAGGGCGCGATGTGAACGGTTCCGCAGTTCGTGGTCTGATCCGCGGGCAGCCGCTCGCGATCGGGGGGCAGCGGTAGCCTCGGAGTCGATGTCCGTGATCTCGGTCTCTTTGCCCGACGGCTCCGCGCGTGAGTTGGCCGAGGGGTCCAGCGCAGCCGATCTGGCCGCCTCCATCGGCCCCCGGCTTGCCGCCGAAGCGGTGGTTGCGGTGGTCGACGGCGACGAGCGCGACCTCGTTGCGCCGCTGCCCGACGGGGCGTCGGTGGAGATCGTGACCGCGGCGTCGGACCGGGGCCTGCACACGCTGCGTCATTCCACCGCCCACGTGCTGGCCCAGGCCGTGCTGGACCTGTACCCGGGCGCCACCTTCGCCATCGGACCGCCCATCGAGCACGGCTTCTACTACGACTTCGAGCTGCCCGGCGGCGGCACCTTCACCGACGCCGACCTGGAGCGCATCGAAGCCCGCATGCGGGAGATCATTGAGGCCGACCAGCCCTTCCGGCGAGTCGAGGTGGCGGCCGAGGACGCCTTGGAGCTGTTCGCTAAGCATCCCTACAAGCGGGCCATCATCGAGGCGGTGGCCATGGGTGCCGACGCCGGAGGCGACCTGGCCTCGGAGGCATCGGACGGAGGAACCGTCAGCTGCTACCGCAACGACGCCGCCAACGGCGACGGGGACGGGTTCGTGGACCTGTGTCTGGGGCCCCATGTTCCGTCCACCGGCCGGCTCGGGCATTTTGCCCTGCAGCGGGTCAGCGGGGCCTACTGGCGGGGCAGCGAGCGCAACCCCATGCTGCAGCGCATCTACGGCACCGCCTGGGCCACGGGCAAGGACCTCAGATCCCACCTGCACCGCCTGGCCGAGGCCGAGCGGCGCGACCATCGGCGGCTGGCCGCCGAGCTCGACCTGGTGTCGTGGCCGGCAGAGCTGGGTCCCGGCCTGGCGGTATGGCATCCCAAGGGCGCCCTGGTGCGCAAGCTGATGGAGGACTACTCGCGCCAGCGACACGCCGAGGGTGGGTACGAGTTCGTGTTCTCACCCCACATCGCCAAGTCGGTGCTGTGGGAGACCTCCGGGCACCTGGACTTCTACGCGGAGAGCATGTACCCGCCCATGGAGATGGACGGCACCGACTACTACCCCAAGCCGATGAACTGCCCGTTCCACGTGATGATCTACCGGTCGTCGCAGCGCAGCTACCGGGACCTGCCCATGCGGTTGTTCGAGCTCGGCGCGGTGTACCGCTACGAGCTGTCGGGAGCGGTCCACGGGCTGCTGCGAAGCCGGGGCTTCACCCAGGACGACTCCCACATCTTCTGCGCCCGCGAGCACATCGCACAAGAGCTGGCATCGTTGCTGGAGTTCTCGCTGAGCGTGCTGGAGGCCTTCGGCTTCAGCGAGTTCCAGGCCAGGCTGTCGACCCGGCCGGCGGACAAGTACGTGGGCGAGGAGGCCTTGTGGGACGACGCCACCGTCGGCCTGCGGGCCGCGCTGACCTCAGCCGGGCTCGACTACGAGACCGACGAGGGCGGAGGAGCCTTCTACGGCCCCAAGATCGACGTCGATGCACGCGACGCCATCGGCCGGTCCTGGCAGCTCTCCACCATCCAGGTGGACTTCAACCTGCCCGAGCGCTTCGGGCTCGAGTATGTGGCCTCCGACGGCTCCCGACCCCGCCCGGTGATGATCCATCGGGCCCTGTTCGGCTCGGTGGAACGGTTCTTCGGAGTTCTGGTCGAGCACTACGCCGGCGCGTTCCCGGCCTGGCTGGCGCCGGTGCAGGCCGCGGTGCTCCCGGTGGCCGCGGCTCACGCCGACTATGCGGCTGAGGTGGCCGGCACCCTGCGTTCTCTCGGTGTCAGGGTGGAGACGAGCCCTGCGGAGGAGCCCCTGGGCAAGCGGGTGCGCAACGCCAAGGTGGCCAAGGTTCCCTACGTTCTGGTGGTGGGCGACGACGATGCCGCCGCCGGCACCGTCGGCGTCAACGCACGCGGGGGCGGCAAGCCCGAACGCGACGTGCCGCTGGAGGCCTTCGCGGCCCGCTTGGCGGCCGAGGTCGAGGCTCGGAGCTGAAATGGTCGAGCGCCGCGGGCTGCAAACGGGTTGCGTGGAGGCCTGGAGCTGACATGGTCGAGTGTCGCGGGCTCAGTACAGGCCGGACGGAGGCCTGGGACTGACATGGTCGAGCGCCTCTGGGCCGGATGGCGGATACCCGCCATGATGGACGACCGGGAGGCGGCCGCAGCCGGGATCGCGGACTCCTCCGGCACCATCCCGGGGACCGTACCCGGAGCCGGGACCGGCCCCGACGGCGGGGACGGCCAGAGCCTGTTCGAGGCCATCCTCAACTCGGGCCTGCCCGACGACAAGACCCACATCGTGCACCGCGGCGAGCTGGTCTTCGCCATCCTGAACCGCTACCCGTACTCGACGGGCCACCTCCTGATCCTGCCCTACCGCGCCGTTGGAGACCTCGAGGGCCTGGACCTCCACGAGCGCCGCGAGCTGTGGGACACCGTCCACGACGCGGTGGCCGCGGTCAAGGCCGCGTTCTCGCCCGACGGCGTGAACGTCGGCGCCAACCTCGGAGAGGGCGCCGGCCCCAGCGTGTACGACCACGTCCACATCCACGTGCTGCCCCGCTGGCGCTCCGACACCAACTTCATGACCGCGCTGGCCGACGTGAGGGTCCTCCCCCAGAGCCTCCAGGACTGCTGGGAACGCCTAACAGCCGCCTGGCCGAGTTAGCCGCGTTTCGCAGGGCTCCGAGGCTTCCGTAGCCTTGTTTAGCTATATGCATGGCGCTTTCTCAGACTACTACTTTGCGGGTTCCCACCGAGTTGAGAGACGAGATATCCCGGTTGGCCAAGCAGCGAGGCACGACGATGTTGGATGTCGTAGCCGACGCGGTGCACCGGCTCAGCCGTGAAGAGTGGTGGTTGTCGGTCCGGGGCGCACTCGACGGGCTGAATGACGCCGAGGCAGCCTCATATCGGGCTGAGAGCCGGAGGCTGGACGCCGCGTCTGCTGACGGCCTCGATGACCGATTAGGGGCGGCTGCGCCGCGGCGATGTGTGGCTCATCGACTTCGGCGCCGATCCGCAGGATCCTGAACAGGCCTTCCTGCGGCCGGCAGTCATCGTGTCCGATGACCGGTTGCACCATCCGAACCTGAGGATGGTCATCGTCGTTCCGGGAACGTCCACGATCCGCCGGATCCCGCTTCATGTAGTGCTCTCGCCCGACCCCGACAACGGTCTGGCCACCGGGACAGCGTTCCAGGTCGAGCAGGTGCGAGCTGTATCGACCGGCCGTCTCGTCGAGCGGCTCGGACGGCTCGACACGCTGGGCCGCCACGCCATCGACGACATACTTCGCAACGCACTCGGTCTCTGACCGAGTGTCGCGGCACGGTCAGGACCGATGCGGGGGACTACTACTTCCCGGTCATCCAGTACTGCTGCGCTCGCTCGACTGCCGCTTGCCTGCTCATCTTGGCGAGCTGATCGTCGCTCAGGCCGACCCGGTTCTTGAGCAGATGGGCCAGGTCAGCCGGGATGGCACCCTGCGGCGCTGGCTGCGCGCTCCGGGCGGGCGGTTCGCCCGTCCGCACGCATTGCCAGAACTCGTCGGGACTGGTCTGGAGTTGGTCGCGCAGGATGTGCGACCAGAGGGCCGCGCCGTAGCCGGTGCGGTCCGGCGGGCGGGATATCCGGGTTCGCAGGATGCGGCCGTCGGGGAGTTCGAGCTCGTAGGTCTCGTGGTGGGTGGAGCGCTTTCCGGTGCCGGACCGGACGACGGTCCAGCCCTCGATCTCGCAGAAGCGCAGGTGGTCTCGTCGCGTGGGCGCCGGGTAGCTCACGGCCCGCTGCCGCGGGTCCATTCGGCGAGGTCGGCGTCGGAGGCGAGGGAGACGAGTTGCACGAGCGGCCAGTGTTGCTGGTGGTTCGGGGCGAACCGGAGCCGCGCCTGCCAGTCTTCCGCGTACTCGCGCAAGGCGGCGACGAACTCGTCGACGGCTTCGGCAAGGTCGGCGCCGTCGGCGGCGACCGGCGTTCCCGGCAGGAACACGGACCAGCCCCCCGCCTCGACCACCGCTTCTGGCCGGCGCAGCCGCCGGGAGTCCATCAGGATCTCTCGAAGCCTCCCGCTCTCGACCAGGGAGACGAGCGTGTCGTGGCGCCGGATGCCGATCGGCAATCCCGCTTCAGCGGTGTCGAGCACCTCGCGAAGATGGCTGCGCGTGTCGGTGTATGAGAGGTACTGCATCATGCATCTCCCGATTAGCCGATCCGAGTGTACATTGCGTACTTAAAGGACGTCTACTGCCCCGGACCTACTGGGGTTGTTCTGGACCCGTTCTCGACAAGCCTCACTCCAACCCGAAACGCTGAGAGTCGTGAAGGACGACGTTTGCTGCGAATCACGCTGGAACGACGCCACCGTCTCTCAAGAGTCTCTCGGGTTCAGCTCGTTCGACCTGATGCCGTCGATGACTACATGGACAGACTCGAACTGAGGCCTCGACCAGGCTGACCAGGTGAGGTGGCTTCCGCATGTTGTGACATATCCGGAACGTCCCTGGGTCGGCTGCGTTCCCAGCACTGGCGTCAAGCTCTCAGGAGTGGACTCGGTCCAGACCGGCTGTCCGTCGACTACGCAATGCAATGACCGGAGCCAGGGCGGCCATCGATCCTCGATCCATGATCCATTCGGCGCCCTCAACTCGATCAGCAGCCGCTTGCAAATCACGTCGAGCGGGCAGACGGACAACCGGGCGAGCGAGCCGATGTCCACCCAGGAGATATGCACACCCAACTCCACCGTGGCGCGTGCGCGATGAAGGAACGATGCCATCTCTGCTCTAGTGACGGGGCGGTTGGGGCAGTAGAGCGCGGTTGGCCAGGATATGCATCCCAGAGCGATGCGGGAGGCGGCTAGGAGACTGTTGAGCAGGTTGCGGGCTGTGGTGTCAGGGGTCTGGTGGCGGTGTTGGAGCGGTGTTGGGGTTGGAGGCGGTCGCAGGTCGGCGGGCCGGGCCGGCCGCGGGCCGCGGTTTGGGGTCAGGCGGCGACGGGCAGGGCGAATCGGTCGCCGTTGTGGGCGGCGCCGAGGTTGGCGAGGCGCACGAGGTTGACGGCGGCGGCTCTGTGGGTGAGCCGCAGGTTGTTGGCGGCGACGCCGCGGTAGGGGACGCGTCTGGCCTTGGCTCTGGTGAGCCAGGCGATGGGTCGCTCTGCCATGGGCCGGTGCCGGCGGTAGGCGGCCTTGGTGGCGGGCCGCCGCCAGCGGGCCTTGTTGGCCTGCCGGTGGGGTTCGTGGGCGTCGACTGTGACGCTGCGGCCCCGCGGCGAGGTGGTGCAGCGCGCTCTGAGCGGGCAGGCGGCGCAGAGTTTGCCGAAGCGGGCCGCTCCGGAGGTGACCGCTTTGGTGTGGCCTGCGGGACAGGTCACGGTCTGGGCGTCGGCGTCGATGGCGAAGTCGTCTCGGGTGAAGCCCCCCGCTATGTGGGGTCCGCGCTCGATGGGCTTGATCGCGGTGTCCCATCCGGCGTCTGTGAAGGACTCCAGCGCCTCGCCAGACGCGTACGCGGAGTCCGCCGACACCAGCCAGCCCCCATCGCCGCCGCCGTCGGTGTGGCAGGTGGGGTCGGTGTGGCCGCCGCCGCCGGTGTGGCAGGTGGGGTCGGAGTCGAGGAGCCGGGCGCCGTCTTCGGCGTCTGAGGCGTCGGCCGCGGTGAGTTCGACTGCGGTGACGATGCCGGTGTCGGGCTCCGCGACGATGTGGGCCTTGTAGCCGTCGCGGTGCTGCGAGCGGGTCTTGTGTGCATGGCGGGCCTCGGGATCCACAGTGGAGACCACCCGGCCCGGCGCGACGCGCCGGGCGATGCGCCAGCGGCCCGGCACCTTCGGGTCGGCCTCGACGTCTTGGCCCGCCACGACCCCCAGCAGCCCCGCGGCCTCGGCCTGGTCGTCTGTGAGGTCCAGGCCCTCGACCGCGTCCAGCACCGCGAGCGCGTCGGTGACCAGATCGTCCACCAGCCAGGCCCGCTCGTCGGCATCTGACCAGTCGCATGCGGGCTTGGCGCGGCCGTCGTAGTCGTGGGCCAGCTCCAGCGCGGCGGCAGCCCCGACGAGGCGGCGCACCCGCCGGATCTGCGAGCTGACCACCGTGACCGTGTCCTGGGCCGCGACCGCGTCGTCGAGCACCGTGGAGCCCAGCGCCCGGCGGCGGCTGCGCGAAAGCGCCCCACACTCAGCGGCCAGCTCCCGCACCGCGTCGAAGATCCGCTCCGGGCGGGCGCCGGCGCGCAGCCGGGACCGACACAACGACAACACGCTGCAATGGAACCCCTCATCGTCCACCGCCAGACCCGCCGCCGCCTTCCAGCGCACATCACAGCGCAGCCGCTCCGCCGCCTCACGATCAGAGCACCCCTCCAACGCCTGCAACACCAACACAGCCGCCACAACCGACGCCGGCTGCGACGGCCGGCCCAAAGGACCGAACAGATCCCCGAACATCTCGTCGGGAAACAGCCTCAGCCGGTTCCCCGCCAAGAACCGGCACACCGACCCCTCACGCACCAAAGCCCCGCACAGCCCCAGCGCATCCAACAACTCACGATCCGGACCCTCAGTTCCCTGCATGCCCCCATTCTCCCACCCCGCCACCACCATCGCGGGCACCCCCCCCCCGGATTACTGAAGCGTCGCGTAGGGGGGGGGTTTGGTGGCGGAAGAAGTGTCCC
>VYBO01000054.1 GCA_009844405.1 Acidimicrobiaceae bacterium
GCCACCACCCCCGACGTGAACCACTTGTGGACGTTGGGGCAGTGGTAGCACTCGTTGTAGTTCTCCACCACCACCTTCCAGTTGGCCCGCATCTCGTGGGTGAGCCGGGCCGACAGCACCCGCCGGGCGGCGTCCGGCACCCGGGCGAGCAGGTCGTCCTGCACTCCGGGCGCAGTTGCGGCCAGCCCGGGCGCCTCGGCCGACAGGTTGACGAACAGGAACCCGGCCAGGGTCTCGAGGCGCACCCGGGGGACGCATATGTCGCCCACGTCCTCGCCGCGGGCGTGCAGCAGCCGACCGTCGAGGCTGTAGGTCCAGGCGTGGTAGGGGCAGGTGATCCGGTCGAGACGGGCCGTCTCGGACGTCACCAGTTCGTGGCCGCGGTGCTGGCACACGTTGAACATGGCCCGGAGCTGTCCGGCGTCGTTGGCCACCAGCACGCTCTCATCGCCGAGCCGCGCCGTGATCACCGTCCCCGGCTCGGCCACCTCCGACGCGTGGCCCACCATCACCCAGGTCCGAGCGAACACCTGGTCCATCTCCGCGGCGAAGATCTCGCTGTCGGTGTAGTAGCGGCCCACCAGCCCGCCGCGACGCCCCGTCATGGCAGGTCCGCCAGTGCGTCCACGAGCCGGTCCATGCGGTCGGGCCGGTTGGCGTCACAGCGCAGGAAGCGCCGGTCCAGCCCCCGGAACGACACCGAGCCGTCCTTGACGATCACCCCTCGCTCCAGGAGTCCGTCGAAGACCGTGGTGGAGTCGGTGCCGGGATCCAGGATCTCCACCAGGAAGAAGTTGGACCGGCTGCCCGGAACCATCCGGAAGCGGTCGAGTTCGGCGAAGCGGCCCTGCGCATGGTCCCGACCCTTCGAGATCACCGCCACGGTGGCGTCGAGATGGTCCTTGTCGTCGAGGGCGGCTGCCGCGCCAGCCGTCTGGAGCACCCCCATGTTCCAGGTGGGCTTGACGGCCAGGCAGGCGTCGACCACCGGCTTCGGCCCCACCCCGAAGCCGACCCGCAGGCCGGCGAGGCCGAACGCCTTGGAGAACGTGCGCAGCACCACCAGGTTGTCGTAGTCGTCGGCGAGGTGGATGTATCCACCAGTGTCCGAGTAGTGCACGTAGGCCTCGTCGAGCACCACCAGGGCCTCGGGCGCCGCCTCGACCATGCGCCGCACGTCGCGCTCGGTCATCCACGTTCCCGAAGGGCTGTGCGGGTTGGTGACGAACACGATCCGGGTGTCATAGCCGATGGCGTCGATGTAGGCGTCGACGTCCACCGCCATCGTGGCTCGGTCGGTGGCTTCGTGCACCAGGACCGGCGCCCGGTCCTCGGCCTCGGCGAACAGGTGATAGATCGGGAAGCACGGGCCGGGCATCTGGATGCGCCCACCCGGCTCGCAGAACGCCCGGATCAGCCATGAGATGATCTCGGTCTCGCCGGCTCCGCACATCACCCGCTCGGGCTCGAAGCCGTAGACGAGCGAGATCTTCTCCCGCAGCGGCTCGGCCGTCCAGGACGGGTACAGGTGCAGGTCGTCCAACCGCTCCCGGATCGCCTGCACGGCCAGCGGCGATGCCCCCAGGGGATTCTCCGCCGAGCCGAGCTTGGCGATGTCGGCCGCGCCGATCCCGTAGCGGGCGGCCACATAGTCGGCAGGCAGGCCGGGAACGTAGAACTCCGGGTCGACCAGAGCGGGATGCGAGTGACGCATCTCGGCCTCCTTACGTCGTGGGGTCGGCACGACCCAACTGCGGCCCTTGTATGCGTATTGTGCCCGATGCGCGGCGATAGCGTCGCGCTCCGGCGCCTGCTCAGGCCGGACCCGCAGGGAGGATCTGACGTGGAGCAAGGTTCGATTCTGCCCGGCGAGGCCGCACGCGCCGGGTCCACCCTGCCGGACTCGGCCCGGGCGGTGGTCATCGGCGGCGGGATCTGCGGCGCCAGCGCGCTGTACCACCTCGCCCACGAGGGCTGGACCGACAGCCTTCTCATCGAGAAGGCCGAGCTGACCTCGGGCTCCACCTGGCACGCGGCGGGCCAGGTCACCCACTCGGTGTCGAGCTACGCACTGGCCGAGTTCCGCCGCTACGCCTGCGAGCTGTACGCGTCGCTTGAGGCCGAGAGCGAGGTGGCCACCTCCTGGCACCGCAGCGGCAGCCTGCGGGTGGCCTACCACGCCGAGGAGGTCGACTGGCTGCGGGCCCAGCTCGGCCCGGCCGCCTACGTGGGCAACGCCATGGAGTGGGTCTCGCCGTCGCGGATCTCGGAGCTGCATCCCTTCTACGCGACCGACGGGATGCTCGGCGCGGTCCACACCCCCGACGACGGCCACGTCGACCCCGCCGGAGCGGCAAACGCGATGGTGCGGGCCGCTCGCAACCTGGGCGCGGCCGTCAGCCGGCGCAACCGGGTGCTGGGCATCCGGCGGCGCCGAGACGGCAGCTTCGACGTGGACACCGAGCGGGGCGCCGTGCGCGCCGAGCACGTCGTGAACGCGGCCGGCTGCTACGCGCACCGGGTGGCTCGCATGGTCGGGCTCGACGTGCCCATCGCCAACGTGCTGCACACCTACCTGCTCACCGAGCCGGTGCCGGCGTTCGGCGACCTCGACCGGGAGCTGCCGGTGGTGCGCGACGACTACGTGTCGGGGTACCTGCGCCAGGAGCAGCAGTCGGGCCTGATCGGCATCTACGAGCAGACCGGCGCCGAAGCGGTCTGGCACGACGGCGACGGGCCGGACTGGTCGCTGGAGAACCCGCTGTTCGACGCCGACTTCGACCGGGTCGGCCTCTGGCTGGCCCGAGCCTTCGAGCGGATGCCGGTGCTGGAGCCGCTGGGAATCAAGCAGGTGATCTGCGGAGCCATCTCCTACCCGCCTGACGGCGAGCCGCTGCTGGGCCCGTCGGGGGTGCCCAACTTCTGGCAGATGGTCGGCGTGCAGGTGGGGATCGCCGACGGCCCGGGCCTGGGGCGGGAGCTGGCCCGATGGATGGTGCACGGCACCACCGGGGTGAGCGTGCGGGCCTACGACGCCCGCCGGTTCGGCTACATCGACCGCTCCGACGTCATGTCCTACGGCCGGGTCAAGGGGGCTGAGGACCACCATTACCGGCACCAGACGCCGCTGCCGGGCCTGGAACGGCCCGCGGCGCGGCCCTACCGCACCACCGGACTGTACGAGCGGCTGCACGGCAAGGGAGCGGTATTCACCCAGGTCTACGGCTGGGAGCGGCCCAAGTGGTTCCCGGCCACGGCCGGGCTGCCCCAGGAGGACATGGTCTCGTTCCGCCACACCGGCTGGTTCGACACGGTGGCCGAGGAGTGCCGGGCCGTGCGGGAGCGGGTCGGCATCCTCGACGCCACCGCGTTCGCCAAGTTCGACCTGATCGGACCCGACGCGGCCGCGGTGCTCGACCACCTCACCACCAACACCGTGCCCACCGTCGGCCGGATCGGCTTGACCTACCTACTGACGCCGACGGGCCGCGTCGAGAGCGAGCTGACGGTCACCCGCCTGGCCGCCGACCATCTCTACCTGGTCTCGGCCGCAGCCGGTGAGGGCAAGGACCGGGAGTTCTTCGAGACGCACTGGCCCGACGGCGCCGACGCCGAACTGGTGAGCCGGTCGATGGAACTGGGGGTCCTCAACGTGACCGGGCCCGAGGCCCGGCGCCTTCTGTCCCGTGTGACCGCCGCCGACCTGGGAAACGAGGCTTTCGGATGGCTGCGGGGGAAGCTCATCAATGTGGCCGGCGTGCCGGACGTGCGGGCCCTGAGGGTGGGGTTCACCGGCGAGCTGGGCTGGGAGTTGCACCTGCCCGTCGAGGACCTCGCCATCGTCTACGACGCCCTGTGGGAGGCGGGCGAGCCGTTGGGGGTGGCCGACGCCGGCAACCACGCCCTCGACTCGCTGCGCATGGAGAAGCGCTACTGCACCAGCCGCGAGCTCACCCACGACGTCAACCCCGACGAGGCCGGGCTGCACCGTTTCGTGAAGACCGGCAAGGGCGGCTTCGTGGGCCGCGAAGCGCTGCTGGCCCGCCGGGCCCGGGCCGACTCGGGTGAGGAGCCCTACCGCTGGCGGCTCGCCTATCTGGCCGTCGAGGCCGACCACGCCGACGTGCACGCGGCCGACGGCGTCTACGCCGACGGGCGTGCGGTGGGGCTAGTGACCTCGGGCGCCTACGGGTTCCACTGCCGCCAGAGCCTGGCCTTCGCCTACCTGGCCCCGGAGCACGCCGAGCCCGGCACCGCACTGCAAGTACGGGTGGTGGGCGAACTCTGCCCGGCCCGGGTGCTGGGCGAGGCCGTTCACGATCCGGCAAACGCGCGACTACGCGCCTGACGGGAGGGCGAGCATGATCCCGATCCTCGTGCTGTGGGCGGTGCCCCGATCGACATCGACCGCCTTCGAGCGGATGATGAAGCAGCGGGGCGACCATGAGTGCGTTCACGAGCCCTTCGGGGAGGTGTGGTACTCGGTCGGAAACGCGACCCACCCGCCGGACAGCCACGTCCAGCACCGGCCCGAACTCAGCTACGAGTCGGTGTGGGGAGACTTGGTTGCGAAGGCCAGACAGGGGCCGGTGTTCATGAAGGACTTCCCCCACTACGTCACCGGAATGCACGACTGGGCTGTCGCCGGCGCCGGCCCGGACGGAGGAGACCTGCCGTTCCTCGACGCCTTCAACCACTCCTTCCTGATCCGCGATCCGGCCAAGACCCTGACCTCGATGTACGGCCAGTGGACGGACTTCACCCTGTCCGAGACCGGCTTCGCCGAGCAGCGGGAGCTGTTCGACCTGCTGACGCAGCGCAGGGCGACCCCGCCCCCGGTCATCGACGCCGAGGACCTGCTCGACGATCCCCACCGCGTGACGGCCGCCTGGTGCGAGGCGGTGGGCATCGACTTCAAGCCCCAAGCCCTCGAGTGGGGCACCAGCGAGGCCTCAGAACACACCTGGTACGAGAGCGGCACCTGGCACAACAACCTCGCGCAGTCCACCACGCTGACTCGCCAGAAGCGCGACTACGTCCCGATCGACCACAACCAGTTGCTCCTCGACGCCTACGAGGCCTGCCTGCCCCACTACCAGGCCATGCACTCCCACCGACTCACCGGGTGAACGCACGTGTCGCCGGCCGCGCCCGATTCTGAGCTGCCCGCGGTGATGCGGGCCGCGGTTCTGCTGGGAACCGGCGGACCGGAGATGCTGGAGGTGCGCGACGACGTGCCTGTGCCCAGGCCCGGGCCGGGCGACGTGCTGGTGCAGGTGTCGGCGTGCGGCATGAACAACACCGACATCAACACCCGGGTCGGCTGGTACAGCCGGGCGGTCACCGCGGCCACCGGGTCCGAGGGGTTCTCCGAGGCCGGCCCGGACGACTCGGGCTGGGGCCGCAGCGGCCTGTCCTTCCCCCGGATCCAGGGCGCCGACATCGCCGGCGTGGTGGTCTCAGCGGGCGAGGGCGCCGACGCCGGGCTGGTGGGGCGCCGGGTGCTGGTCGATCCGTGGCTGCGCGACCGGGACCGCCCTGCCGATCGCGACCTCGCCGGCTATCTGGGCAGCGAGCGCGACGGCGGTTACGCCGAGTACTGCACGGTCCCGCAGGAGAACGTGTACCCGGTGTCGGTCGGGCTCACGGACGTCGAGCTGGCCAGCTTCGCCTGCTCCTGGTCGACCGCGGAGCACATGCTCCGGCGAGCGGACCTTCGATCGGGCGAGACGATCGCGGTCCCGGGCGCTTCCGGCGGCGTGGGCAGCGCACTGGTGCAACTGGCCAAGCGACGTCACGCCCGGGTGGTGGCCGTCGCCGGCGAGTCCAAGCGGGCCGCGGTGAGCGACTTGGGCGCCGACGCGGTGGTAGCCCGGGAATCCGAAGACGCCGTCGCGGCGGCTGCCGCAGCCAACGGAGGCAGCTTCGACGTGGTGGCCGACGTCGTCGGCGGCGTCAGCTTCGCGAGCTGGCTGGAGGCGCTGTGCCGGGGCGGGCGCTACGTGACCTCCGGCGCCATCGCCGGACCGATCGTGGATCTCGACCTGCGCACCCTGTACCTGAAGGACCTCCAGTTGCACGGCGCCACCGTCCATGCCCCTCAGGTGTTCGCCGATCTGGTCGGCTACATCGAGCGGCGGGAGGTCAGGCCGGTGGTGGGCGGCACCTACCCGTTGGAGGAGATCCACGCCGCGCAGGAGGCTTTCGCCGGCAAGCGCCATGTGGGCAGCCTGGTGATCGTGGTCGAGCCCGCGGTATCACGGGACCCGAGCCCCGGCTAGCGGGTCAGGGTGTAGTCGGCGCCGCTGATCTACAGGATGCGACGCATGGCGTCGCGGGCCCGTTCCTCGGCCACCCGTTTGCGGCCGACGATCGGCGTGGTTGGAGCGAATCCCGCCTCGGCTCGCTCCGACTCGCTCTCACCGCCCCAGAAGCCCAACTCGCGGTTGCGGCGCGCATAATCGCGGCAGGAGCGGAGCACGGAGCACTGCTCACAGATCGACCGGGCCCGGGCCTCACGGCGCACCCTGGCCTCGGGCCGCTCCGCGAACGGTGCGAAGAACAGGCCGCTCTCACCCACGCAGCGGCCGTGCTCCATCCACGTCGTGGATCCCATTGATGGTGCAAAGGTCTCGAAGGCCTCGAGCATCGGTATACAATCTAGCAGCGGTATACAATCTCCGCAAGGGCGACGAATCAACGCCGATTCAGCCAGTGTCGGCACCGGAGACGACGCCCTCGTCGTGAAGCCTGCCGATGTCGGCACTGGAGAGGCCGAGCCATCCGGCCAGCACTTCGTCGGTGTGCTCGCCAAGGACCGGAGCCACCGCGTCCGAGCCCCCTTCGCTCATCGTCCGGCCGCCCGCGTCGGTGGGGGTCAGCGGCGAGACCGGCGCCAGGTACTGGCCGATTCCGGGCTGATCCACCTCGACGAGAAGCCCCCCGGCCGGCGAGCAGCGCGGGTCGCGGGCGACTAGCTCGGTGAAGGTCTGGTAGGGGCCCCAGCACACCCCGCAGGCGTCGAGACGCTCAGCCACCTCGGTGAAGGGCCGGTCCCCGGTCCAGGCCTGCATTGCCGCCTTGATCTGCTGGCGCGCCTCGAAACGGTCGCCCTCGTCGTCGAAGTCGAGACCCCGAGCCGCCTCGACCTCGGCGACGGCAGCGGCGCTGTCCGTTGCCTCAAGCAGCGCGTCCCACTGCCGGCGGCTTATAGCGACGGCGTAGAGGCGCCGGCCGTCGACGGTGGACAGGTCCGCACCGAACGCTCCGTAGAGGTCGTTGCCGCAGCGCGGCCGCTCCGTCCCATTGACTTGAACCTCGCCCACATAGCCCAGCGCAGCCGTCGCGGCCAGCGCCACGTCGCTCAATGCCAGAGTCATCACCGAGCCCTCGCCCGTGAGCAGGCGGCGACGATCGGCGGCCAGGATCCCCACCGCCGCGGTCTGACCGCACAGCAGGTCCCAAGCCGGCAGCACGCTGTTGACGGGCTCCGTGCCGCCGGCGGGGCCGGTCGCCATCGGGAACCCCATCGCCGCGTTGATCGTGTAGTCCACCGCGGTGGTGCCGTCGCGGTTGCCGGTGATGGCCACCATCACCAGGTCGGCCCGGCGAGCGACCAGACGCTCCGGCGCCATCCAGCCCCGGGCCGGGAAATTGGTGAGGAACGTGCCCGCCGAGCCGATCAGCTCGGCCAGCAGCTCGTGGGCGGCGGGGTTGGCGAGGTCGACGGTTAGCGACTTCTTGCCCTTGTTCAAGCCGGCCCAGTACAGCGAGCGCCCCTCGGCGGTGAGGGGCCAGCGGCCGTGGTCGATGCCGCCGCCGATCCTGTCGAAGCGCACGACCTCCGCGCCGAGCTGGGCGAGCGTCATGCCCCCGGAGGGAGCGGCCACGAAGGCCGAGCCCTCGACGACCCGCAGACCGTCGAGCGGAGCGGTGCCAGTCACGCCCACGAACCTAGAGTCGGGAGCCGGCGCATCCACGTCAAGCATGGCCGGGAAGCTGTAGGGCCGCGATCTCAGCCGTCACACGGCAGTCCAGCCCGAGTGTTCCGCAGCCGAGGGTCGGCGACCTCGGGATCAGGGTGGCTTGCCGATGACATTCAGCACGAACTCGCCGAGTCTAAGAGGCCCCGCGGATAGGCGGGCGACCCGGCCCATACGGGGCGGGGCCGTG
>VYBO01000142.1 GCA_009844405.1 Acidimicrobiaceae bacterium
AGCGGAAATGACCACCCTGCGACGCGATCGGCCGCCGATCAATCCGCGCTCGCTCATAATCGGGAACCTGCTGGCCCGATCATGGTGGGAGCTGACTGATCATCCCCTTGCAATCGCGATCAGGTACTCAACATAATCGCGCGTTCAGCACTTGAGGAGCTGCCATGCAACGGGTGGAGAGCTACACGGCGGGCGCTTGGCGCCGACCGTCAGGAGAGGGCCGGCCGCTCCGGGACGCCGCCACCGGCCGTGTGGTGGCCGAGCTGGCGCCGGCGGGCGCAGACGTTGCCGCCGCGGCCGAGTACGGGCGCACCGTGGGCGGGCCTGCGCTGCGGGAGTTGACCTTCCATCAGCGGGCGGCCATCCTTCGCGACGCCGGCCGGTTGCTGCTGGCCGACCAGGCCAAGGAACAGCTCTACGACCTGTCGTACTGCACCGGGGCCACCCGGTCGGACTCCTGGATCGACATCGAGGGCGGCGCCGGCGTGCTGCTGTCATACGCCGGCAAGGCCCGGCGCGAGCTGCCCAACTCCCGAGTGGCCGTCGACGGCGCCATCGAGGCACTGTCCCGGGACGACTCGTTCTCGGCTGCGCACCTCCTGACCCCCCGCAAGGGCGTGGAGGTGCAGATCAACGCGTTCAACTTCCCGGTGTGGGGGATGCTGGAGAAGCTGGCGCCCGCGTTCATCGCGGGCGTGCCCTCCGTCGTCAAGCCGGCGTCGCCCACCGCCTACCTGGCCGAGGCCGCGGTGCGGCTCATCATCGAGTCCGGGCTGCTCCCCGAAGGATCGATGCAGTTGCTGTGCGCCTCTCCCCCCGAACTCGACAGCCTGCTCGACTGCCTCGGCGGCCAGGACAGCATCGCATTCACCGGCTCGGCCGCCACTGCAGCCGCGTTGCGGGCCCATCCCGCCGTGACGGCAAGGGCCGCACGACTCAACGTCGAGGCCGACTCGCTCAACGCGGCCGTGCTGGCCCCCGGCGCCGCCCCCGGCACCGCCGAGTTCGACCTGTTCACGGCCGAGGTCGTCACCGAGATGACGGCCAAGGCCGGCCAGAAGTGCACCGCCATCCGCCGGGCGCTCGTACCGGAGCGGCACCTCGATGCTGCTGCCGAGGCCCTCGCCGAGGCCCTGCGGGCTGTGGCCGTGGGCGATCCCCGCGACCGGTCCACCGGCATGGGTCCGCTCGTCGGCCTCGCCCAGCGCGACGAGGTGGCCGCCTCCGTGGCCGCGCTGCGCGAGGCCGCAGTGCCCGTAGCGGACTCCTGCGACCTCTCAGGCGTCGACCCGGTGGCGGGGGCGTTCATGGCCCCCACCCTGCTGCAGGCCACCGATCCTCGCTCCGAGACGGTCCACACCACCGAGGCGTTCGGTCCGGTATCGACACTCGTGCCCTACGGCAGCATCGATGAGGCAGTCGAGCTCGTGGCGGCCGGCGGCGGGAGCCTGGTCGCCTCGGTCTACGGCGCCGACCGCGACGAGATCACCGACCTCGCGCTGGGGATCGCCTCCCATCACGGCCGGGTGCTGATCGTGGACCAGGCGATGGCCCCGGCCAGCACCGGCCACGGATCGCCCCTGCCGCCGCTGGTGCACGGCGGGCCCGGCCGGGCCGGCGGCGGCCAGGAGATGGGAGGCATGCGGGGCGTGCACGCCCACATGCAGCGCACCGCGGTGCAGGGCTCCCCCGACATGCTCACCGCAGTGACCGGCGAGCATGTCGACGGCTCGGTGACCCGGGAGCACAAGGGACACCCGTTCAAGCTCACCTTCGACGAGCTCGAGGTGGGCGACTCCATCACCACCGGGTCCCGGACGGTCACCCGGGCCGACATAGCCGCCTTCGCGGAGAGCACCGGAGACAAGTTCTATGCCCACATGGACGACGAGGCCGCCGCCCGCAGCCCGATCTTCAACGGCCTGGTGGCCCACGGCTACTTGGTGCTGTCGTTCGCGGCCGGGCTGTTCGTGTGGCCCGACGAGGGACCGGTGCTGGCCAACTACGGCATCGACCGGCTGCGCTTCGCCAAGCCCACCTACCCCGGCGACGAGATCCACGCCGTGCTCACCTGCAAGCGCAAGAGGAAGCTCGACGGCCGCGGCTACGGCGAGGTGGCCTGGGACACCAGGGTCGCCAACCAGCACGGCGAGGTAAACGCGGCCTACGACGTGTTGACCATGGTGGCCAACGCCCCCGGCGTCGACGGAGCCCCCGAGGCGAGCGGCGATGGCTAGATCCTGGGCGACGATGGAGGACTTCGAGGCCTTCCTCGACGGCGGCGGCCTGGTCGAGGCGGACGACGCCATGCCCGACGCCTACCGCCAGGCGGTGTTCGCCTTCATCGAGATGCACGCCAACAGCGAGTTGATGGGCGCCCTCACCGAGCGCGACTGGATCCCCAAGACCCCCGGTCTGCGACACAAGATGGCGGTGCTGGCCAAGACCCAGGACGAGATCGGCCACGGCCACCTGCTGTACATGGTGGCCGCCGACCTGGGCGTCAAGACCAGGACCCAGATGCTCGAGGACCTCTTCGCAGGCCGCAGCCGCTTCCACAACGTGTTCCACTACCGGGCGGTCACCTGGGGCGACCAGGTGGCCATAGCGTTCCTGGTGGACGCGGCCGCGCTGATCAGCCAGCAGGCCGTGTTCAAGAACTGCTCCTACGGCCCCTACAAGCGGATCCTGCGCCGCATCATCGCCGAGGAGGGGTTCCACATGCGCCTGGGCGAGGACCGCATGATGCGCATCGCCGAGGGCACCGCCCGCCAGCGCCAGATGTTCCAGGAGTCGCTCGACCGGTGGTTCTGGCCGGCGCTGCAGCTGTTCGGCCCCGACTCCAAGCCCGACGACATGCTGCTGCGCTGGCACATCAAGTCCGAGCGCAACGAGGCGCTGCGCGACCGGTGGGTGCAGAGGTTCGTTCCCATGCTGCAGGGCTACGGGTTCACCGTCCCCGCGCCCGGCCTGCGCTGGGACGACGAGGCCCGCCGCTGGGACGTGGGCCCCATCGACTGGGCGCCGCTCAGGCGCACGCTGGCCCAGGGCGGGCCGGACTCGGCTCGCCGCATCGGCGAGGCGGCCGACAACTGGCGCCGCACCGCCTGGGTGCGGACCGCCCTCTCCGACGGCAACGGCTCGTAGGCGATGCACGTCTACGAGGTGTTCGTCAAGAAGGACGGCCGCGACGAGTTCCGCCACGCCGGCGCGCTGGAGGCGGCCAACGACGAGCTGGCTGTGGTGCTGGCCCGAGAGGCCTACCTGCGCCGGGCCGAGGGCGACAGGCTGTGGGTGGTGCGCCGGGACCATGTGGTGGCCGCGGCCGACGATTTCGTGGGCCCCAACGCCGACAAGCCGCATCGCCATCACGACGGCGCCGCGGTGGCCGCCCGCCGCAAGGCGTCCCGGCAGAGCCAGCAATGAGCGTCTGGGCGAATTGGCAGCGTTTTGCCCGCTATGGGCGCATTCTGCTGCCAATTCGCGGGGCCGCTCTGGTGTCGGATCGAATTGGCAGCGTTTTGCCCGCTATGGGCGCATTCTGCTGCCAATTCGCGGGGCCGCTCTGGTGTCGGATCGAATTGGCAGCGTTTTGCCCGCTATGGGCGCATTCTGCTGCCAATTCGCGGTGACGGCGTAGGCATGAGCGAACAGGGGGCGATCCGGGAGTTCCTGCTGGCCTTCGCCGACGACGAGCACTTGATGGGCCAGCAGCACACCGAGTGGATCGGCGTGGCCCCGTTCCTGGAGGAGGACCTGGCCTTCTCGAGCATCGGCCAGGACGAGCTGGGCCATGCCGCGATGCTCTACGAGCTGGTGCTCGAACTCGACGGGATCGAGCCCACCGACACGGCCGTGGACCTGCTCGCCTTCGGGCGGCCGAGTCATGCCTACCGTTGCTGCCACCTCGTCGAGTACGTGACGGAGGACTGGGCCGAGGCCCTCGTGCGGCACTGGATCTACGATGCCTTCGAGGAGAAGCGCTGGCATCTCGTGGCCGGCTCGTCGGTGCCCAAGCTGGCGGCCATCGCCGGCAAGGCTCTGCAGGAGGAGGCGTTCCACCGCCGTCACGCCGACGCCCTGCTGGACAAGCTCCTGGAAGCACCCCAAGCCCGGAAGCGGATTCTGGACGCTCTCGAAGCGGTCGCGCCCATGGTTCCCGGCTTGTGCGAGGCGGCCGCCGGCGAGGCTCGCGCCGTCGCGGAGGGGGCGACCGCCGGCGCGACCGCCGACCTCCTCGAGCCACTTGTCCGAGCTATCGACGAGCGATTCGGCCGCTCGACCGCGGCTGGGCTCACCGCTGACGACCCGGCGGACGGCCAGGCCCGACGCACCCGGCGCTCGGGCTCTTTCGAGCCGCTGATGGCCCGCATGCGCGAGGTCCTCGACTTCGACCCCGAGGCGGTGTGGTGAACCCGGCTGACCAACGAGGGGTTCGGCCTCAGGGCCGGCGGTTCGCCAACTCGCCCTCGACCCGCAGGTTGGGGATCAGGCGGTCGAGCCAGCGGGGCAGCCACCAGTTGCGGGCCCCGAGAAGCTCCATGGTTGAGGGCACGATCAGCATCCGCACCAGGGTGGCGTCGATGGCGATGGCGGTGGCCAGGCCGAGGCCGAAGAGCTTGACCGGACGGCTGTCCTCCAGCACGAAGCTGCCGAACACCACCACCATGATGGCCGCGGCCGCGGTTATCACCCGGGCGGTGGCGGCCAGCCCGTCGGCCACCGAGTTGACCGGGTCGCCGGTGCGCTCGTACTCCTCCTTCATGCGCGACAGCAGGAACACCTCGTAGTCCATCGACAGGCCGAAGAGGATGGCGAACAGCATCATCGGGATGAACGGCTCGATAGGCGCGGGCTCGACCCCGGTCAGGCCGCCCAGCCATCCCCACTGGAACACGGCCACGACCACCCCGTAGGCCGCCCCGATCGAGAGCATGTTCATGACCACCGCCTTCAGCGGCACCACCAGCGAACGGAACACCGCCATCAGCAGCAGGAACGACGCCCCGAGCACCGCCGCGAAGAAGATGGGGATGCGGCCGGCCAGGTAGTCGGAGACGTCGATGTTGAAGGCCACCTGACCCGCGACCAGCGGGTCGAGGCCCGTGCCGTCGAGGGCAGGCGGGATCACGTGGTCGCGCATCCGATGCACCAGGTCTTCGGTGGCCGCATCCTGGGGGCCGGTGGTGGGCTGAACCCGGATCAGGAAGGCATCGACGGTCGCGTTCGCGATCGGCGGGGAGGCGAAGGCAACCCCCTCCGTCCGGTTCAGAGCTTCCGAAAGGCCCCGGAGCGCAGCGATCTCGTCGGGATCGGGTGACGATTCGGCGACGACGATCAGAGGGCCGTTCGCCCCAGGCCCGAAGCCCTCGGAGATCAGGTCGTATGCCTTGCGGGTGGTGGTCTCCTCCGCGAAGTTGCCCTCGTCGGAGAACCCCAGACGAAGGCCCAGCACGGGCGCGGCCAGCACCAGCAGCACCACAGTGCCGCCCACCGCGAACAGCCACGGCCGGGACTGGACCATCCGGCTGAGCCGGTACCAGCCGGTCTCGCGCCGCGGCTTGGGCTCACGCTGACGCACCACTCGTCTCAGCGGGTTGGACGGGGTCTTGAAGGACCCGGCCACCAGCACGACCGCGGCCAGGGGCACGCCCACCAGCAGCAGCCTGAAGCCGGTGCCGAAGCCGAGCAGGGCGACGGCGACCAGCGCAGAGGCCAACACGCCCCGGAAGCGGGTCGTGGTGATCCGGTCACCGAGCAGGCCGATCACGGCCGGCAGCAGCGTCACCGACCCGGCCATCACGACAGTCACGGTGATGGCCGCCGCCAGGCCCAGCCCGGCCACGAACGGCAGGCCGATCAGCAGCAGACCCAGCAGCGACACCACCACGGTGGCGCCCGCGAAGACCACCGCCCGGCCGGCTGAGTCGAGCGCGGCCGCGGTGGCCTCCTCCGCGCTCAAGCCGCCGTGGACCCACTCCCGGTAGCGGGTGATTATGAACAGCGCGTAGTCGATGCCCACACCGATGCCGATCATGATACCGATGGTCGGGGCGAACTCGGGGACGGTCGCCACGTTGCTCAACAGCACGACACCGGCCGCGCCGACGCCCACCCCGATGAGGGCCGTTCCGACGGTCATGCCCATGGCCACCACCGAGCCGACCGCCAGGATCAGCACGAACACCGCGAAGGCGAGCCCGATGGTCTCGGACTCGGGCGGCTCCCGGTCGGACAGCCAGGCCCCGCCCACCTCCACCTGAACGCCGTCCATCGAGCGCAGGCCGACCTCGTCGATGAGGCGTCCGATCTCGATTCCTATGTCCTCTGCTTCGAAGGCGGAGGTGCTGGCCCCGGTGTCGACATCGGCGTAAGCGATGCGCCCGGCCTCGGGGCCCTGAGCAGCGATGCGGTGAACTCCGTTCGGGTCATATGGAGAGCCGACGGTGACGCCGTCGATGGCCTTGACCCGCTCGAACAGCTCGGTCATGGCGGCCTGCACGGCCGGGTCGTTCACACCCTGCTCGGCCCTGAACACGATCCGGCCGCTGATCACCGCCCCGATGCGGCCGAAGTGCTCGTCGAGGATGTCGGCCCCCCGGCTGCTCTCGGCGTCGGGGGCGGCCGGCGTGCCGCCGTACGCCGAGCCCACGCCCCGCGACGCCCCGGCAACGATCACGATGATCAGCAACCAGGCGACAAGAACCCGCCACGGGTGCCGGTAGCACCACCGGCCGAGAGATGAGTACACAACAGGCCTTCCGGCCCGGAAGGCTAGTGCTGCATCAGTGGCGGCCTACGCCGATTCGCGCCCCTCCTGGAGCGCGGCCCGCCTGGCTTCTTCTATCAACCTGTCGACCTCGGGGTCGTCGTCGAGCAGTTTGAGGATCTCTCGCGATCTCTCGGGGTCGGCGACCTTCAACTCCTCGGGCTTCACGCGTTCCGCCCAGTCCTCGAACGCCGCCAGCTTGTCGGCCAGCCATTCCTCTCTGGTCTGGCTCATCGGTTCCTTCGACCCGTCAGGTACTTCCGCCGAGCGCTCATCGCGTGGATGATAGCGGCCCCGCCTCCTCGGCTGACGACTGCTACTTCCAGCGGCGCGCCCGTCAAGGACGGACCGACGAACATCGCGACAGCCGGATCGGACGTGTCGAAGTGTCGCCAGCAGTGCCTCAACGCATGGAGCATGTCGCCATCGGAGACGCCGTGCCTGCGGGCGCTCTCCTCAATCTCCACCCCATAGTCATACAGCCCTATTTATGATATTACAATGAGTATAGCTATACAGCGTTGTCGGCGACGGTGCGCGGTTGGCGCGGCGGGGCCGGCGACGGGGGTGTGCCGCCGCCGGCCCGAAGCCGGATTGCGGGTCTAGCTAGTGGCTACTCGCCGCCCGGGAGCAGCGTGACGGGAACGCGCTGCCAATTGTTGCCGATCACGTCCACTCCTGCGTTGCGCAGGTTGGTGACCGCCTCCCAGGCGATCTCGGGACGGTAGGCGTCGTCGTCGGGGGCCGAGGCGAGGATCCCCTCGCTGGTGGCCACCGCGACGGTCTGGTCCCACAGGTCCTTGTCCATCACGCCCACGCCCTGCGGCGACGGCCAGATCAGGGCGTTGATCTCGTTGAGCTGCCAGGTCTGGTGCGACCGGCCCAGAGTGGGAGCGTTGTCGAGGACGATGTCCACGCACTCCTCGGGGTTGTCGCGGCAGTAGATCCAGCCGAGGAGCGACGCCTCGACGAACTTGACCGCGGTCTCGTGGTACGCGGGGTCGTCGTCCAGGCGGTCGGCGTCGGCCCACAGAGCATCCTGGAGCATGGCCGTGCCCACGTCGTTCCAGTTGATGATGTTGAGGTCGTAGGGCTGGTACAGCTCGCCGGTGTCGGGATTGACCGTCTCGAGCACCTGGGCGTACTCGTTGTAGATCATGGCCTGGGCTGCGTCGATCTCGCCGCTGATCAGGGCCAGCATGTCGAAGTTCTGCTGGACCAGCTGGACGTCGGATGCCGGGTCGAGCCCGTTGCGGCGAAGGCCGGCCAGCAACTCGAACTCGTTGCCGAAGCCCCAGTTGCCGACAGTGCGGCCCTCCAGGTCGGCGACGGTGGTGATGCCGGAGTCGGCGAAGGCCACCTGGAGTGTGGCGCTGCGCTGGAACACCTGGGCGATGTTGGTGATGTTGGCGCCCTCCTCGCGTGGCACCAGGCCGCGGGGCACCCACGACACCGCGAAGTCGGCGGCACCGGAGTCCAGCACGGAGGCGGGCACGATCTCCACGCCGCCCTCGAGGATCTCCACGTTCAGTCCGTGGTCCTCGTAGATGCCGGTGGCCACAGCCGCGTAGTAGCCCGCGAACTGCGACTGGGTGAACCATTGCAGCTGCAGGGTGACGTCGACCGGCGCCGCGGGCTCGGGCTCGGCCATGGCTTCCTCCATGGCCGCCTCGGCCTCGGCCGCGGCCGCTTCGGCATCGGCCGCGGCGGCCTCGGCATCCGCCTGCGCGGCTGCGGCTGCATCGGCCTCAGCCTGGGCGGCATCCCGCTCCGCTTCGAGCGCGGCGACGACCTCGGGGTCTATCGCCCCCTCGGCTTCAGCCATGGCCTCCGCGAGCGCGGCTTCGGCCTCGGCCGCCCTGTCGGCCGCCGCTTGCGCCTCGGCCGCAGCTGCGTCGGCTTCGGCCTGAGCCGCGGCTGCGTCGGCCTCAGCCGCGGCTTGAGCGGCAGCGGCCTCCGCGGCCGCGGCGTCCGCCGCGCTGGTGTCCGGAGCAGCCGGCTCCTCGTCGTCGCCACAGGCGGCGGCGATCAGGCCCAAGGCCAGAAGCGGCACCAACAGGCGCATCAAGGTTTTCTTGGTTTTCATGGTTTGTTGCCCTCCCAATTGGGTCTTCTCTTATGAGACTCAGTTGCATGCGTCACGCCGGCCTCCTGGCCGCGAAATGCCAGGGCATGACGAGGCGCTCGGCAAGGACTGCGAGCGCGTAGAGGCCGATTCCCACCAGCGAGCCGGCCAGCACTGCGGCCCAGGCGTCGTCGTAGCGGGTCAGTCCGGCCGAGTTGGTGATGAGGTTGCCCAGGGCGTCCTGGCGGCCGCCGAAGTACTCGGCCACGATGGCGGCGATCACGGCCAGCGAGGTGGCCAGCTTCAGTGCGGTGAAGAAGAACGGCATGGCGTTGGGGATGCGTACCTCCCGCATGATCCGCCACTTGCCGGCGCCGTAGGACTCCATCAGCTCGATCTGGCTCGGCTCCACCTGGGTGAGGCCCCGTGCCGTGTTGATGAAGATCGGGAAGAACACCAGCACCACCACCACGGCCTGGTTGGAGCGGGGCGACAGGAGCCCGAACCAGGCGTTGAAGATCGGGCCCAGCGCGATGATCGGCACCGCATTGACGGCCACCGCCAGGGGAGTGAGCGTCTCGTTGGCGGCCCGGGAGGCGGTGACGAGCAGAGCCAAGGCCGCTCCCACCACCACGCCGGCCAGCAGGCCGGTGACGATGATGAAGCCGGTGACCCCGGTGGCGGTGATGATGGCGTCGAAGTTCTCCGCCACTGCGCTCCCGATCTCCGAGGGCGGCGGAAGCACGAAGCCGTCGGGGCGCAGTACCGCCAGAACCGCCTCCCAGCCGCCGAAGATCACCACCGCAGCCACCACCGGGGGAAGCCAGGAGCGCAGCAGCGTCCTTGCTGCGGTCACGGCTGTACCGGGTCCTTGTTCGAGGCGGGAACGGCTGCGGTCACGCTGCTAATGGCCTCCCCGCAGCGCGTCGCGCACCGCGGTGACGTTGCTGAAGAAGGCGGGATCGTCCCGGGTGGCGTCGGTGCGCGGGCCCAGATCGTTGTCGATCACGGCCGCGATCCGGCCCGGGCGGGGCGACATGACCGCCACCTCGGTGGACAGGAACACCGCCTCACCTATGGAGTGGGTGACGAACACGACGGTGATCCGAGTCTCCGAACAGATGCGCAGGAGCTCGTTCTGCATGTGCTCGCGGGTCATCTCGTCGAGCGCGCCGAACGGCTCGTCCATCAGCAACAGCTGCGGGTGGAACGACATGGCCCGGGCGATGGCGATGCGCTGCTGCATGCCCCCGGAGAGCTCGGCGGGATGATGACGGGCGAACTCGGTGAGCTTGACCAGCTCGAGCATCTCCGCGGACCGCCGGCGCCGGTCGGCTGCCTTCCAGCCCATCAGCTCGAGCGGCAGCTCGATGTTGCGTGAGACGTTGCGCCAGTCGAACAGCCCCGCCCGCTGGAACACCATGGAATAGTCCCGGTCGAGGCGGGCCGCGTCGGCAGTCTTGCCGTTGACGAGGACGGTGCCGTCGCTGGGGTCGACGAGCGCCGCGATGAGACGCAGCAGGGTGCTCTTGCCGCAGCCCGAGGGGCCGATGAGGGTGACGAAGTCGCCCTGGTCGATGTGAAGGTCGATGTCTTCGAGGGCCTTCACCTCGTTGTGGCGCCCGGGATTGAAGATCTTGGACGCGCCGCGGATCTCGACGGCCGGAGCCTGGTCGTTCATGTCGGGTCCTGCGTCGCTCATGTCACGGTCTCGCGACCCTTGCGACCGACCAGTCCGTACTCGATCGTCGAGATCACCGCGAACACGAAGATCCCCAGAGCGGCCGCGCCCAGCACCGCCACGTACAGGCGCTCCGGGCCGGTGGTGTAGCGCTGGGCCTCCAGCAGCACCCGGCGGCCCAGGCCTCCCTTGACCCCGGCGGAGATCTCTCCCACGATGGCTCCCACCACGCTGGCGGTGGCCGCGATCTTGAACGCCGCGAACAGGTACGGCAGCGAGGCCGGCAGCCGCAGGCGCCACAGGGTCTGGCCCCAGCGGGCCGCGTAGGAGTCCATCAGCTCGAGGTTCTCGGGCCGGGGTGACTGCAGGCCCCTCAAGCCGTTGATCGTGACGGGGAAGAACGTCAGGTAGGTGGCGATTATCGACACCGACATCCAGTCCTGCCACTCGAAGGGCAGGAAGTCGAAGCTCTTGCGGCCCCAGATCACGATGATGGGCGCGATGGCGATGAGCGGGATGGTCTGGCTGGCGATCACGTGGGGCACCAGAGCCCGCTCCAAGCGCCCCGATGTGGTGAGCACGACGGCGATGCTGAGGCCCACCATCACGCCGACGGCGAATCCCACGGCTGCCTCCCGCAGGGTGAAGGCGGCCTCCTTTCCGACGATCGACCAGAAGGGCTCGTCGGTGCCCCTCGGCTCCTCGAAGACCCCTGACACGATGTCGAGGACCGGGGGCATCTTCAGGTCGTCGGACTCGGGCAGGATCGAGCCGATGACCGGCCAGCCGGACTGGGCGTCGTCGATGGCCGTGCCCACCGCCTTGTAGGCGCTGTAGGCCAGACCCAGCAGGCATATGAACACGGCCAGCACGACCACCTGCCGGCCGGTCCTGCGCATGCGGGCCCGCCGCTGCTCCCGGGCGGCCTGCAGGCGCAGCAGCTGCTCGAAGACGATCGGGTCGTCGACCGCCGCCGGCGCCCCGTCAGCCGTGTCGATCTCAGTCTCAGCCGAAGCCTGGCGGGCGGGATCGATCATGGAATCAACAGGGCTGACCCGGTTCGGAGCTCACGGTGGGTGTCAGTCCTTGAGCGCGGGGATGATCCGCTGGCCGTAGGCGTTGAGCGTCTCGTCCTTCTGGTCGTGCATCAGGTAGATGGCGAACTGGTCCACACCCAGGTCGCGCAGCTCCTGAAGGCGAGCAATGTGGTTGCCGGCGTCGCCGAGGAGGCAGAAGCGGTCGATCACCTCGTCGGGCACGAAGTCGGTGTGAACGTTGCCCGCCTTGCCGTGCTCCGAGTAGTCGTAGCCCTCCCGTCCCTCGATGTAGTCGGTGAGGGCCTGGGGCACTCCGGCGCCGGTGTCGCCGTAGCGGTCCACCAGGTCGGCCACATGGTTGCCGACCATGCCGCCGAACCAGCGGACCTGGTCGCGCTGGTGGGCCAGGTCGTCTCCCACGTAGGCGGGCGCGGCCACGCACATGTACAGCCGGTCGGGATCGCGCCCCGCCTCGGCCGCGGCCAGGCGGACGGCCGCGATGGTCCACTCGGTGATCCGGGGATCGGCGAGCTGGAGGATGAACCCGTCGGCCTGCTCACCGCAGAGCTTCAGGGCTCTTGGCCCGTAGGCGGCCATCCAGATGTCGAGTTGGCTGCCGGCGGACCACGGGAACTGCTGGCGGGTGCCGTTGTAGTCGACCTCTCGTCCTTCGACCAGGCCCTTGATCACCTTCATGGATTCGCCCAGGGTGGCCAGGCTGGTGGGAGTGTGGCCCAGCACCCGCATGGCGGAGTCGCCCCGGCCGATGCCGCAGACGGTGCGGTTGCCGAACATGTCGTTGAGGGTGGCGAACAGCGACGCGGTGACCGTCCAGTTGCGGGTGCCGGGGTTGGTGACCATCGGCCCGACCATCATGCGGTTCGTGGCCGACAGCATCTGGCTGTAGATCACGAACGGCTCCTGCCAGAGCACATGGCTGTCGAATGTCCACCCGTGGGAGAACCCGTGCGTCTCGGCTTGCCGGGCCAGGTCCACCACCCGCCATGCCGGCGGATCGGTCTGCAGGACGACGCCGAAGTCCATGGCCGCGCCCTAGCGGTTCCGGGGGAAGCCCAGGTCGACGGCGCTCTCGGCCGGATCGGGCCAGCGGGTGGTGATCGCCTTGGCCTTGGTGAAGAAGTGGATGCCCTCGGGTCCGTACATGTGGGTGTCGCCGAACAGCGAGTCCTTCCAGCCGCCGAAGGAGTGGCAGCTCACCGGCACCGGGATTCCGACGTTGATCCCCACCATGCCCGCGTCGGCGTCGAGCTGGAACTGGCGGGCCGCGCCGCCGTCCCGGGTGAAGATGGCCGCGCCGTTGCCCCACGGGTTCTGTTCGATGAGCTCCACGGCCTGGTGGTAGCTGTCGGCGCGTACCACGCACAGCACCGGGCCGAAGATCTCGTCGCGGTACACCGACATCTCGGGGGTGACTCTGTCGAGCAGCGACACGCCCAGGAAGAAGCCGTCGTTGTCGAAGACCGCTTCGCGCCCGTCGACCACGACGGTGGCGCCCTCGTCGGCACCGGCGCCGACGTAGCCGGCGACCAGGTCGCGATGCTCGCGGGTGATCAGCGGACCCATCTCGGATTCGGGGTTGTCGCCCGGCCCGACCTGAAGCTTGTCCATGCGCACCCTGATGGCGTCCACCAGCGGGTCGCCGGCGTCGCCCACGGCCACCACCACCGACACCGCCATGCAGCGCTCGCCGGCCGAGCCGTAGGCCGCGGAGACGGCCGCGTCGGCGGCCAGGTCGAGGTCGGCGTCGGGCAGCACGACCATGTGGTTCTTGGCTCCCGCCAGCGCCTGCACGCGCTTGCCGGCGGATGTGCCCGTCTCGTAGACGTAGCGGGCGATCGGGGTGGAGCCCACGAAGCTCACCGCAGCCACATCGGGGTGTGTCAGCAGCCGGTCCACGGCCACCTTGTCGCCGTTGACGACGTTGAGCACCCCGGGCGGGAACCCGGCCTCGAACGCCAGCTCGGCTACCAGAAGGGGCGCCGAGGGGTCGCGTTCGGAGGGTTTGAGCACGAAGGTGTTGCCGCAGGCCACCGCGTTGGGGATCATCCACAGCGGCACCATGGCCGGGAAGTTGAACGGGGTTATGCCGGCCACCACCCCCAGCGGCTGCCGCACCGTGCACACGTCGACGCCGCCGGAGGCCTGGGAGTTGAAGCTGCCCTTGAGCAGGTCTCCCAGCCCGCAGGCGAACTCGATGTTCTCGAGACCGCGGGCCACCTCGCCCAGCGCGTCGGAGCGCACCTTGCCATGCTCGGCCGTCAGCCGGGCCGCGATCTCGGCTGCGTTGGCCTCCACCAGGTTGCGGAAGCTGTGCATCAGCTTGGTGCGGGCCGCCAGCGACGTGTGGCGCCAGTCCTCGAAGGCGGCTGCCGACGACGCCACCGCCGCGTCCACCTCGTCGACGCTGGCCAGCCCGACCTGTGCCGTCTGCTCGCCGGTGGCCGGGTTGAACACCGGATGCGACCGGCCGGATTCGCAGGGCCGGGCCGCTCCGTCAACGAAATGCTGAATTGTCTCCACGTGGCGTCTCCTGTCTTGCCTTCAAGTGGTGCGGAGGGAGCGGGTCGCCGTCCCCTCCTGCTACATCAGGTACTGGCTCAAGCCTCTCGGCAGGTACTGGCCGTCGCCGGCCCGGCCCAGGTACTGGCCGTTGTCGATGACCTTGCGGCCCCGCGAGAACACCGCGTCGACGTGGCCGGTCACCTCGGTGCCCTCGTAGGCGGAGTGGTCCATGTTCATGTGATGGTTGTCGACGCTGATGGTCCACTGCCTGTCGGGGTCGTAGAGCACGATGTCGGCGTCGGAGCCGGCAGCGATGATCCCCTTGCGGGGGTAGAGGCCCATCATGCGGGCCGGGGTAGTGGCGCACAGCTCCACCCAGCGGGCCAGGCCGATCTCGCCCGTGACCACGCCCTGGTAGATCATGTCCATGCGGTGCTCGACGCCGCCGATGCCGTTGGGGATGGCCCGGAAGTCGTTCAGGCCCAACTCCTTCTGCTCCTTCATGCAGAACGGGCAGTGATCGGTGGACACCACCGCCAGGTCGTTGGTGCGCAGCCCCCTCCAAAGGTCGTCCTGGTGGCCCTCGGCCCGCGACCGGAGCGGCGTGGAGCACACATAGGCGGCGCCCTCGAAGCCGGGACGGTCGAGATGCTCCTCCAGGCTGAAGTGCAGGTACTGCGGGCAGGTCTCCGCGAAGACGTTCATGCCGGCGTCGCGGGCCATGGCCACCTGCTCGAGCGCCTCGGAGGCCGAGAGGTGGACGATGTAGAGAGGCGCCGCCCCGACCTTGGCCAGCTGGATGGCCCGGTGGGTGGCCTCGGACTCCAGTTCCTTGCGGCGCACGTAGCCGTGGGTGACCGGGCTGATCTCGCCGCGCCCGAAGGCCTGTTCGGCCAGCACGTCGATGGCGAGGCCGTTCTCGGCGTGCATCATGATGAGCGCGCCGTTGCCTGCGGCCTGCTGCATGGCCCGCAGGATCTGGCCGTCGTCGGCGAGGAACACGCCCGGATAGGCCATGAACAGCTTGAAGCTGGTGATGCCCTCGTCGACCAGCAGGTCCATCTCCTTGAGCGAGTCGTTGTCGACTCCACCGATGACCATGTGGAAGCCGTAGTCGATGGCGCAGTTGCCCTCGGCCTTGGCCAGCCAGGCGTCGAGGCACTCCCGCACGTTCTCGCCGGTCTTCTGCACCGCGAAGTCCACGATGGTGGTGGTGCCGCCCCAGGCCGCGGCCCGGGTGCCCGTCTCGAAGGTGTCGGAGGCGAACGTCCCGCCGAAGGGCAGCTCCATGTGGGTGTGGACGTCGACGCCGCCGGGCACCACGAGCCGGCCGGTGGCGTCGACGACCTCCGCGCCCTGCTCGGCCGCGACCGCGATGTCGCTGCCGGGGCGCAGGACCGCAGCGATCTGCTCGCCGTCGATCAGCACCTCGGCCGGATCCGCGCCGGTCGAGCTGACGACGGTGCCTCCCTTGATGAGCGTTGCCATCTCTGTCTCCTTCCGGTGCCTCCGGCTGTTCGAACTGCCGGCCAGTCAGGTCATGGAGCGGTCAGGGGGCCGTAGACGTCGGGTCGGCGATCCCGGTAGAAGGCCCACTGGGACCGGACCTCCTCGATCTGGTCGAGGTCGAGGTCGCGCACCACCAGCTCCTCGGTCACCTCCGAGGCGGTGCCGTCAACGAACTGCCCTCTCGGGTTGGCGAAGTACGAGGTGCCGTAGAAGTCGTTGTCGCCCAGCGGCTCGACCCCCACCCGGTTGATGGCCCCGACGAAGTACATGTTGGCCACCGCGGCCGAGGTCTGCTCCAGCTGCCAGAGGTACGCGGAGAGGCCGCGGCTGGTGGCCGACGGGTTGAACACGATCTCCGCGCCGGCCAGCCCCAGGGCCCGCCAGCCCTCAGGGAAGTGGCGGTCATAGCAGATGTACACCCCGACCGTGCCGACCGCGGTCTCGAACACCGGGTAGCCGAGGTTGCCGGGACGGAAGTAGAACTTCTCCCAGAACCCCTTGACCTGGGGAATGTGGGTCTTGCGGTACTTGCCCAGGTAGCTGCCGTCGGCGTCGATGACGGCCGCGGTGTTGTACAGGAACCCGGCCTTCTCGTGCTCGTACATGGGCAGCACCAGCACCATCTCGTGCTTGGCCGCCAGCTCCTGGAACCGCTTGGTGGTGGGACCGTCCGGTATGGCCTCGGCGTAGGAGTAGAACTCGGTGTCCTGCACCTGGCAGAAGTAGGGGCCGTAGAACAGCTCCTGGAAGCACATGGCCTGAGCGCCGGCCGAGGCCGCCTCGGCGACGTACTTCTCGTGGAGCTCGATCATCGACTCCTTGTCGCCGGTCCAGGCCACCTGGACAATTGCCGAAGTAACCGTACGTGCCATGTGTGCCCTCCCTGATCCCACCGGATGCCCGTTCCGGCTCCTAGGGAAAGGGCGATCTTAGCGGACCTCCCGCCCGCGTCAATGGTGAGAGCCGCGGCGCGAGGAGATGACTCCGGTGTCGAATCCGGACAGGTGCAGACCGCCGTGGAAGCGGGCGTGCTCGATCTTCAGGCACCGGTCCATCACCACGTCGAGCCCGGCCGCGACGCAGCGCTGCGCGGCCTCGGGGCTCCACAGCCCGAGCTGCGCCCAGAAGACCGGCGCGCCCACGGCGATGGTCTCGTCCGCGACGGGGGGCAGATCCTCGGCGCGGCGGAACACGTCCACGATGTCGGGGGTGACCGGCAGGTCCGCGAGCGACGCGTAGACCCGGCGGCCGAGGATCTCGGTGCCGGCCGACCGGGGGTTCACCGGGTACACCTCGAAGTCGGTGGACGACGACAGCAGGTAGGTGAGGACGAAGTAGCTGGCCCGGGCCAGGTTGGCCGAGGCGCCGACGACCGCCACCGAGCGGGACCGGTTCAGGATGCGCTGGCGCTCCAGCGCGGTCGGCGGCGTCCAGCCCGCGACGGGCGGATGATCAGCCTCAGCCACGGGTCCTCCGGGAATCGGCAGCGGTGAGTGCTCGAATGGGCGTCCTGGGCTGCCAATTCGGCTGGGAGCGCTCAGCCATCGGCGTCCTTGGTGGCCGCGGTCAAGGCCTGGTCGAGGTCCCAGATGATGTCGTCGACGTCCTCCAGCCCGACCGATATGCGCACCATGTCAGGCGACACGCCTCCCGCCTCCAGCTCTTCGTCGGAGAGCTGCTGATGGGTCGTGGAGGCCGGATGGATGACGAGGGTCTTGGCGTCGCCCACGTTGGCCAGATGCGACACCATCTGCAGCGACTCGATGAAGCGGGCCCCGGCGGCGCGCCCGCCCACCACCCCGAAGGTGAAGATGGCGCCCGGCCCCTTGGGCAGGTAGCGGTCTGCCAGGTCGTGCTGCGGATGGTCGGGCAGGCCCGCCCACAGCACCCACGCCACCCGGTCGTCGGCGTCCAGCCGCTCGGCCACCGCCCGGGCGTTGGCGACGTGGGCGTCCATGCGCAACGGCAGCGTCTCGATCCCCTGCAGCAGCAGGAAGGCGTTGAACGGGGACAGGCAGGCCCCCACGTCTCGCAGTTGCTCGGCCCTCACCTTGGTGCAGAAGGCGTACTCGCCGAAGTTGTCCCACCAGCGCAGCTCGTTGTAGCTCGGGATCCGATCGACCATGTGCGGGAACCGGCCCGAGTCCCAGTCGAAGCGTCCCGCTTCCACGATCACCCCGCCGATGGAGGTTCCGTGGCCGCCCAGGAACTTGGTGGCCGAGTGCAGGGCGATGTCGGCGCCGTGGTCCATCGGGCGGCACAGGTACGGCGTGGCGAAGGTGGAGTCCACCGCCAGCGGCAGGCGGTGGGCTTGGGCGACGTCGGCCAGGGCGGCGAGGTCGGCCACCGCCCCGGAGGGGTTGGCGATGATCTCGGTGTACAGCAGCTTGGTGTCATCGCGCACGGCGGCGGCGAAGGCGCCGGGGTCGGTCCCGTCCACGAACGTGGTGTCGATGCCGAGGCGTCGCAGCGTCACGTCGAGCAGGGTGTAGGTGCCGCCGTAGAGGCCGGCCGCGGCCACGATGTGGTCGCCGGCCGAGGCCAGCGCGGTGACGGTGAGGAACTCGGCGGCCTGGCCGCTGGAGGTGGCCACCGCCCCGATGCCACCCTCGAGGCTGGCCATGCGCTCCTCGAAGGCCGCGTTGGTCGGGTTGGAGATGCGGGTGTAGAACGGGCCGTACTTCTGGAGCGCGAAGAGGTCGGCTGCATCCGCGGTGTCCTCGAACACGAAGCTCGTCGACTGGTAGATGGGCACCGCCCTGGCGCCCGTGGCGGGGTCGGGCTGGCCGCCTGCGTGAAGGGCCCGGGTGCGGAAACCCCAATTCCGGTCTTCCATGCCTTGACGATACTCATCCCGGCCGGCGGACCCCCCGGCCGGCGGACCCCCGGCCTGGCGCGGCGGTACGGTTCGGAGTTGTGGGCTCGTTCACTCCCGAGACGATCGCATTCGATTCAAGCGAGATCGATGCAGTCGTTCGTGAGATGAAGACTCTTGCGGATCGGGGCGATGGCTTGGGTTGGATCAACGTCGGTCCGGGCCTGCGGGACGACCAGATCGATCGACTGCCGGCGTCGACGGTGCTGGGCCGGTGGTTCTCCGGGCGGGGGCCGGCGGTGCCGATGGCGACCTGGACCCCGCCGCGGGAAGGCCAGGCCGGACTTGTGCCGACGATCGGCGTGGAGCATGGTGCGGGGCCGAAGGCGCTGGACCGGCTCCGCGACGCCGGGGCGCCGCTGCCGGCGGGGTGGCGCAAGGTTCAGGACCACGCCAAGCACGGCATTGTTGCTCACCCACCGCCGAGCGCGTCGCATGCCGACGTATTGCGCTGGCTGCTGTCAGCTTGCTGGGCGCTGTGCCCGATCGAGATCGAGGACCACTGGCTGGCCGAGGTCCACCGGCCGCGCGCCTGAGTTCGTGCCCGTGTCCGCCTTCACGAGGCCGTGCGTTCGTGCCTGCGCCCTCTCCGTCCGGCCAGCCGCGCCCTTTGCGCCGGCTTCCACCGGTGCGGTCAACATTGAAATGCCATGCACTGTCATAGCGATACGTTACAGTCGGGCTGATGGCCACAACTGAGCCCACCGTCAACACCTACCTGGCGCAGACCCTGCGCACCATGCACCCTCGTTGGAGCGAGAAGGGCGCGATCGTCTCGCAGGCGACCGGCGTGCTCGAGGGCGGCGAGGGCAGGCAGCCCGACATCCTCGTGCGGGTCCACGACGCCGGTCCGCTGGTCATCGAGGCCGAGTTCCATCCGGCCCGGAGCCTCGAGGACGACGCGCTCTCGCGGGTGGGGGCCACCACGGGGCATCCGCGGCGGCCCATCGAGACCGTGGTGGCGCTCCGCTACCCGCGGCGGCTGCGGGGCGTGGCCGAATCCGAACTGGCCGAGACCCTGGCCGCTTGCGACGATCTGGCGTGGTGTGTGTGGCGCGAGGGGGCGGGCGAAGTCAGGTTTCCGAACGAAGGATGGCTGGTCGGAGGCCTTGCAGACCTCGCCGGCACGGTCGAGACCCTGGCGGTGTCGCCCCGCCGCCTAGACGATGCCGCCGACCGGCTCCAATACGCCGTCGAGGAGGGCGCCGGGCTGATCTCCGAGACCGGCGCCGCCACCGAGCGCCATGTGGCCGAGTGCCTCCATCAGGAGGCAGGCAGGCAGACGACGAGAATGGCGGCGTCCATCATCTTGAACGCCTTCCTGTTCCAGATCGCGGTGGCGTCGAGCCACGGCACTCCCACCATCGAGGAGACCGCGGCCGCGTCGGGCGATCCGGAGCGACTCAGCAAGCCGGATGTGCTCGACGCCTGGGGCCGCATCCTGGAGATCAACTACTGGCCGGTGTTCGAGGTCGCCCGACGGCTGCTGCTTCCCATCGAGCGGCGCCGCGCCGAGCACCTGTGCGATCGGCTGGCACTGGCCGCGGCGACCCTGGCCGGGGCGGGCGCAGTGGAGGTCCAGGACCTCGCCGGGCAGATGTTCGGGCGCCTGATCGCCGACCGCAAGTTCCTGGCCACCTTCTACACGCTCCCGGAATCGGCGGCCCTGCTGGCCGAAATGGCAGTGGCCCGCCTCGACGGCCGGGTCGACTGGTCCGACGAAGTGGCGGTGACCGACCTGCGGATCGGGGACCTCGCCTGCGGGACCGGCGCATTGCTGTCGGCGGTCTACAGACGGGTCGTGGCCCGCGTGCGCAGGGCCGGCCGCGACGACGCCGCGATCCACGCGGCCATGATGCAGGAGGCACTGATCGGCGCCGACATCATGCCCGCCGCCGCGCACCTGACCACGACCATGCTCTGCGCGTCGCACCCGGCCGTCGGCTTCGGCAAGTGCGGCGTGCATGTGCTGCCTTTCGGCCGCACCCCGGACGGCCGGGTGGCGGTGGGCTCACTGGATCTGCTCGGCGACGCCGGGACGCTCTCGCTGCTGGGACGGCCCGGTACCCGGTTGGCGGGGCGGTTCGATGACGAAGAGCCCGACGACGACCTGATGGAATGCAACGTCGGCGACGGCACGCTCGACCTGTGCATCATGAATCCGCCGTTCACGCGGCCCACCAACCATGAGACCGCTCAGGCCGCTGGAGTGCCGGTGCCGTCGTTCGCCGGTTTCGGCGCCACGTCCGACGATCAGCGGGCCATGTCCGCCCGCCTCGCCGAACTGACCCCGGGCGGCGGCTCGGCGCGCGCCGGCCACGGCAATGCCGGCTTGGCCTCCAACTTCGTGGACCTTGCGCACGCCAAGTTGCGCCCGGGCGGCGTGCTGGCGCTCATTCTGCCGTTCGCGGCGGTGTCCGGTCGCTCCTGGGAGGGACTGCGCCGGCTGCTGGCCAGTCAATATTGCGACGTGTCCGTGACCTCCATAGCGACCCACGGAAGCACGGCACGAGCGTTCTCGGCCGACACCGGCATGGCCGAGATCGCGCTCGTGGCGGTCAAGCGCCCCGCGACGGCGGCCGCGGCCGTACAGTCGCCGGTCGACTGGATCAGCCTCGCCAGGCGACCGGCGACCATCACCGAGGCGGTGCAGGTGGCCCGGGCCATCGACGACCGGGGAGAGCCGAAGGGCACTCCAGCCATCGAGATCGGCCACGACCGTGCCGGCTGTGTGCTTCCGGGCGCCATCTCCCAAGGAGGGCTCACCGGGGTGACCGAACCGGAAGTAGCGGCCTGCGGTCTTGCACTGAGCCGATCCGCTCCGCGTCTTCCCCGCGTCGGGGATCTGCCGATCCCCATGGCGCCGCTGGGGGAGACGGGCAGGCCCGGACCAGTGCACAGAGACATCAGCGGCACGGACAAGACGACCGGCGCCCACCGCGGTCCGTTCGACGTCAAGCCCCTGGTCGCGGGTCGGACACCGACCTACCCGGTGCTGTGGGCCCACGAGGCCGGCTCGGGTCGGGAGTCGCAGATCGAGGTCCGGCCCGACACACAGGGAAGGGTCCGCTTCGGCATGGAGGAGGAGGCGCTGGCGGTGTGGGAGAGCTCGACCCGGCTCCACATCAACCTCGACTTCCAACTCAACAGCCAGGCGCTGGCGGCCTGCATCACGGCCGAGCCGTGCATCGGCGGTCGGGCTTGGCCCTCGTTCGCTCTCGAATCGGTGGCATGGGAGGAGGCCGTGGCACTGTGGATGAACACCACGCTCGGCCTGATCGGGTTCTGGTTCGCGGCGAGCCGGCAGCAGCAGGGGCGTGCCAACGTGACCATCACCCGGCTGGAGGACCTGGTCGCGGTCGATCCTCGCAGACTTGCCGACGGGCAGCTCGCCGCCGCCGGCGAGGTGTTCGAACGCTTCAGGCTGCGTCGGCTGCTGCCGGCCAACGAGGCGTACCGCGACGACACCCGCTGGGAACTGGATGAGGCGGTGCTGTGCGAGGTGCTCGGGCTGCCGGCGGAGGTTCTCGTTCCGCTGGCCGTTCTGCGCACCCAGTGGTGCGAGGAGCCCTCGGTGCACGGAGGCAAGTCGACCCGCCCGGGCTAGCCGCGTCAGCGTACCGCACGCTGGACCTCCGGCCCGCGACATTACATGGAAAATATTGAGGATTGTCACCGTGCCGGTTCGCCGGTAGGGTCGAATCCATGCGGGTCGGGTTCACCAAGACCCTGGCCCTGGAGTACGGCCACCGGGGCCTCCGGCAACTGGAAGCCCCGCCTCGACGGCTCCCTCGGCCTGCTGCTCGATCGGGTCGGCAGATCTGGTTTCGGTCAGCCGGTCCAGAGCCAGTCCAGCTCCGAGAAGGCTAGCGCCCGGTGGAAGTTCTCGATGTTGTCGCGGACGTTGAGTATGAGGCAGCGGCAGTTGCCGCCGTTCTTCGGGCCTCGCAGGCCCCGGCCGACCATCTGGAAGTAGAGATTCGGGCTGTACACCGGGCGGGCCACGATGATGGCCCGTGTCCTCGGAGCGTCGAAGCCCTCACGGAAGACGGCGTAGTTGACCAGAGCTTGGATCTTGCCCTCGCGGAACTGCTCCACCACGCGGCGCCGGGTGGCGTGCTCCGTCTCCCCGCTCACCGCGCGTGCAGTAATGCCCTTCCGGTTGAGCAACGCGGAGACGGTCTGGGCGTGCTCGACCGAGGTGGCGAACACGAGGGTGGGCCAGCCGGGCTTGATGTGGACGTCGAACGCGTCGACGATGCGTTGTGTTCGCTCGGCGTCCCGGGCGATCCGCTCCTCTGCGGCCCGCGGCAGCCAGCCAACGCTCGGCGTCGCACCGGAAGCCCCTTCTCCACGCGTGAATCGCTGCATCTGGCTGAGTTCGTCGGCACTCAGCTCAAAGGTCGCGCCGTCGATGAGTTCATGGTCTGCCAGTGCGAGCACCCTGGTGCGTTGGAGTTCCTCGATGACGGCCTGCGGGTCGTCGCTGCTGAACGCCCCGGCGTCGAGGCGGTTGCTGCCGTAGCGATTGACGAGCCGCGCCGTCTCCCTCTCGTCATGGCCTCGGTACGGAGTGGCGGTCAGGCCGAGAAGGAACGGTTCCTCCTGCCGCGTGCGGAACGTCAACCCGAGTTCGCCGAACACGTTTGTCGAGGTCGGCGCGATCGACCTGTGAGCCTCGTCGAAGACCACCAGCCGGAACCCCTTGAGGAAGTCGTATCCCGGCGACGAGAGCCTGCTGTAGGCGGTCTGAATGGAGGCCACCACGACGTGCAACTTGCGAGTCTGCAGCGGTCGAGGCTGGCCGCGCCACATGCGCGAGATGCGGAGCCGGGTGGTCCGGCTGCCGATGCTGGCCCAGACCTGGCGCCAGGCCTCAACCGCCTGTTCGCAGAGTTCGTCGCGGTCCGCTATCCACAGCACGCCGCCGTCGAAGCCGTCGTCACGGATGGCTTCGACTATTGCTTGCACCGCCACGCGGGTCTTTCCTGATCCTGTGGGCATGCTGATCATCCCGCGCCGGGATCCGGTCTCCGAGTGCTCGGCCTGCATTAGTCGGCGAACGTTCTCCACAACTGTCCGCTGGTAGTCGTGCAGGTCAGGCAACTCCCACGGACCGTCGACAACTTCGAACGGCGGCCGCGGTCTGCTCCGCTCTCCCGCCCATTCTTCCGCGAAGCCGAGGGATCGCACGAAGTCAACCGCTCGAGCAGACCCAGCCCACTTGGAAGGGGGCTTCAGCGGGCCCAGCCGGTGCCGGAACTGCCTCAGTGCGTCGGTGTGGTAGGTCGCGATCGCTGCCTCAGCAATGTCGGTACCGGTGAGCTGTTCCCGACCGTCAGCCTCGAGGGCTTCCAGCAGGGATGGCGGCAGCCCGGCACGCAGGCCGCGCTCGCCTACGGCAGCCAGCAGGCGGCCGGCATCCGTGGTGTGCTGCCGCACACGCGCGCGACGCTCTTCGACCTCGGACGGCGTGGTACCGCTCGCAATGTCCTCCATCACCGACTCACTCAGGTCGAGATGGAGCGCTTGCACCACCTGTCGAAGGCCGCTGAGCCTGTCCTCGTCGGTAGCGGCCGCAAGGTACACGTCGTCGCCGTCAAGGAGGCACACTCGGTCCTCGTGCCCCACCCGGATGCGCTCACAACGGACAAGTTGGAGAGATTCAATGTTGCCGCGCGTGTAGTCCTGCAGACCGGGCCACACGTCTATCAACGGAACCGGATCATGCACGCCGAAGAACTCCGGTGCCGGGTCAGCAAGTCCGAAGGCGCTCTTGATGCGGTCGGCATTCGAATGGCGCAATAGGCAGAGGAGGGCATCGGTGTTGCGCGGAGGATCACCGAGGGCATCGGCGAACGCGACGATGCCGTCGGCGGTCCCTATGCGCCCTAGTTCGCGGATCATCCGAACGGCGAGCGATTCGCAGTCTTGCTCGGGATACCACTCTCTGTTACTCCCTGTGTGCCACATCGTCAGCGGCGCGTAGCAGTCGTCGTGCGACAGCAGGGCGTCGGTGTAGAGCGCTCGGCCTTCATCCGAGAGGGTTGTGAGCACGTTGAGCGGTCCGAGTCCGCGGCTTGACATAAAGCTCAGATAGCCCTGTCGAGGCGTGTACGGGAGGTCGTCGCGTGATCGATAGTGCTGCTCGCACTCGTCCTCATGACGGTCGTACGACGGCTCTATCGAAAGGTCACGCCCGCCTCGTGGCTGCTTGACCACGCCCAGATGCTCGAGTAGCGCCTCATCGGGTCCGTGGAAGCCCATGTCGACGGTCGCGTCATTGTCTCGACTGCCGTCTTCAGGCACGATCGAGTCGGGCCGGAGCACAGAGTGCGGCGCCGCCCAGGCCCCTGATCGTGTGAGTACGCGAATCCTTCCGAGTCGTCCAGCGCGCGCCCGATTCGGGGGCCCTCTGATGGCGCCCAGCGCTTCTTGCACCTCCAGACGCCGTGAAGCAACCCAGAACGTCCGCCAATCCTCGTCGGAGGGACTGTGTCCAAGTCGCAGGGCCCGGTCAGCGAGCATTCTGAAGCCGGTTTCGGCCGTCTGCTCCCGAAGCCCCAGTTTCCTGAGGGCAGCAAGCGCATGGCTGTCCGCCGCCAGTGTCGGGTGCACGCAGGACCGAGGGTCGATTGTGCTGCCAACGGTCGGAGACTCGTAGGGCAGGAAGAGGCTCGCGGGATCGGGGAGTCTCCAAGCGCCGTTCGCCGTCAGCACAATGTTGCCGAGGTCCCCGGGCCCGAGTCTTGAGATGTCCAGGAGTGCCGCAACTCGCACTGCGACGCTCGATGCTTGCACCTGCTCAGGCGAGCGGGGGGCTTGCACTAGCGCTTCTAGCCACGCTCTTGCTGTTGCTCGCGGTGCCTCGCGATACGGAGTCTCGGGGTCGGACTCGAACAGCGCGTTGACTCGAGCGATCCTGTTGCGGGTCAGTGCCTTGTGGTGGAGCCAGTTCGTCGGTCGGGCGTCGTGCGATGCCCACAGGTCGAGAGCCTCCGCTGTCTGGCGGGGGTTCGACGCGAGCAGCGAGGGGGCGTAGGCGATCTCATTCGCACGCTTGAGCCGTCCGTCCTGATTGGGGAGAATGGCACGTCCGTGGATTGTCGAATAAAGATGGTGCCGGAGCCGGTCGGCGTGGAGAGAATCGCCGGCCTGATGGCGGCGCGGCAGAGCATCCAGGTGTCGGGCAGGGTCGGCGCCGGTTGCCAGCTGTGGCAGAGCGTCCGCGATCAACTTGGCTGCGGCGTGGATCAGCTCTTCGTTGAAGGGGCCGGTGAGGAGGTTCTGCCGGTCCACGTTGGTCTTCCAGGGCGCGTTCAGGATGCCGGCCACAAGGCTCTGCGTTTCTGTCGGGAAATAGGTCCAGAAGGTTCCCGGCTGATCGAGCCGCTCCAGCGGCGCAGCCCACCAGAGCTTCACGTCGTCCTGTGACTCTCCGTGCCTGCGGTCGGCGGCGGCGTCCGGCGACAGTTGGACCTGCTTGTCGAAGAGCTTCCACGCACTCTCGGTTCCGTCGTCGCGCAGGCGCCATTCGTCGTCGAGTTCGGACAGCTCCAGGCCACGGTCGAGCACACGCGAGCCGTCGGTGATCCTGAGCCTCCTGACATGCTTGACGAACAGGAGAAACTCGGCCGGAAACGCCTTCATCTGGGCGTGAAGATCCTCGTATGCACCGGGCTTGAGCGCCAATCGGATGATGTTGGAGGCCCAGGACATCAGTTCGCGCCCGGCCTCGTCGTCGAGGCACTCCGCGGGATCGATCGGATCGGCGATCCGCAGCACGGGGTACAGCGGGACGTCCGGGACGACCTGGCTGATGCGCTCGTCCGAGCGGTTCCTGTCGAAGCGGAACGATCCGCTGCGGCTCAGGAACTCCGGCGAGTCGCTCACGCCGAGCAGCGACTTGAATCCCAGACCGAACGTTCCGATCTGGCTGGTGGCTCGCTTGGGCGACATGTGCGAGAACATCAGCGCCCTCACACCGTCCTCGTCGATAGGGCCGCCGTCGTCGGCGCAGTAGAGGCAGTCGTCGGCCAGTCGGACCTCGATGCGGCCACCGCGCGGTGCCCGGGGGCTGCATGCCCCGTCACTGGCTGAGGAGGCCGGCGCGAGCGCATCAGCGCCGTTTTGCACCAACTCGTAGAGCTGGCGGTGCTGGTAGCCGCCGCTGGCGGTGTCAGCCTCGAGGTTGGCGTGTTCGGTGACAAGGTTCGGCTGCGCGCGATAGGAGTCGAGAGTGCGCTGTGACTCCTCAGCGATGTAGCGGCCCAACTCTTCGTGCGGACCAGCCCAACCCGTCAGCGGTGACATAAGGTCGTGACGCTATCCGGCCGCACTGGCGCGGTCGAGACGTCTACACGGCGGCGTTCCAGCCGCAAGAGATCCGACGGTGAACCGGTGGGCCGCGCCCGCGCGCCTGATGCGGGCGGCAGCGCCTCTTCGGGCCAGGTCCGCTATGTGACGACGTTGGGGCGGGGCAGGCCCTGGGCCTCGCACATGGCGTAGTAGGCGGCCAGCACGCCCGGCCCGTCGGTGATCGACTCAACGTTGCCGTCGGCGTCAAGGTTGAGGTTCACGCCGTGTATCTGGAACCACACGTCGGTCGGCTCGGTGTTGTCGTCAGGCGTGGCGAGCGTGTGGACGCTGCCGGCCGGCTCGAACAGGAAGGACCCGGCCCGGTTGACCTCCGGGTACTCGAGGTACTTCCAGGCGCCGCTGAGGGTGTGGGCGTACACCGGTCCGGTATGGCGATGGGTCTGGATCACCACGCCGGGGGCGAACCGGTTGCGCACGATCCACAGGCCCTCGTCGTCGCGCACCATCAGCACCTTGAGCTCGATGCCGCCCCCGGCGTCCGCCCACGGGATTTCCTCCTCGCCCCGGTGGATGGTGGTGGGCGTCTCGATCGCGGTGACGGACATGTCGTTCCCTCCTGGCTCTGTCAGCCGGATGTGTCCTGCTGGCGCAGGAAGCGCTCGAACTCGGCGCCCAGATCGTCGGGACTGGGGACGCTGCGCTTGGCCCGGGCGTCGGCTCGGGCCTCGAGGCGCCGCACGTAGGCCACCACGTCTTCGTCGGAGTCCATGGCGTCGTTGACCCGCCGCTCCCACTCCGCCGCGGCCTCGTCGAGCTCGGACCAGCCGGTGGGCAGCCCGGTCACCCGCTCGAAACGCTCCAGCAGGGCGCGAGCCCCCTTGGGGTTCGGCGCGCCCGACACGTAGTGGGGCACCGCCACCCGCAGCGACACGGCCGGGATCCCGAACCTCTCGAAGCGATCGTGGAGCACGCCCACGATCCCGGTCGGGCCCTCGTAGGAGGGCCGGTCCAGCCCCCAGGCCTCGGCCAGGCCCGGGTCGGTGGTGGAGCCGGTCACCCCGAAGGGGCGGGTATGGGGTATGTCGGCGATGTGCGCGCCGACCGTCACCAGCGCGGCGGCCCCGCTCCGCGTCGCCAGCTCGACCACCACCTCGGCGTAGGACCGCCACTTCAGCTGCGGCTCCGCGCCCACCACCAGCACCAGGTCGTGGCGGGCGTCCGGCGGGCGCAGCACGTGCACGTCGTTGGCGGGCCAGACGATGTCTCGCCGCTCGTCGCGCAGGCGGATGATGGGTCTCTGCTCGGCGAAGTTGAAGAACTCCTCACCGTCGATGTGCGCCACCCGGATCGAGTCGCTGCGCTCGCTCAACCACTCGAGGGCGCCCGTCGCCGCCCCGCCCACGTCGAACCAGCCCTGGTAGGCCGTCACCAGGATCGGCGACCGGAGATCGGGCAGCGTCGCCTCCCAGACCAGACAGCTCACGCCCCAAGCATGGCGCGGATTGCACCCGGCGACACGCCCAGGACCGGCCCGCCCGCCGTGGTCGTTGCCGGTGTGTTGGACGCGAGCGCTGAGAGGGCTAGTGTTGACGGCGGTGACCACCTTCGCCGACCTCCTGCTTCTCGTGTAGGCGAGCGCCACATATCGGTGCTCGCCGATCCCCTCGTGCCTCTGGCCGGGGGGATTTGTGCTTGTTGGGACCCGAACCCGAACCCTCCCCCACAAAGGACAAGACGATGCCAACGCCAAAGACGATGCCGTTCACCAAATACCGGCCCTACCCAGCAGTCGAGCTGGCCGACCGCACCTGGCCGGACCGGCGGATCACCAAGGCTCCGCTGTGGTGCTCGGTCGACTTGCGGGACGGCAACCAGGCCCTGGTCGACCCCATGGACATCGGTCGCAAGCAGCGCATGTACGACCACCTCGTCGACATGGGCTTCTCCGAGATCGAGGTGGGCTTCCCGGCCGCATCCCAGCCCGACTTCGACTTCTGCCGCAAGCTCATCGAATCCGACCGGATCCCCGACGGCGTCACCATCCAGGTGCTCACCCAGGCCCGCGACGAACTCATCGAGCGCACCTTCGACGCCGTGGCCGGGGCGCCCCGGGCCATCGTGCACCTCTACAATTCCACCTCCGTCACCCAGCGACGGGTGGTGTTCCGGACCGACCGGGCCGGCATCGTCGAGATCGCAGTGAACGGCGCCGAGCAGTGCATGCGCGGCCTCGACAGAGCCCGGAAGGCCGGCGACGCCGACGGCATCCGCTTCGAGTACTCGCCGGAGAGCTACACCGGCACCGAGCCCGACTTCACCGTGGAGGTGTGCGAGGCGGTCATGGACGTGATCGGCCCCACGCCCGACTGGCCCCTGATCCTCAACCTGCCGGCCACCGTGGAGATGTCGTCGGCCAACATCTACGGCGACATGATCGAGCGCTTCCACCGCGACATCCGCGACCGGGACACGATCGTGCTGTCGCTGCACCCCCACAACGACCGGGGCACCGCAGTGGCCGCGGCCGAGTTCGGGATCATGGCCGGCGCCGACCGGGTGGAGGGCACCCTGTTCGGAAACGGCGAGCGCACCGGCAACGTGGACGTGGTCACCATCGCGCTCAACCTGCTCACCCAGGGCGTCGACCCCGAGCTCGACATCAGCGACGTCGAGGAGGCCCGCCGGGTGTTCGAGTACGCCAACCGCATGACGGTTCCCGAGCGCCATCCCTATGTGGGCGACCTGGTGTACACGGCCTTCTCCGGCAGCCATCAGGACGCCATCAAGAAGGGCATGGCCGCCATTTACGACGTGGCGCCGGGCGAGTCCCTGGTAGGGGAGTACGACGTTTGGGACGTCCCCTACCTGCCGGTCGACCCCCGACACCTCGGCCGCAGCTACGAGGCGGTCGTGCGGGTCAACAGCCAGTCGGGCAAGGGCGGCGTGGCCTACGTGCTGCTTCACGAGTACGGCCTGGACCTTCCCCGGGACCTGCAGGTGGACTTCTCCAAGCAGATCCAGACCGTCACGGAGGACACCGGCACCGAGATCACCTCCTACGAGATCCACCGCCGGTTCATGTCCTCCTATGTGGAGCCGGAACGGCCCTGGGTCGAGTTGATCGGCCATCGGGCCACCACCGACACCATCGGAGAATCCCGAACCGATCTCGAGGCTCGGCTGCGGGTCGCCGGCGAGGAGCGCACAATCACCGGGACCGGCAACGGGCCCATCGACGCGTTCGTGACCGCCCTACAGGCCGACGGGCTCTTCGCCGGCAAGATCCACGACTACTACGAGCACGCCATCGGCACCGGCAGCGACGCCACCGCCGCGGCCTACGTGGAAGTCGACACCGGTGACCGCTACACCACCTGGGGGGTGGGCCTGCACGAGTCGATCGTGTCGGCCTCGCTGCGGGCCGTGGTCAGCGCCATCAACCGCATGCACGCCACCGGAGTCCTCGACTGACCGCGCTCGCTCCGAATCTCGGGTTGTTTCTGGGCGCATCGCACCCGTTTTCCCACCGAGACCGGCCGAGACAGCGAGCCCGGCGCGAGCGAGCCGGAGGGCGCTCTGCGATCGACGCGGCCTCCTCGTCGAGCCGGTCCACATCCGCCGGCGCGAGCGAGCCGGAGGGCGCTCTGCGATCGACGAGGCCTGGTCGGGCGCCCATCTGGCGGATGAACAAGTGCTGCCCGCTCTGGCAGACTGCCAGAGGCCGGGCGGATAGCAATAGGCTCGGGGAACTGCGAGAGGCGTTGAGCGAGGCCGTGGCCCGAGCGGCCCGTGAGCGAAGCGAACAAGAGCGGGAAAGACACGACGCGAGAGATCTCAGGTGGACTACCAGAACCTGCTGTGCAAGCGTGACGAACGCTACGTGACGATCACGCTCAACCGGCCCGAGCGGCGCAACTGCCTGTCGTCGGAGATGCTCGCCGAGCTCGACGACGCTCTGCGGGCCACCGGCACCGAAGGCGAGGTGGCCGGCGTGGTGCTGGCCGCCAACGGGCCGGTGTTCTCCTCGGGCCACGACCTGGCCGAGATGGCCGAGATGACCGAAGCCGACCTGCGAGAGCTGTTCGCCCTGTGCACCTCGGCCATGACTGCCATGGCCGAGATCCCGCAGGTGGTGGTGGCCAAGGTTCACGCCCTGGCCACCGCGGCCGGCGCCCAGCTGGCGGCCAGCGCCGACTTGATAGTGGCCAGCACCGAGGCCGCCTTCGCCACCCCCGGCGGCAAGGGAGGTTTGTTCTGCCACACCCCGATGGTGGCAGTGGCCCGGCCGCTGGGTCGCAAGCGGGCCGTGGAGCTGGCCCTCACCGGCGACGCCATCGACGCGGCCACCGCGCTCGAGTGGGGGCTCGTCAACCGGGTGGTGCCGCCGGCGGACCTTGACGAGGCAACCATGGACCTGCTGGGCCGGGCCACCCGGGGCAGCCGCTACGCCAAGGGCGTCGGCAAGCAGACCCTCTACGCGCAGATGGACATGGCCGTCGACGACGCCTATGAGTTGGCCATGGACGTGATGGCGACCAACGCGGCCCGCGGCGACGGCGCCGAGTGGCCCAAGGCCTTCATCGAGAAGCGCCGCCCCGTCTGGACCCACACCGGCTAGCACGCGGCTCGAAATCGATGCAGATCGCGACCCGTGAGGGCCAATATCCGCACCAATATGAAGGGTGGGGCGGACAGGCGATCGGCTAGCGGCCGTCCACCGACCAGTGCCAGGGCTCGCTGGGGAGGTTCTTGAGGCCGAACTGGGGCGCGAGGCGCTGGAGCGCCTGGAACACGGCGCTGTTGCGGCTGGTGATGAGCCGGCCGTTGTTCGTCAGGTCGATGGCCAGGCCCCTCTCGTGGTTGCTCCGGCCCGGCCGAGCGGTGGGGGGCCGGCAAGTGCTGGAAGGCTTGCTCCAGATCTCCCATTCCGACGCGCCGCAGTTGGACCGGCGCAGGTTGATCTGCTCGGTGGCGGTCCGGTATCCCCAGCCGCCCAGGTTGAAGCCCTCCGCCTCCATGGCTGCGACCAGGCCGTCGACCGCCTCCGCGATCTGCACGTGCACCTCGAAGCCGCGCACCCAGACGAGCGGCAGGCCCGAATCGGACGGATCCACCGACTCGGCCAGCGCCCGTCCCTCGGCTGCCTCCTGCTCGGCCCTGAGCCGGGCCTCCTCGGCTCTGCGCCGCGCCTCCTCCGCCCGGCGGCGGGCCTCCTCCTCGGCCCGCTGGCGTTCCAGGGCCGCGGCGATCTCGCGCTCGGCTGCCTCGATCTCCGCGGCCAACGCCGCGTCCAGCTGTCTGATCGTCTGGACCTCGTACAGCCGCCTCTCGACACGCTCCTCGGCCGCTACCGACAGCTCGGCCTCGCGGTCGACGGCCGCTCGCAGGTCGGCGAGGATCAGGGCCGCCGCCCGGCGGTGAGCCTCGGCCGCATCGGCCGCTCCGACGGCTTGGAGCCGCCAGCGCTCCAACTCCTCGCCTATCCGGCGCAGCTCGTCGATGTCGTCGATCCGGCTGCCGGCGGCGAACCCGGCCAGTGCCTCCTCGCGGGCGTTCTGCCACGGGTCGGAGCCGAGCACGCTGAACGTTCCGGTCGGCGCCTGGAAAGAGACGTACGACTCGATCACCGCCTCTCGCAGACCCTCCCGGGTGGCGAGCAGCTCGTCTTCAAGCTCCGAGATCCTGATTTCGGCCTCGCTCACTATGGCCTCGGCGTCCATCACGGCCCGCTCGGCCTCGTCGAGGGCCGCCTGCTGGGCATCGACCGACGCCTGGGCCTTGTTGAGGGCGTCGATCAGGTCCTCGGCCTCGGCTGTGGCCGCGTCGAGGCTCCCGGCCGCGGCCTCCGCCGCCCTGTCCAGATCCTCGCGCTGGGCCTTGGTGTCCCTGACGGTCTGCCGGCCTTGCCTGACGATCTCCTCGTCGCTCTGGGCGGAGGCGGATCCCGCCGCGGCCGCGACCGCCAACAGGAGCGCGAGCACGGCCAGCCCGCGGCTCCGGCGGGCCGGGCGAGACGAGCGGCAGGGGGATCTCACAGTCATGGTGTAGTCACCGCCCGCCAAGAACCGCAGCCCAAGCTACCAGGGTGGGTGACCCGACAGCGGTGAGGGTGTGGTGGGTCAGCGTGCATGCGTGCAGCTGGGCCTGACGCTGGGTTGCTGGGGCCGGGCCACGCCCGACGGTGTGGCGGAGTTGGCCGCCGCGGCCGACCGGGCCGGATTCCCGGGCGCGCGTCTCAGTGCCGGTAGGGGATCGGCATCGACGTGCTGGGAGGCGGAGTCGTCTCGATGTCCGGTGGCGGCGCGTTCCACTCCGGTTACTTGCGCACCGCGTCGGCCCGGTACTTCTCGGTGGAGTGCACCCGGTCTGGGTCGAACTCGGGGATCGCCTGGTCGCCGAGGATCTCGATCATCTCGAGGACCTCCTCGTAGGCGAGGCCCTCGTTGGGCAGGCCGAACACCAGCCGGTCGGTGCCCACGGCCACATACGACTTCTCCAGCTCCCGCACACCTCCTCGGGCGTGCCGCACAGCATGTAGCCGGCGTCGATGGCGAAGTCGAGGGTGGCCTCTTCGGGCAGGCCGGTGGGCGGCTCGGGCCCGGTGGGCGCGCCCTCCGGCTCGGCGATGGCGTCGTGGTACAGGCACACCATCGAGTAGAGGTAGCCCCGGACGGGCGTCAACGCGATCTCCCGGGCCCGGTCGCGGCCGTCGAGGCAGATCACGGCGTTGGTCATCATCACGTTGTCGTTCATGTAGGAGCCGTGGGGCTCGGAGCACTCGGCGATGGCCTCCTTGCAGCTGTCGATGCGCCCCTCGAGTGCGGGCGCGGGCTCGAAGTTGAAGGCGATGGCGCCGATGCCCATGCTGCCGGCGGTGGTGAACGTGGCCGGACTGCCGCAGGCCACCCACGAAGGCGGGTGGGTGCCGTAGAGGGGCTCGGGGAGGATGTCGTGGTTGGGCGGCAAACCGAAGTGCTCGCCCTCGTAGGAATAGTCCCGCTGGGCCCACATGCGGGGCGTCTCGGCCATCACCTCGTTCCACATGGCCTTGGAGGCCCCGCGGAAAGGCGGGCGACCCGGCCCATAAGAGGCCCCGCGGATAGGCGGGCGACCCGGCCCATACGGGGCGGGGCCGTGGCCCGAGCGGCCCGTGAGCGAAGCGAACAAGAGCGGGAATGACCACCCTGCGCCGCGATTGGCCGCCGATCAATCCGCGCTCGCTCTTAGAGGCCCCGCGGATAGGCGGGCGACCCGGCCCATACGGGGCGGGGCCGTGGCCCGAGCGGCCCGTGAGCGAAGCGAACAAGAGCGGGAATGACCACCCTGCGCCGCGATTGGCTGCCGATCAATCCGCGCTCGCTCTTGGTATCGGAGGTCAGGGTGCTGTTGAAGGTGGCCACCTCGTGGCTGCCCGCGCTCCGGCCGGCGCCGAACTCGAAGCGGCCCTCGCAGAAGCGGTCGAGCATGGCGGCCCGCTCGGCGATGCGGACCGGTTGCTCCTTGGTGGTCGGCAGGCTGGTGATGGCGGTGCCCAGGTGGATGTAGTCGGTCTGGGCCGCGATCCAGCCGATCATCACCTCCGGTGCCGACATTGTGGCTGTACTCGGTGAGGCAGTGGTGCTCCCCGAACCAGGCGAACTTTCAGTTGTGCTTGTCGGCATGGATCACATACGACGCCTCGCGCATCACCACGAGTTGCTCGTGCTCGGGAATGCGCGCCGAGGGGCCCGGAATGCAGCCGTTCTGGAATATCCCGAACTCCATGGACCCTCCCCTGGGTGGACGGCAGGCAGTTGCGGCTGTCGGCGCCGAGGTTGACGGACGCCATTCCCGCTTGTGTTCGCCTTCGCTTGTGTTCGCCTTCGCTCACGGGCCGCTCGGGCCACGGCCTCGCGGGGACTCCGATCGATCGCTCCCTGGCCGCTCGGCCTCAGAACTGATGCCAAGGTCGGCGCGGTTAGGGTTGGCGAGGTGAACCGGTGGTGGGAGATCGGCGGTGCGGCCCACGGCGGCGTCTACGACGACCGTTGGCGGCGAATGGAGGCCAGGGGCGGGTGGGTCCACGGCGAGGCCGACCTGGTGAGCTGGTTCGAGCCGGCTTCGGTGCTGGACGCCGGCTGCGGCACGGGCCGTGTGGCCATCGAACTCAACCGCCGCGGCACCGATGTCGTGGGCGTGGACCTCGACACCCGCATGCTGGACGAGGCCCGCAGCAAGGCCCCGCAGGTGCCGTGGATCCTGGGCGACCTCAGCGATGTGGAGATCCCGGCGCCCGGCGCGGCCCAAGGGAGGCGACAGTTCGACCTGACCGTGCTGGCCGGCAACGTGATGGCGTTCGTGGAGATCGGCACCGAGGCGGCGGTCGTGGCCAACATGGCCCGTCACCTGAGCCCGGGCGGGCGGCTGGTGTCCGGCTTCCGCCTCGGGCTCAGCCCGCTGACCTTCGCCGACTACGACCGGTTCGCCGGCGCCGTCGGCCTGGAGTGGGAGCACCGCTGGACCACCTGGGACCGCGAGCCCTACGACGGCGGCAGCTACGCGGTCACCGTGCACCGACGGCCGAGAGACGTGTGAGGGTGCTCGTCAGCGAGATTGATGCAGTTGGCGCCCCAGCACGGCAGTTGTCCGCATCCATTTCGGGTGGGTCGGCCAGGGCGTGATGGCAGAGATCGACGATCACGCACTGGCATCCCGGCTGGCCCAGGAATGCGGCCGCCGGCTGCTCGACCTGCTGCACGACCCTTCGGCGCCGCAGGGCTGGGGACTGGAGGAGGCGGGCGACCGGCAGGCCCACGAGTTCCTCACCCGCGAGCTGGCCCGCCTGCGGCCGGGCGACGCGGTGCTGTCCGAGGAGGGCCGCGACGACCGCCGGCGACGGCTGGGTGCCGAGCGGGTCTGGATCCTCGACCCGCTCGACGGCTCGATGAACTTCGGGGTGTCCGGGGCGTGGGCGGTGCATGTGGCGCTTTGCGAGCGGGGCGTCCCGGCCGCGGCCGCGGTGGCCGTGCCCGCCTGGAGGACCACTTTCGTCACCGATCCGCCGTCGGAGCCCACCAAATGCCGGGTCGGGCGCCGCCGGATCGTGGTGGCCAGGTCCCGGGGCTACAGCGACGGCCGCATGCTGGCCCAGCGCCTCGACGCCGAGGTGGTGACCATGGGCTCCGCGGGAGTCAAGGCGATGGCGGTGGTGCGGGGCGAGATGGACGCCTATGCACACGCCGGCGGGCTCTACGAGTGGGACACCTGCGCGCCGGCCGCGGTGGCCCTGGCCGCCGGCCTGCACGCTTCGTGCGCCGACGGCTCGCCCCTGCGGTTCAACAAACCGAGCCCGCGCACCTCCGGCCTGGTCATCTGCCGCCCTGATTTCGCCGACGAGCTGCTCGAGGCCGTAGCACTCGCCGTCTAGCCGCGAATTGGCAGCGTTGTGCACGGCATGGGTGCATTCTGCTGCCAATTCAGGGGCTAGCCCCCGCGGCGAACTGCACCGCGCCGGGGACGACCTCCAGGGTGATCGGCGCGGGGCCGAGTTCCTCGCCGTCGGCGACGAGGTCCATCTCGCCCTCGACAGTGACGGTGCGCCCCCGCATCATGTGAACTTGGCGATGGCCGACATGGCCGCCCTCGAACACCTTCGGGAGCAGGCGCAGCATGGTGGTCCGGCTGGCGGGGCCCACCGCGCACACGTCGATCAGGCCGTCGGCGGGGTCGGCGCCGGGGCAGATGGCCATTCCGCCCCCGAACGTCGGGGTGTTGTTCACCGCGAACAGGGCGCTGCGCAACTCGGTGCGCTGCCCGTCGACGGTGACGGCAAGCTCACGATGCCGCAGTCCCGGCAGGGTCAGCAGGGTGGCCACCGTGTAACGGCTCGGCCCCTTCGGGAAGCGCATCCCGCCGGCCCGGACGTTGACATCGACGCTGAAGCCGCCGGTCACGCTGAAGGCGACCCACCGACCGCGGTCGGTGCGGATGACGTCGACGGGTCGGGCCGGACCCAAGGCCCTTGCCGCGGCCTCCTCGACGCGGAGTCCGAACAATCCGAACGCTCGGGCGTAGTCGTTGCCGGTGCCTGCGGGCACCAGTCCCAGCACCGCATCGGTGCCGGCTGCTCCCTGCAGGGCCAGGTGCAGGGTGCCGTCACCGCCCACCGCGATGAGCCGCTCCGCGCCCGCTACCACCGCGGCCCGGGCCGCGTCGGCCGACTCCTCCGCGGAGGCCCCGCTGACATCGACCGGCGTGTGGCCGGCCTGTTTGATCACCCGGCGAACGACCGGCGCGGCGGCCGCGGCCCGACCCCGGCCCCCCCGGGGGCCAACCAGCATATGGACCTCGCCCACCCCACCCGGTCTAGCACCGCTTCGGAGGCACCGCTGTGCAGTCAGCCTCCGTGAGAGCGTGCGCGGGTAGGTGCAGCCCCGTCGAATCGGGACGGGGTGCTTCCCGCTCTTGTTCGCTGCGCTCTCGGCCCGCTCGGGCCACGGCCCCGCCCCGTATGGGCCGGGTTGCCCGCCTACCCGCGGGGCCTCTAATGAGTTTGCTTCATGTCGGCAGGGGCGGCAATGGTCGGATCATGAACGCGATCAGCTTGTCGCAGCTGGGCCCGATCATCGCAGCGATCATGGGTCCGATGCTCGCGTTCGTCGTGGCATCGATGAGGTTCCAGCACCTGGAGGCGGTCAGGACGCGGGAGCCGATAGCAGACTCCGAGCGGGAGACCCGGGAACTGATCACGAACTCCGAGCGCGGGATCCGCGGCGAACCGGCCGATGTCCGCGAGCGGTCGGCCCGCATCGAGGGACGGCTCGGGATCGCTGCGCCGCCACCGCAAGACGAGACGGGCGAGGCAGGCGAGAGCGGCCCGGAGGCCGCTTGACCCCGGCGACGATGCCGGCGCGCGCCGCGGCCCGGGCCGTCCACGAAGCCGTCGTCGAAGCCGTTGTCGACAACGGCCGGTTCCGGTGCCGCCACCAGCACGTCCCCCGACAGTTTGGGGGCCAGGGCAGCCGCGGGGTCGCCCCCGCCCACGACCAGCACGTCGCGGCTCACGCCGGCGCCTATCGCTCGTATGAGTGTGTGAGTGGGTGCCAGCACGTAGCGGCTCATGCCGGCGCCTCTCGTCCGGCGGCGATGCTCTCTCGCAGCTCGACCGCGCCCCACGCCCCGGCCCCGCCGACGACCACCGCGACCAGCACGCACAGCCAGCCGCCCCGCGACGGCGCGTCCAGCTCGAAGAACTCGCGCAGGAACGGCAGGGCCATCGCCGCGCCGTAGGAGGCGGCCATGGCGGCGGCCAGCCCAACCTTCCACGGCCTCAGCGGCCGGCTGATCAGCACCAGGATCACCAGGCCGACGCCCAGCAGCGTCATCGTGGCCGACGTGCGGGCCTCGTCAAGGCTCACGCCGTCGAGGCGGCGCACGACCTCGTACAGCACGAAGGTCACTACCCCGGCCACCGCCCCCGCCGGCAGTGAGAAGCGCAGCACCCGGCGCAGGAAGCCGGGCTTGACCAGGCGGTGGTTGGGCGCCAGGGCCAGGAAGAAGCCGGGCACGCCCACCGAGAACGTGCCGATGAGGGTCAGATGGCGGGGCAGGAACGGGAACGGCGAGCCGGCCAAGCCGATCAGCAGGGTCAGCAGCACCGCGTAGGCCGCCTTGGTGATGAACAGGTTGGCCACCCGCTCGATGTTGTTGATCACCCGGCGGCCCTCGGCCAGCACCCGGGGCAGGGTGGCGAAGCGGTTGTCGAGCAGCACCAGCTGGGCCACGGCCCGGGCCGCCGAGGATCCGGTGCCCATGGCGATTCCCATGTCGGCGTCCTTGAGGGCGAGCACGTCGTTCACACCGTCGCCGGTCATGGCCACCGTCCGCCCCCGGGACTGCAGCGCGTGGACCATGGCCCGCTTCTGGTGCGGGTCGACCCGCCCGAACACCGTCGTGGACTCCAGGGTGTCGGCCAGCTCGCCGGGCTCGGCGGGAAGCCGGCGGGCGTCGACAGCCGGCGGGTGCGGCCGGCCCGGGACAGCGGCACCGCCGTCCAGGTCGCCGGTGATGCCGGCCCGGTGCGCCACCGCGGCCACGGTGGCCGGATGGTCGCCGGAGATGACCTTGAGGTCCACGCCCTGGTCGCGGAAGTAGGCGAAGATCTCCGCCGCGTCGGATCGCAGCGTGTCGCCGAGACGCACCAGGCACAGCGGCTCGCGGTCGGCGGGCAGGGCCTCGTCGGACGGCTCCGCCGCGCCGGCGCGGGTCACCACCAGCACTCGCTCGCCGTCGACGGAGGCGGCCGCCGCCCGGGTCCGGGCCTCGTCGCTGGCGTCGCCCGCTCCCAGCAGCACGTCGGGCGCGCCCAGGTGGAAGGTGCCCCGGCCCTCGAAGCTGGCCGCGGCCCACTTCCGGGCCGACGAGAACGGCACGCTGCCGGTCAACTGCCATCCGGGTGGCGGGCTGCCGACCGCGTCGATGATGGCGGCCAGGGTGGCGTTGGGCGCCGGGTCGGCGGAGGCCAGCGCGGCCAGCGCGCCGGTCGCCTCGGTCTCGGTGGTCGATCCCAGCGGCTCCACCCGCTCGAAGGAGATGTCCCCGGTGGTGATCGTCCCCGTCTTGTCGAGGCACAGGGTGTCGACCCGGGCCAGCAGCTCGACCGACGCCAGCTCCTTGGCCAGCGCCCGCCGGCGGGCCAGGGCGACCACGCCGGTGAAGAAGGACAGGCTGGTGAGCAGTACCAGGCCGTCGGGCACCATGGCCACCGCGGCGGCGACCGTGCCCCGCAGCGCCTCCTGCCAGCGGTCCTCGGTGGCCAGCAGCCTCCCCAGCAGCAGCACTGTGGCCAGAGGGATGATCCATGTCAGGCGGCGCAGGATCACGTTGACGCCGCCCGTGAGCTCGCTGCCGGCCAGCTTGAACCGGCGGGCCTCCTCCGCCAGGCGGGCCGCGTAGGAATCGGCGCCGATGGCGGTGGCCCGGTACCAGCCCGCGCCGGCGTTCACGAACGATCCCGACATCACGCCGTCGCCGGAGGACTTGTCGACCGGGTCTCTCTCGCCGGTCAGCAGCGACTCGTCGATCTCGAGGCCCCGGGCAGCCACCACCTCGCCGTCCACCACCACTTGGTCGCCGGGCTGGAGCTCCAGGATCTCGTCGGCCACCACCTCGCTCGTGCCGACCTCCAGCGTCCGCCCGTCGCGGACCACCCGGGCCCGGGGGGCCGACATCACCGCCAGCCTGTGGAGCTCGCGCCGGGCCTTGAGCTCCTGGGCGATGCCGATGGCGCTGTTCGACACCACCACCCCGGCGAAGAGGGCGTCGGCCGGGAAGCCGGCCACCATGATGAGCACGAACATCGAGCCGATGATGGCGTTGACCGGGGTGAGCACGTTGTTGCGGACGATCTGGCCCACGGTGCGGACCGGGGCGTCGGGCACATCGTTGGTGCGGCCCTCGCGGCGGCGCTGCTCGACCTCTGCGGTGCTGAGCCCCCGGGGCGCGGCGGATATCTCGGGCATCTCTGGCGTCACACCCGCTCGACGCGCTTGAAGGCCTCGCCGTAGGGCAGGCCCGCCCTGCGACCGGCGTCGCGGCACCTCTCGACGACGCGGGCCCGGAACGCGGCCATGCCGGTGCCGTCGTCGTCTCCACTGATGCCGTGGGTGCTCACGAACTGGCTCTCGTGGGCCAGAAGGGCCTGCACCTTGGCCTCGATCTGGGCCGGGCCCACCTGCTCGACGTGATCAGGAGCCTCGCACTCGAACAGCAGCAGCTCGGCAGGGCGGTGGTGCTCAAGGCCATGCTCACGGAACTGCTCGGGGAAGAAGTGCGGGTCGCGTGCGGCCACCAGCGAGTCCATGCACAGGAACCCGGCGGCCCGGTGGTCGGGGTGGAGGCGCCAGCGCTTGAACGGGTCGTGGCCCAGCACCACGTCGGGGCGCAGCTCCCGGATGACCCCGGCCATCCGGCTGCGCAGGGCCATGGTCACCTCCAGCTCGCCGTCCACCTCCCCCAGGAAGCGCGGCTCGCCGAGGGCGCCGAGCCGGCGGGCCGCTTCGGACTGCTCCCGCCGGCGGCGGGCCACCAGGGCAGCGATGTCGGCGCCGGCGTCCCAGGTTCCCTTCGAGCCGTCGGTGCACACCAGCAGGCTGGCCTCGCAGCCGGCCTCGGCCCACTTGGCCAGCGTCGCCCCGCAGCCGAACTCGATGTCGTCGGGGTGGGCCCCGATGGCGAGCGCCCGTGCCGGCACGGCCACGTCGACGGTGGTCATCGCGCCGTAGGGTCGAATTGGGAGCTGTCGGGGCTGTTCTGGGCGTCGGTGGCTGCCAGTTCGCGGGCGCCGGTGGCGAGTGGGTCGAGCCCCAGGGCCTGACGATCGGCCGGGCTCAGGTCCAGCAGGTCCTCGGGGTGGTCGATGTCGGTTGCGAGGGCGCCGTCGTCGACCACAGTCACATCCAGTCCCACCCGGACGGCCTCGGCCACATGGCGGGCGAACGAGCCCGGCCCGTAGGCGAAGCGGAACCCGCAGCCGGTAGGGACGCACACCACGTTGGAGCCGTCGCGGCGTCGATCCGGCACGATCACCAGCCCCGGGCCCGCCGCCGGCCGCAGCGTCCGGGCCAGCGCCAAGTCGGCGTGGGCCACCACCGCCCGCTCCACTCCGGCCGCGGCCAGCCCGTCCACGGCCATCGCGACCGCGATGTTCAGGCCGGGCCGGCCTACCGCCACCACGTCCGCCCCCAGGTCGGCGGCCCAGGACGCCACCTCGGCGTCGTCGGTGGCCACATGGACCGGCAGGCCACCGGCCGCGGCCACCACCCGGCCCGCCATCCGGCGCATCAGGTCGCGGCAGCCGGAGCGGCCGAGGACGCGCTCCAGTCGCGACAAGGCGCCCTCGAAGGAGCGGATCGGCACCACCACCGCCGTGGCGGGCTCTTCAGACACTGGCGGCGATGCCACTGGGCGCCTCCGGGGCAGTCCGTTCGAGGGCTGGAGCGAGTCTATGGGCGAGCGCGAACCGGCAAGAGCCCTTCGCGACGCATCGGTATCACTCCCGCTCTTGTTCGCTGCGCTCACGGGCCTTCTGGAACCGGGCCGCCACCGGCTCGGCGCGCAGGTATCACTCCCGCTCTTGTTCGCTGCGCTCACGGGCCGCTCGGGCCACGGCCTCGCTCAGATCCTCGCCGAGACTCGTGGGTCGCTCCCACCCGCTCGGCCTCTACGGTTGCGGCTGTGAACCTTCGGGTCGGGGTGATCGGCGCAGGCTCGTGGGGGACCACCGTCGCCCACCTCTGCGCCCACAATGCCTCCACCGTGCTCTACGCCCGCGATCCCACGATCGCAGGAGCGCTCAACTCGACCGGCGAGAACCCCCGCTACCTGCCCGGCCGGGCGCTGCACCCCGAACTGCGGGCCACCGCGGACATCGGCGAGGCGGCCGGCGGCGCCGACGCGGTCGTGATGGCCGTGCCCTCCCACGGGTTCCGCGACACCCTGCGGTTGCTGCCCCCGCATGTGGGCGACGGCACGCCAGTTGTGTCGCTCACCAAGGGCCTGGAGGCACGCACCCGCAGGCGGATGACCGAGGTGGTGGTGGACGAGTTGCCCGGGCGCCCGGCCGGGGTGCTGACCGGGCCGAACCTGGCCAAGGAGATCCTCGCCGGGAGAGCCGCGGCGGCCGTGCTGGCCATGGCGCCCGCCGACGCCCCGCTGGCCGAGCGGCTGCGGGCCGTGTTCTGCGCCGGCGACTTCCGGGTGTACACCAACACCGACGTCGTGGGGGCCGAGATCGCGGGCGCCACCAAGAACGTGATCGCCCTGGCCGCCGGCATATCCGACGGCCTCGGAGCCGGCGACAACACCCGGGCCGCGCTCATCACCCGGGGCCTGGCCGAGGTGACCCGCCTGGGAGTGGCCCTCGGCGGCGACCCGGCCACGTTCGCGGGCCTGGCTGGGATCGGCGACATCGTGGCCACCTGCGTCAGCCCGCAGAGCCGCAACCGCCATGTGGGCGAGCGTCTGGGCCGGGGCGAGGCGATCACCGAGATCGTGGCGTCCATGGACCAGGTGGCCGAGGGCGTGAGGTCCACACCGGTCGTGGCCGCGCTGGCCCGCTCGCGGGGCGTGGACATGCCGATCACCGAGGAGGTGCGGGCCGTGATCGAGGACGGCCGTCCCGCCGCCGCGGCCTACCGGGCGCTGCTCGACCGACCCCCCACCAGCGAAACCCGCCGGTGAGGAGACTCAGGTCCCCCGCCCTGCAGGCGGTCTCCATGCCGGATGGCGAACTCGCGTCCGAGGGAGGCGGCGGGGAGCTGATCGGCGATCTCGACGGACCGCTGGCCGTGGTGGACCGGTCGGGAGCGGTGGCTCCGGTCGGCGTGGGATGGCGAGTGGTCTGGGCGGTCGGCGCCGGGGACCGTTGGCATGTCGCTGCGGAAGAGGCGGCGGTGCGGTCGGGGCTGATCGACGACATGCCGGCGACTGCGACGCTTATGAGAGTGCCGGGTGGCGACGTGATACTGCGAGTGGCCGCGGGCCGGGCTGGCCCGGCCAGGGCGGCTGTGCTGGAGTTCGTCAACGACTCGCCGGTGGCGGTGAACCTGGCCGTGGGAGTGGCCGGCTCCATCAGGTTGGCCGCGGTGCGCGGCTCCCGCCTGCTGGCCGACGACCGGGCGGTGGTGGAGCTGGGACGCACCCCCGGAGGGACCGCGGCCGTCGACGACGGCGACGTGTGGCGTGCCGTCCGGGCCGAGCCGTCCGCGGGGAACTGCGAGGCCCGGAGCCGCGAGGGGCGGGCCGCCGCCGCGGCGGTGATCCCACTGGCTCCACGGGTGCCCCTGCGGGTGACTGCCGCCGGTGTCGAGAGCCGGTCCTTGGGTTCCCCGGGCGGCGTCGGCTCGCCGGAGGAGATCGCAGCCGGCTGGCGTGCCGTGGTGGAGCGGGCCGCGGTGGTGGATCTCCCCGACGAGGCGGCCGCCAGAGCCTGGCGACGGGGAATCGCAGCGTCGATCCTGGCCGCGGGCCGCACCGAGTCGTCGGCGGCCGCCGTGGTGCACGACCGGGTGGGTCTTGCTTACGGCTGCACGAGCCTCGATTGGGGCTGTGCCGCGCGGGCCGCGGTCGTGCTCGACCGGGTGGGCCTGCCCGATGAGGCCGACAGGGCCAGGGGAGCGCTGGTCGCCGCGGCCGAGCGCTCGCTCCTGCCGCCGTTGGTCGCCGCGGCCGCGCTGCGAGCCTTGGCGTCGCGCCGGCTGCGGACCGGTCGGGTCTCGGGACTGGCGGAGTGGGCCGGTCCTCTGGCCGAGGCCGCGGGCGACCATCTCAACCCTCTCACCCTGGAACAGGTGGCCGCTGTCCTGGAGACCGAAGCGCCGGCCGCGGCCCGCGACGCCCGCCGCCTGCTCGCTGAGGCGTCGCCCATCTCGGTTTCGCGCTCCGTTGCCGGCGACGAACTCGCCGGAACGGCCCGGCGCAGCGTCGCCTTCGGCGGTGACGGTCTCGATGGCGTGGAGGCGCTGCTCCATTGCCTGGCCGCCGAAGCCGAGGATCATCTGGTCATCGCACCCACCCTGCCCGCCGAGTGGACCGGCGCACCGGTCGACACCAGCGGGCTGCTCACTCGTCATGGCGCGCTGTCGTTCTCGGTGCGCTGGCACGGAACCCGTCCGGCGCTCCTCTGGGACTTGACGCCCGCGGATCGCTCGGCCACCGCCGGACCCGGCGATGAAGTTGCCCTGCGCTGCGGACTCGACCCTTCCTGGACCACGTCGGAGCCCGCGGGCGAAGTGCTCCTCAGCTGAGGCCCGATTAGGGGCATCCAAGACTGTCAAATCCACCGCCTCTCGCAGCACCGGGACCCGGCGAAGTGTGGCGGCCGTGCTGCCCCACGCCGCTAGCCCCCCCAAAAGATGTGGCTAGCGCGGCTCAGATCCCGGTCAAGATGCGGTCCAAAGACGCGAGATCGGCAGCGCCAGAATGCGGTCATCGAGACGGTAGGCGCGTCCGCCAGTGTGCAGGACAACGCCGCAGACGAAGTCCTCGGGGGCCTTGTCGCGAAGCCAGCGCAAATGCCGTGCATCTGAGCGGTCCACAGTCGGGCCCGACTTGATCTCGACCGCGACCAGCCGCCCGTCGGCAGCCTCAGCGACAACGTCGATCTCCAGCCCGCCACGGTCGCGGAAATGGTGCAGCGTGACGACGCCACGATGCCAGGACGCTTGGCGGTGCATCTCGTTGACGGCGAACGACTCGACGATCTGTCCGCGGGCAGGGTCAGTAGGGCGCGCCAGAGCCTGAGGCGACTTGCCGAGAAGGTGGGCCGCGAGTCCGCTGTCTGTGATGTGGACCTTCGGCCGGCGGGCGGCCTTGCTTGTGAGATTGCGCGACCATGCCGGCAGCAGCAGCACCAGGTAGGTCATCTGCAGATACCCGAGGTACGCCTCGGTGGTGTGACTGCTCCCGAACCCGGCGTCCTCGTGCAGGTTCTTCATCACCAGCTCGCCCGCTGTGCGCGCCGCCAGCAGCCTCAGCAGTTTGGGAAGGTCCTGGGTGCGGCGAGCGCTGGAGAGGTCCTTGATGTCGCGCTGGATGACGGTCCGCAGATAGTCGCGGAACCATGTGTGTCGGGCTGGCGGCGACAGGAATACCGCCTCTGGGAAACCGCCGGCGCAGGCCCGTTCGAGGTAGTCGCTGGTGCCCAGAGGCGAGGCTCCGCCTTCGAGGAGGCGGTTGTGGTCCGAGAAGGCCGCCTCGATGAACCCGTCTGGCGTCTGGTGAAGCTCGCCCTGGGTGAACGGCCACAACTCCAGGAACACCGCCCGCCCGGCGAGGGACTCCGAGATGGTCGGGACGGTCAAGAAGTCCGCTGAACCATTGAGAAGGAACTGTCCACGGCTAGGATCGTCATCCACGACGTGCTTGATCGCCCGTATCAGCGGATCCCCAGCGCGTTGCACCTCGTCGAAGGCTCGCGGGGTCTCCCCGAACGCCGCGAATCCGTCGGGGTCCGTTAGCGCGGCTTGCAGCGTAGCGACGCGATCAAGCCGAGCAAAGGTGCCCGAGCCGCCCAACACGCGGCGCACCAGAGTGGTCTTGCCCGCTTGGCGTGGCCCTGTAACCGCCACGACTCGGAAATCATCCAGCGCCTGGCGGGTGATCGGTTCCAGCCTCCGCGGCAACTCGTTCATCGGTCTGTTCCTGCTGCCAGCGCCAGCTAGGCCTACTGCTCTTTCCGTCCCAGTTCTAATGCTAATATCGTCCGAATGATACTGCCATTGTCGTCCGTCCTCAACTGACGGATGGCGCGACCCGCTGCTGGTGCTGGCCCATGTGGTGCCCCGGATCGGCTTGCTGCGGTGGACGCAGATCGGAGTGTTGACGAGGTCCAATGCTTCGCTCTTCGACGGTCTTGACAGGTGCCGATGCACTGTTTGTCATCACCCCAAGTATCCGCAGATCGCGCTCTTTGGCATGTGTCAACCTGATGTAGCTTGTCGGCAGATTAACGTCACGCAGTGGAGGGTCTACTTGGGCAGCGTGAGTCGTTGACGGGGTCAGCGGCTCATGCCTTCCACTGCCCGAACGGGACGCCCCTGACGTGGGGCTCGCATGCGAGCTGTTCGCCGAGTTCGGCGATCTCGTCGATTTCCCAACCCAAAGCGGCGCACACGGCTTCGTCCCAGCGGCGGCGGATCTCGGTGTAGCCGTCACGGAACTGAGGGACGAACTCGTAGCGGGTGGCCTCCCAGCAGGCGGCGAGCGTCTCGCTGATGTGAGCGTCATACAGGTTCGGGATTGGGAGGTCGCCCCAGACGGCGGGGTTGTAGAACGGGAATCTCAGCTTCTTGCCCGGACCCCGCAGGGTCAACAAACGTCCGGGCGTGGAGTTGAGAAACACGGCGGCTGCCTTGCTGGCACCGCGGTCTAGACCGGTGACGGGCATCCACCCCTGCCCGACATAGCGCTCGTCTGACGCGACCGCGGTGAGCCGGGCCGTCGACGGCTGGTGCCCCATTGACACCAACAGATGTCCAGCCTTTGCCAGGATTGCCAGATCGCCCGATTCCTTGGGTTCCCACCATTCGTCGGGGATGGCTTCAATGTGTTGCTGCCCATCAGCCCCTTTGGAAGCCAGAACCGGGAAGGCGCCGGACCCACCGTCGGCGGCCTGTTGATGCCCTCCGCGATGCAAGTCTCGCCCCGTCTGGCGCACTATTCGCTCCTCGTGTCGCCCGGCGGCAGAGTCTTGCGGTAGCCGCTGTAGAGCGGCTGGAGCGTCGCTTGGACCCTCACGCGCCCCTGCCCGTCGCGTGCGTCGTTCTGCGGTATCCGGCGCTGAGCGTCGGGCTGGTCTTGTGGATCGTGATCTCTCTCTCTCTCTCTCTGCATTGCTGCGAGGTCGGCGTGCTGGGCGAAGGCTGCGGCTGCCGTCGCGAGACTTGGAGACCGCCACACAGCAGCAGTCCAGTCGCCCGAAGCGACACGCTCTGCGGGCCAATACGAGACTTCGCCCCACCCATCGGGCAGTGTCCCCGTCTGGGTGGACCGCAGATATGAGTGAAGCGCCTCGGTGTCGTGCTCGACGGGGTGGGCCTGCCCGATGAGGCCGACAGGGCCAGGAGGGCGCTGGTCCGCGAGGCCGGGTTCGCCTCGATCCCGCCGCCGCTGGCCGCGGCTGCGCTGCGGGCTTTGGCCTCGCGCCGGCTGCGGACCGGTAGGGTCTCGGGACTGGCGGAGTGGGCCGGTCCTCTGGCCGAGGCCGCGGGTGGCCATCTCGACCCTCTCACTCTGGAGCAAGTGGCCGCCGTCCTAGAGACCGAAGCGCCGGCCGCGGCCCGCGACGCCCGCCGCATCCTGGTCGAGACACATTCGGCACCCTCGATGCCGGATGCGGCTGCGACCACCGACGGCCTCGCCATCGCTGTGCGGAACGGCATCGCATTCGGCGAGGACGGCCCCGCCGGGGTCGAGGCCCTGCTGGAATGCCTAGTCGGGGAGTCCCCCGATCACCTTGTCGTCCTGCCCGCGCTGCCCAGCGACTGGAAGAGCGCGCCGCTCGACGTGCGGGATCTGGTCACCCGCCAAGGCCTGCTGTCGTTCTCGGTGCGCTGGCACGGGAGCCGTCCGGCGCTGCTCTGGGAGCTGGTGCCGCCAACGCAGCGACCCTTCTTCAAGTTGTTAGAATCTTGAAAGTGAGACCCTAACTCAGACTTGACGACATTCCTGAGCGGCTGTCCGAAGACGACTTCTGGAATCTGTTTGGTCGAATCGAGCACCAGTCGCTGGACTTCAAGCGCGGGGTCCCTGATGACATCCTGGCGACGATCCCAGCCATGGCCATGACGGATGGTGGCCTCATCGTCCACGGCGTCGCTGACGATCGAACGATCATCGGCTGCCCTCTCTCGCAGAACACGGCGGACCGCATACAGCGATACGCGCGAGAGTGCGACGTCGAGGTGCGTGCTCGACCGGTTCAGGTCGGCGAGTCCGAGATCACCGTGACCGAGATGCCTGAGATCCGAGGTCGCGTCGTCACTACCCCTGACGGAAGGCTGCTCAGGCGAGTTGGCGGAGATTCCCAGCCGCTGCGCGGCGACGCGCACTCACGGTTCATCCGCGAGCGCGAGGATCGTCCGGGCGAAGAAGAGCCCGCCCGCGGCTTTCGGTCGGATGACGTGGACCTGTCGGTCCTGAACGAGGTGCTTGCTGCGGAAGCGAGACCGGCTGCCGAACGCGACAACGCTCTCCGTGCGCTGGTGGACCTGGGAGTGGCGCTTCCGGGCGAGTCTTCTGCCGACGCGACGGTACTGCGGGCCGCCGCGGTGCTACTTGCACGCGATCCCGGGAAGTTCTTCCCCACCGCCCATCTTCTTGGCAGCTGGGGGATCCGTGACCGTGACGCTACGGAATCGATTCCTCGTGGATGTCGAGGATCAGGTCTGGCTTTCGTTGCTCGGCCACTATCCCATGACGGTGGACGAGCGCAGGGCACTGGTGCTCGCCCACCGGGAAGGGTCGGTGACGCCTGGGCGCCTTCGCCAGGTGCTGGGCGATTCAGATGTGACGGTGACGGCGGTGCTCCATGCCGACGCGCCGGCGGTGGGCGCTTTCGCCGGGTGCTGGGCGATTCAGATGTGACGGTGACGGCGGTGCTCCATGCCGACGCGCCGGCGGTGGGCGCTTTCGCCGGGTGCTGGGCGATTCAGATGTGAC
>VYBO01000018.1 GCA_009844405.1 Acidimicrobiaceae bacterium
CGAAGCGAACAAGAGCGGAAACGACCACCCCGCGCCGCGATTGCCTGCCGATCAATCCGCGCTCGCGCTTGGTCTTCTTTTCTGGACCGAGGACTAGGGTTCCATCTGATTGCCGAAGCCATACGCGCCCGCGGCTACGAAGCGCTACCGATGGCGGATGCGTACCCGGACGGCACCGATCAACGAATCTCCGATCCGGAGTGGATCACAAGAGCCGACACCGAGGGTTGGGTCGCCTTGACGAAGGATCCTTCCATCATCCGCGATCACCGGGACGTCCCGGCCGAGACACGACTGCGGATCTTCGCGTTCAATCTTCGCGTTCAACAATGCGAACCTGACCGGACCGAGATGGTTGCCCGTCTCGACGCCAACCTCAACCGGATCTTGCAGCGAGCAAGGAAGCCCGGACCCCACCTGTGGATGATCACGCCGGATGGACTACAACTTCGGTGGCCGAAGGCTTGAACAAGCGGAGGCAACTCAAGATGACTGATCTGTATGAGCGGCTGCATCAGGCGGCCCGGGTGCTGGCCGAGCGGACCGGGCGCGAGCGCCACGACGTTTGTGTGGTGCTGGGGTCGGGGCTGGGCGGCTACCCCGACCGGATCAGAGACAAGGTGGCGGCGTCGTACCGGGACCTGCCCGGGTTCCCCATCCCCACCGCCATCGGCCACGCCGGAACCGCCTACTCGACGCACATGGGCGACAACCGGGTGCTGCTGCTGTCGGGGCGGGCCCATGCCTACGAGGGCCACGACCCCGAGTCGATCACGTTCGCGGTGCGGACCGCGGTCACGGCCGGATGCCGGGTGGTGGTGCTCACCAACGCGGCCGGCGCCTGCGGCGAGGGCATGGCCGCCGGCGACCTGGCCGTCATCACCGACCACGTGAACCTGGCCGGGGTCAGCGCGCTGGCCGGGTCCAACGACGAGCGCATCGGACCCCGCTTCACCGACATGACCGACGTGTACACCCCCGAGCTCCAGGCCAAGGCCCACGCGGCCGCGGCCCGGCTGGGGCAGACGCTGCGGGAGGGCGTCTACTTCTGGTTCCACGGCCCGATGTTCGAGACCCCGGCCGAGGTACGCCTGGCCCAGGCGCTGGGCGGGTCCATGGTGGGCATGTCGACGGTCCCCGAGGCCACCGCCGCCCGCCACATGGGCGCCCAGGTGCTGGGCATCTCGCTGTGCACCAACCTGGCCGCCGGCATCTCCGACCAGCCGCTGTCGCACACCGAAGTCATCGAGACCGCAGCCGCCGCCTCCGAACGCTTCAGCGCCCTCTTCGACGAACTACTGCCCACCCTGCAGATCCTCTGAGACCCGACCTGGCAGCGTCAGCACGGATCAACTACTAATCTAGTTCAGATTAGTACAGCTTAGTATTTCATCGATGCCATTCGAGGCAGTCCATTGCCAATGCGAGCCATCGCTGGCTCCTGACCGATTCACACGCACAGCCGTGAAATACCAACTCAGGGCGAGCGCGGATTGTTAGTACTGTCATAGAGCGAGCGCGGATTGATCGGCGGCCAATCGCGTCGCGGGGTGGTCATTTCCGCTCTTGCTCGCTTCGCTCACGGGCCGCTCGGGCCACGGCCCCGACCCGTATGGGCCGGGTCACCCGCCTATCCGCGGGGCCTCATAGTACTCCGTGGTTGTCTTGCTGTCTGAGAGACCGCTGATGCGACCCTCCAGGCCATCCACTGGCCAAAACTCGAACGTTCGCCCGACCTGCGCCTTCTTGAGCAGACCGAGGGCCTCCAGACCCAAGAGGTCCGTGCGGGCGGACTGGTAGGCCACGCGATGCAGGCGCTTCTGGCCTGCGAAAGTGAAGTAGGCGTCCGGATCCCGCAGTGCGTTGCTCAGAATGGCGAGTTGGCGGTGATTCAGTCCAGGAACTCCCCGCATGGCCCGTTCAACTCGAGCGATCTCGGTGCTCTTTCGTGCGAAGTACTGCCGAAGGTCCGCAATGGCCCTCCTGAGGACCTCCAGTTGGTATACGACGAAGTACGTGGTGTCGTTGGAGTCGGTCTCTGTGTACAGGTACGACCGGGCGTACTTGGCAGGCGCCTTGCGCAGGATGGTTGAGATCGACAAGTACTGGGCCAACCAGTACCCCGCCCTAAGCATCGACCAGTAGAAGAGCACCCGCGCGGTACGCCCGTTGCCATCGACGAAGGGATGGTCGTAACCGACCCAGAAGTGGATCAGCGCGGCCCGGACGACAGGGTGCAGAAACCCCTCTCCTGTGTCTCCGTTGGCGAAACCGCACAAGTGCTCCAATCGGGACGGCAACTCATCTGCCGGTGGAGGGCGATGCAGGACTTGGCCATCGCTCCTCCACACGATCTCGATCCGCTCGTCGGGCCTGCGGAGTCGGCCTGCTTCAGATTCGTTGTCGAGCGTCCCATCGGTGACGATGCGGTGCAGTTCCAAGACGTGATCTGAGGTCAAGGGCGCACCGGAGCTAGCCAGTTCCTCAGCGCTCTCCATGGCAAGAAAGTTGTTGAGAACCATACGCTCGCTCCTGTCGCGTGGCTGACGACCCGTCCGCAGGAGCTCCTTGGCAACCCGACGGGTGGTCGCAGCACCCTCAAGCAGGCTGGAGGCAATGGCCTCCTCGACCAGCGAGGACACCAGGTATTGGCCGCTCGAACCGACGGCGGCGACTGCCTCGTCGGACTGCAGGCGCCCGCTGGCTTGCTGGTCGATTCGGTGGACCATCTCTTGGATCCGATCGATGTTGGTGAACCGGAAGGGCTCGCCGTCGGTGCCGGTGAACGGCAGCATCCGGGCGTTGTTCGCCCGGCTCGCGGCGGTGCTGACCCACCACTCGTTGAGCGTCAACCCTTCAGGAGGCTGCCGGTGCCGCATCTGGTCCCAGTGCAGGTAGCGGCCCTTCTCATCGACGGGACGGCCCTTGGAGAAGATTTCCACTAGACGCTGAGGGTTCTCTTCAGCGACTTCCGCCAAGAACTCGGCAATGTCAGGCGGCGGCATCGGCCTCTTCATCGTGACGCCCTTCGTCCCACGCTCTCCAATCTATTACTAATCTTGTCAGATTTAGTATTCAATTGCAACGATCGGGTGCTCAGAAGGCGCGGGCTAGGAGGAGGGACTGCTGGGCTTCGGCCCCGGCTCGGATGGCTGATTCGTCGCCGCTGACTAGACGGCCGTCGGCTACTACCACCCGGCCGCCGACCAGAACGGCGTCGACGTCGGCGGAGGTGTGGGCGTAGACCAGTTCCGAGAAGACATCGGCGCCGCCAGCCGGGGTGGTGTGCAGACGGTCGCGCCGGACTACGGCCAGATCGGCCCGCTTACCCGGTTCGAGACTACCGATCTCGCGAGCCAGGGCAAGTGCCCGGGCGCCGCCCATAGTGGCCATGTCGAAGGCGGTGCGAGCCGGGATGGCCCTCGGCCCGGCCGCGGGCTTATGGATCAGGGCGGCCAGGCGCATCTCCTCGAAGCCGTCGAGCCGGTTGTTGGCCGGGGCGCCGTCGGCACCTATGGCCACGTTGAGACCGTCGGCCAGGTAGCCGGGTACCGGGGCCAACCCCGACGCCAGCTTGAGGTTGGTCGACGGGCAGTGGCAGATGTGGGGCCGGTGCCGGCGGGCGAGGTCGCGCTCGTGGTCGCTCAGCCACACGGCGTGGGCCATCACCAGCCTCGGCGACAGCGCCCCCCACGACGCCAGGGCCTCGACGTCGCGGCCCTCCGGCGAGGCGCCCAGCAGGTCGGCCTGGGCCCGGTTCTCGTTCACATGGGTGTGCAGGCGCAGGTCGGCCTCGTCGGCCAGGGCCACGCAGCGGCGCCAGGTTTCCACCGTGGCGTTGCGGGGGCCGCGGGGCGACAGCGCCACCCGCAGCCGGCCGTCGGCGGCATCGTGCCAGGTCTCGAACAAGGCCATCTGGTCGGCCCAGGCGACATCGGAGTCGGGCACCTCCATCTCGGTGCCGGGCTCGTAGCGGTCCATCAGGGCCTTGCCGATGGTGGCCCGGATCCCCAGCTGCTCGGCAGCCTCGAAGGCGGCGCCGGTGTGGAGGTTCGACTCGATGGTCAGCGCAGCCGTGGTGCCGCCGGTGAGCAGTTCGGCCACCGCCAGCATGGCCGAGGCTCGCAGCGACTGGTGGTCGTGGGCCTGTTCCAGGGGCCACACCCGAAGGCGCAGCCACTCGATGACGTCCATGTCGTCGGCCAAGCCCCGCAGCAGGGTCTGGCACAGGTGCACATGGGCCTGCACCAAGCCGGGGATCACCAGGCAGCCGGCGGCGTCGACCACGGCGTCGGCGGTGATCTTCTCCGATCCGGGCCGGACGGCGGCAATACGGCCGTCCTCGACTACCACGCTGCCCACGAAGGGCTCGGCGGCGGCGCTGGGGACGACGATCCCGCCCCGCACCACCAGATCGGCCATCGCCCGCTTCCCTAGCTCAGCCGGACCGCGACATCAACGGCACCGTTCCCGCCGCCGTGCCGCAGAATCTCGGTAGAGAAACGGGTACTGGACACCCATAAACGACCCGAGATCTTGGCGACCCGGCCCCAGCACTAATCTCGGTAGAGATACAGGTGCTACACACCCAAATCCACACCGAGATTTTGGAGCCGGGGATCGGCCGTGATTTCGGGAGCGCCGCCGGTGCCCTCGGCCCATAGCCGATCCGAGATCACTGGGACGGGCGGGCCAGGTCGGCGGCGGCGGCCAGGGCGAACTCCAGCATGGCCTGCTGGCCGGCGGCGTACTCGTCGAGGCGCCGGCCCTGGTACGTGGCCTCGCCGGACAGCAGGTTGGTGCCCGCGCACAGCACTGAGCCGGCCTCGCAGCCCAGCGCCGCCGCCACCGTGAACAGGCACGACGTCTCCATCTCGAAGGCCATCACGCCCAGGGCCTTCCACTGGCTGATGACCTCCACCGTCCGCTCGCCCTCGTAGAAGCTGTCGGTCGAGCGGCTCACGCCCACCTCCACCGGGGTGCCGAGGCGGGCCGCGGCCGCCACCAGCGCAGCAACCACCCGGTGGGTGGCCACCGGAGGGAAGTTCTCGGGCGCGTAATGGCGGCTGGTGCCCTCGTCGCTCACCGCGCCGGTGGCCACCCCGATGCCGCCCACCGGCATGGCCGGCGACAGGGCCGCGCAGCTGCCCACCCGGATGAAGCACGACGTCCCGCAGGCGGCCAGCTCCTCCACCGCGATGGCCATCGACGGCGAGCCCACGCCGCTGGTGGCCACCGTGAGGCGGGCGCCGTCGAGGGTGCCGGTGAACACAGCGTAGCCGCGGCGGTCGCCGACCCGCTCGGCGTCGTCGAGCATCGAGGCCATCATCTCCACCCGCTCGGGGCTGCCGGACAGCAGCGCGACCTCGGCCACGTCGCCGCCCCGGATGCCCAGATGGGGGAACGACCCGTCGGGCAGGCGCATGTAGCGCTCCGTCATCCAGGTCGAGACGTCTTCAGTCATCGCCGGCGCCTCCCGCCATCGCCTCCTCGGACATCGCTTCCCTCCGGCATCACTTGGTCAACCATCGCCTCCTCGGACATCGCTTCCTCCGGCATCACTTGGTCAACCATCGCCTCCTCGGACATCGCTTCCTCCTCGGTACTTGTCGAGCACATGGTCTAGGACGCCGGCCTTGGACAGCAGGTGGCGGGCCTCGCGGGGGACTAGATCGGCGATCTCGACCAGGTCCAGAGTTACGAGCTGCCGGTCGTCGAGCAAGACCTGGCCGTCGACGATGGTGTAGCGCACGTCGGAGCCCGAGCACGACCACACCAGCTGCTCGATCACGTTGCCGCCGTCGCCGTCGCTCAGTACGGGCCAGGCGTGGGGGCGGTCGAGCCCCACCACGGCCAGGTCGGCCCGCTTGCCCGGTTCTATGGAGCCGACGACGTCGCCGAGGCCCAGCACCCGGGCGCCGCCGATGGTGGCCAGCTCCAGGATCTCGGCGCAGGGCAGCACGGCCGGATCGCCGGTGCTGAACCGGGCCAGCAGCCCGGCCTGGCGCATCTCCTCGAACGGGTCGAGGTTGTTGTTGGTCATTATCGAATCGGTGCCCAAGCCCACCACAGCCCCGGCGGCCAGCAGGTCGGGGATGCGGGCGGCCCGGTTGCCGAGCTTCATGTTGGACGTGGGGCAGTGGGCCACACCCACGCCGGTGGAGGCCACCAACTCCAAGTCGTCGTCGGTGAGCTCGATGCAATGGGCGGCCACCACGTCGGGACCGAGGCCGATCAGACGATGGAGCCAGGCTGCGGGGGTGAGCCCGCCCGACAGCTCGGCCGCCCGCTCGACCTCGCCCCGGGTCTCGGCCAGATGGGTGTGGATGCCGACGCCGAGCTGGTCGGCCCGCTCCCGCATGGCCGTGTAGGTGGCCGCGTCCACGGTGTACAGCGAGTGGGGACCGAACCAGGCCCGCACCCGGGGGTGGCGGCCGTGCCAGGCGTCGATGAAGGCCTCGCTGGACTCCAAGGTCTCGCCCGCACCGGCCGGGGTGTCGACCGCCTGGGGGCTGATGGTGGCCCGAAGGCCCGAGTCGACCGCCACCGCGGCGGACTCGGCCGGGAACCGGAAGATGTCGATGAAGCTGGTGGTTCCGTTGGCGATCATCTCGGCCTGGCACAGCAGCGACCCGGCCCGCTGGTGGCGGGGCTCGTAGGCCATGTCCTTGGGCAGGGCGAAGTTCTCCAGCCAGGTGAAGAAGTCCATGTCCTCGAAAACGCCCCGCTCCATCAGCGTGTGAGTGTGGGCGTTGACGAAGCCGGGGATCACCGCGCAGTCGGAGGCGTCGATGACCCTGGCCGCCGGCGGGGACTCCCGGCCCGTAGAGGGGCTGACCGACACGATGCTGCCGTCGCGCACGGCCACATCGCCGACGAACGCCCGGCGCGACCCTTCGCAGGGCACCACCGTGCCGCCCCGCACCAGCACGTCGACGGGCTGGCCGTCACTCATGGCCGAATTGGCAGCAGAACGCCCGCCATAGGCGAATACAGCTGCCAATTCGCGGCCGCACGAACCCCGACTCCCGAATTGGCAGCAGAACACCCGCTATAGGTGCACAACGCTGCCAATTCGCGGCCGCACAGATCGGACCTGGCAGGCACGCTAGGCCCGGCGGTCGAAGGCGGGCAGGACCTGCTCGCCGAAGCGGGCCACCTCGGCCGCTCCCTGGTCGGGGCGGATGTTGAGGATGGCCATGTCGACCCCGGCGGCCGCGTAGGACTCCAGCACAGACACCATCTGCTCGGGCGAGCCGGCCACGATCCGGGCCCGGATCTCCTCCTCGGTGCCGCCACGGGTGGCCTGGAACGTCCGGACCAGGCCCTCGGTGGTGGCGGGATCGTCAGCCAACTCGGTGAACACGAAGGCGGTGCGCTTCAGGTCGCCAGGGCCTCGGCCGTTGCCGGCCAGCAGTTTGTCGAGGCCGTCGTTGACCTCGGGCCACTCCCACGGGGCCCAGAAGCCGTTGTACCAGTCGCCCCGGCCGGCCGCGATACGTCGCAGCCGCTCGCCGCTGCCGCCCACCAGCACCGGCACGCCGCCGGGCCGCACCGGCTTGGGGTCGAAGCAGGCACCGCTCAGCTGCACGAAGCGCCCGTCGTAGTCGACCGGGTCGTCGGCGCGACACAGCAGCGAGAACGCCTCCAGCGTCTCGTCCAGCATGGTCATGCGGTCGCCCACGCCCGGGTAGCCGAAGCCGTACATGAGGTGCTCGGCCTCGTGCCAGGCTGCGCCCACCCCCAGCAGGGCCCGGCCGGCGCTGATGTGGTCGAGGGTCACCGCGATCTTGGCCAGAAGCACCGGATGGCGGTAGGTGATCCCGGTGACCAGCGTGCCCAGGTCCAGCTGGCTGGTGACCGCGCCCAGCGCGGCCAGCACGGTCCAGCCCTCGAACTGGGGACCGTCGGGGGTCCCGCCCGGCGCCGAGGGCCGCTCGCCCGGGTTCAGCGGCACGAAGTGGTCGAATGTGAACCCGGCCGCGAAGCCGAGGTCGTCGGCCGTCTGCCAGATGTCGACCAGCCGGGCGTAGTCGGTGTGTTCTGGCGGTGTCTGAACGGCGATCTCCATCGAAGTCTCCTTTGGGGTATCCGGGGGGTCGGTGTCCGGGGGGC
>VYBO01000097.1 GCA_009844405.1 Acidimicrobiaceae bacterium
GCGCCATGTACTCGGCCAGGTACACCGCGATGATCTCGGAGTCGCACTCGCTCTGGAAGCGGTGACCGTGCTGCTCGAGGCGCCGGCGCCACTGGTGGTAGTTGGTGAGCTGGCCGTTGTGAACCACGGCCACGTCGGCGAACGGATAGGCCCAGTAGGGGTGGGCGCTGGCCAGGTCGACCTCGGACTCGGTGGCCATGCGCACATGGCCGATGCCGTGGGTGCCCCGGAACGAGCCCAACTTGTACTGGCCGCTGACCGTCTCGGCGTCGCCCAGGTCCTTGATGATCTCCAACGAGCTGCCCAACGACAGCACCTCGCACCCGGGCACGTCCTCCAGGTAGTCGGCCAGAGCCTTGAGGTCGCCGCCGTAGCGGATGGTGGCCCGGAAGGCGTAACCGGTGTCGCTGCTGACCGTGGCCACCTCGGCGCCGATCTTGGCCAGACGGGACTCGACCTCGGCCCGGTTGCGCTCCAGGCGCTCCTCCATGCCGAAACCGGTGCTCTTGTTGGGCTCGGCCAGCACGAACCGGATCACGACCAGATCGTCGGCCGGTCCGTACACCGCGTAGCCGGTGGAGTCCGGCCCGCGGTGCTTCATCGACTGGAGCATGGCCGTGAGCTCGGCCCCGATGTCGGCGGTGCCGTCCCGGTGGATCACGCCGGCTATGCCGCACATGGTTCTACCCCCTTGTTCTGGGTGTCTCGAGTTCTTTCGTCTCCGGTCCGTTAGGGAAGGACGTCCAGGTACTCCTCCACGTCCCAGTCCGTCACGGTCGCCAGGAACCGCTCCCATTCGTCTTCCTTGTAGTGGAAGAACACGTTGCTCATCTCGCCCGGCAGGGCCCGCATGACAACCTCGTCGTTGCGCAGGGCCTCCAAGGCCTCGCCCAGGGTGAGCGGGATCTTCTCGACGGCCTTGCCGGCCTCCATCGCCTCGTAGATGTTGCGCTCCTCCGGCTCGCCCGGGTCGAGACCGCGGTCGAGGCCGTCGTCCATGGCCTGCAGCAGGCCCGCGAACGACAGGTGCGGGTTGACCGCGCTGTCCACCGAGCGGTACTCGAAGCGGCCGGGGGCGCTGACCCGCAGGGCGGTGGTGCGGTTCTGGAAGCCCCAGTCCGCGAACACCGGCGCCCAGAAGCCCGTGTCCCACAGACGGCGGTAGGAGTTGACCGTCGGCGAGGTGAGGCAGGTCAGGGCCCGCACATGCTCGAGGATCCCGCCGATGGCCTTCATGCCGACGGGGCCGGGCATCTGTGGATTGTCGCCCTCGGGCATGAACTTGTTGTTGCCGTCGGCGTCCCACAGCGAGATGTTGTGGTGGCAGCCGTTGGCCGACACCCCCATGAACGGCTTGGGCATGAAGCATGGGAAGGCGCCGAGCTCCCGGCCGACCTGCTTGCAGACCTGGCGGTAGGTGGTGAGCCGGTCGGCGGTGAGCTCGGCCCGGTCGAACATGAAGTTGAGCTCCAGCTGGCCGGGGGCGTCCTCGTGGTCGCCCTGGATCATGTCCAGGCCCATGGCCTCGCAGTACTCCACCACCCTGTGGATGAGGGGTTGCAGCTCGGCGAACTGGTCGATGTGGTAGCAGTTCGGCTTGGTCATGCCCTCGACGGTGGGCTTGCCGTCGGCGTCGGCCTTGAGCCACATCATCTCGGGCTCGCAGCCGGCCCGCAGGTGCAGCCCGTGCTTGGCCTCGAACTCGGCGTGGAGGCGCCGCAGATTCCCCCGGCAGTCGGAGGTCAGGTAGGCGCCGCCGTCCACCTCCTCCTCACGGCCCCTGAACAGCGTGCACCACACCCGGGCCGTCCTGGAGTCCCAGGGCAGCGGCATGAAGGTCTCGGGCTCGCCGATGCCGACCAGCTCGCGAGCCTCGGGGCCGTAGCCGATGTAGTTCCCGTGGCGGTCGATGAAGAGGTTGGCGGTGGAGCCGTACACCAGCTGGAAGCCCTTGCGGGCGATCATGCCGAAGTGCTTGGCCGGTATGCCCTTGCCCATGATCCGTCCCGTCACCGAGACGAACTGGCAGTACAGGTACCGGATGTCGTCGGCCTCGATGCGAGCCTCGACCTCTCGGATCTGCTCCTCGCGTCCGTCGGCGGAGACGAACCTCTCAAGATCAGTGGCCATTTTCCCCCCTACGGGTGTCGTTGTGTTGCGGCGAAACCGTAGCGCCACGGGTGCGGAGCTCGCCAGCGTGCGCCGAGTCGGGCCAACTCTAGCGCGACGCCCGCGCACATATCTAATCAGAGTAGTGGATCTTTCATTGCAGTAGAGTTGCCGCGCCGCCGATGCTGCCTGGGCGACCGCGATCCATAGAGTTTCCCGCGATGGAACCGGTGTCCCGATCGGCGTGGTTGACGCTCGCGGTGGTGTCGGTGGCCGTGTTCATGGTCGCGATGGAACTCACGATCATCGCGCTGGCCCTGCCCGAGATCCGGGCGGCGCTGGCGGGCACCACACCGGCCGCGCTGTCGTGGGTGGTGAACGCATACTCGATCGTGGTGGCCGCCCTGCTGCTGCTGTCGGGCTGGCTGGCTGACCGCTACGGCCGCAGGCGAATCTTCCGCGCCGGACTGGCGCTGTTCGCGCTGGGCTCGGTGGCGGCCGGCGCCTCCACCAGCATCGAGATGCTGATCGCGGCCCGGGTCCTTCAGGCTGTGGGCGGCTCCATGCAGTACCCGGCCGGCCTGGCCCTGCTGTTCGACGCCTTCCCCCGCAGCCGGCATCAGACCGCCATCGGCACCTGGGGCGCCATGGGAGGGCTGGCCGCGGCCGTGGGACCGGCCCTGGGAGCAGTGCTCATCGCGGCCTTCGGCTGGAGGTCTGTGTTCTACGTCAACGTGCCTGTGGCTCTCACCGCCCTGGTGGCCGGCGCTCGGGTTCTGCCCGCGGGCGCCCAGCCCCCCGCTCGTGCTCGCTCCGCTCACGGGCCGCCTGGGCCCGGCGGGGCGGCCGGGGCGAAGGTGGACATGATCGGCGTCCCCTTGGCGTCGGTGGGGGTCGGCGCGGTCATCCTCGGAATCGTCCAGGGCGAGACATGGGGATGGGCAACGGCGCCGACCGTCGCCTCGTTCGCGGCCGGCGCACTGCTGGTGGCCGCGTTCGCGTGGCGCAGCCGGCACCACCCCGCGCCGCTGTTCGACCTCGACCTGCTCCGCATCCGCTCGTTCGTGCTCGGCAACCTCGGCTCGCTGTTCTTCTCCCTCGGCTTCTTCGCCCTGCTGGTACCGCTTCCGTCGTTCATCCAGGAGGTCTGGGGATGGTCCGCGCTGGAGACCGGGCTCGCGTACTCGGTCGGACCCATGGTCTCGTTCCTGGTCGCGCCGCAGGCCGGGCGGCTGGCCGACCGGATCGGCAACGCCCCGTTGCTGACCGCCGGATCGGTCTGCGGGATGGCGGGGCTGCTGTGGCTCGTTCTGGCCGTCTCCACCGAGCCCTCGTTGGCGCGCCTTCTGGTGGCCACCGTCCTGGTGGGGATCTCGGCAGGCACCGGCTTCTCGCAGCTGGTGGGCGCGGCGCTGCGCGACATCCCCCCGGAGCGCTACGCGATGGCCACCGCCGGTCGCACCACCTTCTTCCAGCTCTCGGTGGCGTTCGCCATCGCCATCGCGTTCGCGATGATCGGCCAGCCCGACGGCGCCGCGGCCCAGCTGGCTGCCTACAACACGGTTTGGACGGTGTGCGCCGGCGGCTACTTCTGCAACTTCGTGACGTTCGCCTTCGTCTACCCCCGCCGCCGCTCTCGCCTCGTAGAGTCCCAATCATGAAATTCGGGATCTTCTACGAGCACCAGTTGCCCCGTCCCTGGCGTGACGGCGACGAGCAGCGGCTCTTCAACGAGGCGCTGGAGCAGGTGGAGCTGGCCGACCGGCTGGGCTTCGACTACGCCTGGGAGGTGGAGCACCACTTCCTGGAGGAGTACTCGCACTCCTCCGCGCCCGAGGTGTTCCTGGCCGCGTGCAGCCAGCGCACCCGGCGCATCCGGCTCGGTCACGGCATCGTGCTGATGCCCCCCGGCTACAACCACCCCGCCAGGGTCGCCGAGCGGATCGCCACCCTCGACCTGGTCTCGGGCGGCCGGGTGGACTTCGGCACCGGCGAGTCGTCGTCCATCCTGGAACTCGGCGGCTTCGGCGTCACCGTGGACGACAAGCGCCCGGCCTGGCAGGAGGCGGTCGAGCAGTGCTGCAACATGATGGCCATGGACCCCTACCCCGGCTACAACGGCGACTTCTTCTCGATGCCGTGCCGCAACGTGGTGCCCAAGCCGGTGCAGAAGCCCCATCCCCCGCTGTGGGTGGCCTGCTCGAACAGGGAGACGATCAAACTGGCCGCCAGGCTGGGCATGGGCGCGCTCACCTTCTCCTTCGTCGATCCCAGCGACGCGGCCGCATGGGTGCAGGACTACTACCGGATCCTCGAGACCGAGTGCGTGCCCATCGGCCACGCCATCAACCCCAACATCGCCATGGTCACCGGGTTGTCGATCCACCCGGATCAGCTGGAGGCGAAGCGCAGGGGACTCGACGGCTTCCAGTTCTTCGGCTACGGCCTCGGCCACCACTACATCTTCGGCCGGCACAAGCCGGGCCGCACCGACATCTGGGCCGACTATCTGGCAGCCAGGCACACCATCGAGGACAGGGGCAACCAGAGCGGCATCGGCACTCCCGAGCAGGTCCGCAAGCACCTCCGAGGCTTCGCGGAGGCCGGCGTCGACCAGGTGGTGTTCATCCAGCAGGGCGGCAACAACCGCCACGACCACATCTGCGAGACCCTCGAACTGTTCGCAGCCGACGTGATGGGCGAGTTCGCCGAGTCCGAGGCCGAGCGGGAGCAAGCCAAGCTGGAGCGACTGGCTTCGGCCCTGGACGCGGCCATGGCCCGCAAGGCACCCATGCGAGCCCTCGACGATGACGAGATCCCGGTGTTCGAGGCGCTGGGACGCAGCATCGTGGCCACGCTCCCACCGGAGGAAGCCTCCCAAGTAGCCAAGACGGTCAGGGAGTGGGCCTCCACGGACATGCCCATCCACGTGCCCGAAGACTTCGGAGCCTGAATCCGTTCGCCACGTTGCTGCGACGGTCGCTGACGGCGGCCTCCGACGACCAGCCGACAGCGACGGCCCTGCTGTCGGTCGTGGCGCGCGCTGACCCTTGAGTAGTGGGGGCTCACGAAGCCACTGATGTCGTGAGGCTGTGAAGAACGTCACCGACCCTGCGACGCGATTGGCCGCCGATCAAATCCGCGCTCGCTCGTAGTTTGCCGCGTCAAGACAGCTGGTCCACGAACTGCGGCCCGCGGCCGGCCATGGGCCGGACCGGGGCAACAGTCGGTCGACGGGTCGGTCAGACCTGGGTCTGCTGGCTCAGGAACGACCGCTCGGCCAGGCCGTGCCACTCCGAGATGCCGTCGCGGAACTCGCGCCACGGTCCGAGGATCCGGGCGAAGTTCTCGTCCTCGGCAGCCACGCTGTCGAGCACGTTCTCGGTCTCGGCCTTGAACGCGGCCATCAGCTCGGGCGAGAACTCGCGGATCTGGGCGAATCCCTTGACCGTCTGCAGGTCCCGCTGGTTGAGCACGTCGTAGGTGGCCATGGTCCTCATGTTGGCGTCGGCGGCGGCGGCCTGAACGGCGGCCTGGTACGCCGGAGGCAACTCGTTCCACCTGTCCAGCGAGATCTGGACCTCGAGCGCCGTGCCCGGCTCCCACCAGCCCGGGTGGTAGTAGAACAGGTCGCCCTGGAACTCGTTGAGGCCCAGGATCAGGTCGTCGGTCGGGCCGACGAACTCGGCGCCGTCGATGGCGCCGGTCTGGATGGCCTGCAGGATCTCGCCGCCTGCCAGCGTCACCTGCTCGCCGCCGAGGTTCTCCAGCACGCGCCCGGCGAGGCCGGGGATGCGCATCTTGAGGCCGTTCAAGTCGTCGACCGTGTTGATCTCGTTGGTGAACCATCCGCCCATCTGGCAGCCGGTGGCGCCGCCGGGGAAGGTGATGATGCCGTGCTCCTCCGCGTAGAACTCGTTGAGCAGGTCGATGCCGCTCCGCCTGCCGTCGTTGTCGAAGGTGCCGTACAGCCAGGCGTTCTGCTGGCGCTGGTTGAGCCCGAACGGGACCGCGGTGCCGAACTGCTGCACCGGGCTGATGCCGACGTAGTAGTAGGAGGCGGTGTGACCCATCTCCACCCCGAGGTCGCGCACCGTCTGCAGCACCTCGAGGCCGCCGACGATCTCGCCCGCAGGACGCGCGTTGATCACGAAGCGCCCGCCGGTGAGCTCGCCCACCCTCCTGGCGAAGTACTGGGCCGAGCCGAACAGGGTCACCAGGGCGGTGGGCCAGCTGGTGGCCATCTCCCACTCGATCTCCGGACCCTGCGCCGTGACGGCCACGGTGTCGCTGGCCGTGGTGGTCGGCGCCGCGGCGGCGGTGGTAGTGGTGGCCGCCTCGCCGTCGGGGGCCGCGGCCGGCGCGGGGGCCTCCTCGTCGTCGCCGCACGCGGCCAGGATCGCGGAAGCGGCTGCGAACCCGGCTACGCCGAGACCGCCCTTTATGAATCCCCGCCGCGCCAGGCTCGAGGAGTCCGCCTCGTCGAGCATCATGTCCACGGCCGAGCTGTCGGTCGCGGTCGAGTTTGCTTCTTGAGTCACTTCGTTTCCCTCCGTAGGTTGACTGTTGAGCCGCCGCTGGCCGCCTTTCCCGGAACCGGGATTCCAGGCAACCGCCACCGGCGCGGGCCGGACAATACACCAACGTCCGGGCGGGTGTCGAGAATTAGCCTGTCCCAGGCACCGGGCTCGGACCCCTGTCGCCGGCCGCCGGGCGCGCGCCGCCGGCTTGTTGCGCCGTCGGGCGTCAACCGAACCGGAACGTGTCTATCGACGTGTAGGTGATGGCGGGGAACGCGGCCAGGATCACCAGGGCCAGCGCCTGCAGGCCCATGAACGGGAAGGCGCCCTTGTGGATGTCGGCCGTCTTCACCTCGGGCGGTGCCACGCTCTGCAGATAGAACAGCGAGAACCCCACCGGTGGCGAGATGAAGGCCATGTTCAGGTTCACCGCCATCAGCACCGCGAACCAGATCTTCTCGTCGGGGGTGAACCCGAGGAAGTCCATGGCCGGAACGAAGATCGGCACCACGATGAAGGTGATCTCCAGGAACTCCAGATTGATGCCCAGCAGGAAGACCGCGACCATGGCGATGACCACGAAGCCCCACTTGCCGCCGCCGATCGCGGTCAGCCACTCGGAGGTCTGGTCCGACCCGCCGAGCTGGAAGAACATGGCGCTGAAGAAGGTCGAGCAGAACAGCAGCGTCATGACCAGGACCACCACGTTGGTGGTGGAGCGGGCCGCGTCCTTGACCGCCCGCCAGTCGAGCCGCCAGCCCTTGGTGATGTGGGTGGCGCCCTCCTTGGCCAGCAGATCGTCGAACAGCCAGTTCAAAACGGTCAGCAGCAGCGCGCCGAAGACCCCCACCGCGCCCGACTCCGAAGGCGTGGCAATCCCCGCGAAGATCGACAGCAGCACTCCGAAGATCAGCGTCAGAATCGGCACGATGGCCACCAGCACCTCGGCGGCCAGCATCCGGGTGCGCAGCAGGACCACGAAGAAGATGACGAAGTGGACCACGACCATGGCAAGCGGCGACCACCCGCTGGCCAGGAACCCCATCCCGCTCGCTCTGGCCAGCAGCGTCACCGCTCCCACCATCAACGCCAGGATCGCGGCGAGCAGCAGCTTCGTCCGCAGCGACGGGTTGCCGGTGAGCGTGCGCTGCTCCTTGGGCATGGCCGGCCCCGTGTGGGGTCTGAGCCACGCCAGCACCAGCACGTAGGCCACGTAGAGCCCGCTCAGCAGCAGGCCGGGCAGCAGGGCCCCGGCGAACAGTCCGAGGATGCCGACCCCGAGCTGCTGGGCCAGCAGGATCAGCACGATGCTCGGCGGCAGCAGCTGGGCCAGGGTGCCCGAGGCGATGATGGCGCCGGTGGAGAGCTTGTTGTCGTAGCCGAGACGCACCATGGCGGGCAGCGACAGCAGGCCCATCACGATCACGGTGGCGGCCACCACGCCGGTGGCCGCGGCCAGCAGCGTGCCCACCACCACCACCGCGGCCGCCACGCCCCCCCGGAGCCGGCCCATCAGCATCCCGAACGCGTTGAGCAGGCGCTCGGCCATGCCCGACCGCTCGAGGATGGCGCCCATGAGCACGAACAGCGGCACCGCCAGCAGCGTCGGGTCGCTGACAGCCTTGTACCACCTTCCCGGCAGCGTGTTGAGAGTGTTGGGGTCGAAGACGTCGAGCCAGTCGCCGACGAAGCTGAAGAACAGCGCGGTGGCCGCGAACGAGAACGCCACGTTGTAGCCCGACAGGATCACCAGCATGAACACGGCGAACATGGTCAGGGCCAGGAACACCCCGGCGTCCATGCCGAAGATCGTCTCCAGGGCGAGCACTCCCACGGCTACTCGATCCGCAGCGGGGTGTCGCGTTCCACGATGGCGCCGTAGTCGTCGCGCCCGATGAGCACGAACCCGGTCTTGATGACCTCGGCCAGGACCTGCAGGCCGAACAGGAAGAAGCCCACCAGCAGCATCGTCTTGATGGGCCCCACCGCCAGGCCGCCCGCGTCCACGGCCTCCTCCCAGCTCTGCCACACCCGCCAGCCGGCGGGCCACTCGCCGCTGTAGCGCCGGCCGAGGGCGGCCGCCGCGTAGTGCTGCAGGATGCGGACGCTCATGAAGACGAACGGCAGCAGCAGCGCCGTGTGCATGGCGAAGTCGAGGGCGGCCTTGGTCTTGTTCGAGAAGTTGATCCACCAGAAGTCGATGCGGGGGTTCACCCCGTCGCGGACTCCGCCGTTGATCGCCAGCAGGAACATGAGCCCGAACGACTGCCAGGCCAGGCTGACCACCTCACCGATGAGGATGTCCTGTTCCACGTACTCGTTGCTGTAACGGGTGATCACATTGAAGAACTGCAGGATGAACACCGCCCACGCCAGGATCATGGCGAGCCTCAGGGTGATGCTGGGGATCCCCTCGATCAGCAGGCGCAGCCGGTGGAGGCCGTCATGCCACGCCGAGACGGCCACGCCGGCGACGAGAACGATCCACCACCACCACTCGAAGTGGCCGATCAGGTACGCGGTGTCCACGAAGAGGTGCGCGACGATCGCCGCCAGCAGCGTCCCCAGGGCCACCCAGCCTGAGGGGTGCAGTCTCCCCGGGGACAACGCCGCTGGCTTCGTCTCCGATGCGGCCCCGAGCGGCATGCCCCGCGACACTAGTGGCTGGAGCCGCGTCTGTCGCCAGCGAGCGTGCGCATCGCGGATCGGGGTGTGCCTCGGCAGTGCCGTAGGATTGACGGCGTGACCGGCGGCGGCCGGGCGGACCTGGCGTTCGACGTGATCGACGCGCTGCGGCGCGTGGACGATCCGGAGTACCCGGGCGTCAGCGTGGTCGACATGGGCATGATCGCCTCGACCGAGGTCGTGGACGGGCGTGCCACCGTCGAGTTGATCACCACGTTCAGCGGATGTCCCGCCCATGACGTCATCACCGCCGAAATCACTGCCGCGGTCGGCGCGCTCGACGGCATCACCGGGGTCGAGGTACGGCGCAGCACCGGGCGTTGGGACGCCTCGAGGCTCAGCGGTCACGCCCGCGCCGTCATGGCCCGCGACTTCACGGTTTCGGTGGCGGTGCCCGGCAGGCCCGCCGAGTGCCCCCGCTGCGGCGTCGCGGCGCTGGTCGAGCAGTCGCCGTTCGGCCCGGCCCGGTGCCGGGCCGTGCACCGCTGCACGGCCTGCGGCGAGGTAGTCGAGGTGCTGCGAGCCTGACCGGATGAGACCGCGCTCGACCACCCGGCGCAGACACCCCGACGGCGAGGTGGTGGAAGTCCTACGAGCCCGACCGGACGGGACCGCAGTTGCGGCACCTGGCCGTCCAGCCCGCCGGGGTTACCGAAGTGGCCAGCCAGGCCCCGCACCGGGCGCAGTAGCGGGGCGGGTCCAGTTCGGGCAGGCAGCCGGAGCAGTCAAGGCGACCGCAGCCCGAGCAGCAGGACTCCGGGCCGCTTCCCGGCGCAGTCGTGCCGCTCCGCTCGGCCAGCGTGCTCACAGAACCGAGGACCCTGTCAGACCGCGGCCGACAGGCTGCCTATGGGCATGCGCAGGTCGACGAGCATGTCGATGTCCTTCTGAGGCTCCCGCCCCAGAGTGGTCAGGTAGTTGCCCACGATCAGCGCGTTGATTCCCGAGGTCATGCCCATGGCCTGAAGGTCCCGGAGGGTGATCTCGCGGCCGCCGGCGTAGCGCAGTATCACCGACGGCAGGGCCAGCCGGAACAGCGCGATCCAGCGGATGGCCTCCAGGGCGCCGACCGGCCTGCGGATCTGCAGCGGCGTGCCCGGTCGGGGGTTCAGGAAGTTGATGGGCACCTCGCAGGGCTCCACCGCCCTTATCTGCTCGATCAGCTCCAGCCGCTGCTCGACGCTCTCACCCATGCCGAGCAGCACGCCGCAGCACAGCTCCATGCCGGCCTCGCGCACGTAGGTGCAGGTGTCCACCCGCTCGTCGAAGCTGTGGGTGGTCACGACCCGGCCGAAGAACGACCGGCTCGTCTCCAGGTTGTGGTTGTAGCGGTGGACCCCGGCCGCGGCCAGCTCGAAGGCTTGGTCCCGGGTCAGGATGCCTGCGCTGATCGCGACGTTGAGGCCGGTCTCGGCCGAGACCAGCCCGGTGAGTTCGATCACGCGGTCCATGGTGCGGCGATCCGGTCCCCGCACTGCCAGCACCATGCAGAACTCGGTGGCCCCGAGCTCCGCGGTCTCGCGGGCCGCGGCCAGCACCTCCTCTGTGTCGAGAAACGGCGTGGCCTTGACCTGCGTGTCGAACACGGCCGACTGGCTGCAGAAGTGGCAGTCCTCACCGCAGCCCCCGGTCTTGGCCGACAGGATGCCCTCCACCTCCACCACCGGTCCGGCCCAGGCCAGCCGAACTTCGTGGGCCAGCGCGGCGAGCGATGGCACCGCCGAATCGTCGACCTCGGCTAGCTCGGCCAGCTCATCGGCAGTGAGCTGGCGGCGCTCATCGAGCAGCGCTACTGACGCGCGGGTCATGGCAGGCCCGGTCACACCGACGATCCTACTTCTCGCGCCGAGCGTTTCTCAGGCGCCCGATTCACTCGGCGGCGGAAGTGTCCAGCTCTGTGCTGCCGAGATAGGCCGCGATCACTTTGGGATCGCGCTGCACCTCGGCCGGGGTCCCCTCGGAGATCCGGCGACCGAAGTCCAGGACCATCACCCGGTCCGCGATGTCCATCACCAGTCCCATGTCATGCTCCACCATGAGCAGGGTGACGCCGAGCTCGCGCCGGATGTCCAGGACGAAGCGGGCCATGTCCTCGGTCTCCTCGAGGTTCATTCCGGCCACCGGCTCATCGAGCATGAGCATCTCAGGATCCATGGCCAGCGCCCGGCCGAGCTCTACTCGCTTCTGGATCCCGTAGGGCAGCAGCGCCACCGGGTGCTTCCGCCACCCCTCGATCTCCAGGAAGTCGATGATGTCCTCCACCCTGCGGCGGTGCTCGATCTCCTCCCGCTTGGCCTTGCCCACCCAAAGCGCGCCGGCCAGGAACGACCCGGTCATGCGGATGTGCCGGCCGGTGAGGAGGTTGTCGAGCACGGTCATGTGGGAGAACAGCTCGATGTTCTGGAACGTGCGGGCCACCCCGAGTCGGGCCACCCGGTCGGGCCGGGTGCCCATGATGGAAGTTCCCTTCCAGCGGATGTCGCCCGACTGGGGCCGGTACACCTGCGAGATGGAGTTGAAGATCGACGTCTTGCCTGCGCCGTTGGGACCGATGATGGCGAACAGCTCGGCCTCGGCGACCTCGAACGACACCGAGTCGATGGCCGTCACCCCGCCGAAGCGCAGCGAGATGTCGTCCACCTCGAGCAGCGCGGGCGCCGGTTCTCCCCGGGGCCTCATGGCAGCCGGCCCCTGGGACGGGTCGTGCTGCTCATGACAGCCAGCGCTTGCGGCGCTTGTAGTGCTTCACGTCGCGGAACGACTTGCGCTCGCCCTCCGCATGCAGGCCCAGATAGAACTCCTGCACGTCCTCGTCGTCCAGGAGTTTGCGGGGCTCGCCGTCCATCACCACCTTGCCCGACTCCATGACGTAGCCGTAGTGGGCGATCGACAGGGCCATCACCGCGTTCTGCTCGATCAACAGCACGCTGGTGCCCTGCGCGTTGATGTCGGTGATGATGTCGCGTATCTGCTCGATCAGCATCGGGGCGAGCCCCAGTGAGGGCTCGTCGAGGATGAGCAGCTTCGGGTCGGCCATCAGCGCCCGCCCGATGGCCAGCATCTGCTGCTCGCCGCCCGACAGGTAGCCGGCGGTGTCCCGCTGCCTGCCCTTCAGGAGCGGGAACAGCTCCATGACCCGCTCGTAGGCCTGCTCGTTCTCCTTGCGGTCCCGGACGGTGAACGCTCCCGCGGTGAGGTTCTCGTCCACCGTCAACTCAGCGAAGATCCGCCGGCCCTCCATCACCTGGGTGATCCCGGCCTCGACGATGCGGGGCGGCTTGTAGTTGGAGATGTCGGCGCCGTTCCAGACGACCGAGCCCTTGGTGATGTCGCCCTCATGGACGTCGAGGAGGCCGGTGACGGCCCGCACCGCGGTGGTCTTGCCCGCCCCGTTGGCGCCGAGCAGCGCCACGATGCTGCCGTCGGGGACCTCGATCGACAAGCCGCGCAGCACGAGTACGACCTCGTTGTAGACGACCTCGAGGTTTGCGACTTCGAGCATCAACCGCCGCCTTCGGCCAGTGCGGGCAGAGCGGGCGGGTCCCGGGCGGCGCCGGCGACCCGCCCCGCTCGGGTCCTGGAGGCCTACGAGGCCTTGAAGCAGGGCTCGTACTGCCAGTTGGCGGCCGTCTCGGAGACGTAGGGGCCCTTGATCAGGCTGAACCCGTTGTTGCCGTCGGGCGTCGACACGGTCGCGCCCGGCGTGTACAGCGACAGGTCGACGTCGTAGAGGTAGGTCCCCCGCACGACGTTGTGGTCCGGGTTGCCGCTCCAGCTCTGATCGGGGGCCAACCCCTTGAGGTCGGCGGTGATCGAGTTGGCCGCGGCCAGCACCCCGGCCCGGGTGAGGTCGCCGCTGCTGATGGCCGCGTCCAGGATCTGGGTGGCGACATAGCCCTCGATGAAGCTGATGGCGTACACGTCGTCGAACGGAGCGTCGGGACGGTACTCCTGCATGACCGAGATCATCTCCTGCATGCCCTCGGCCTCGCCGACTCCCCACAGGACCATGTAGCTGGAGTGGGTGTAGGTGGCGTCGGCCAGTTCGGCGATGCCGGTGCCCAGCAGCGCCGGGTTCCAGCTCGGGCTGTTGCCCGACCATTGGCCGCTGAACCCGGCTTGGGCGGCGCCGCCAATGAGCTGGGCGGTGGTGGTCGGGTTGGTGGTCAGCCACACCCAGTCGGCGCCCGACTCGGCGATGCCGGCGATGACCGGGGTCAGGTCCCCGCCCGGCACGACCTGGGCCTGGCCGTCGTAGGCGATGTTCAGGCCCAGCGCCTCGGCGGCCACCTTGATGCCCTCGGCGCCGTCCTCCCCGTAGTCGCCGGGGAAGCTGGCGATGGCCACGTTCGGGCCGTAGGTCTCAGCCATGTAAGTGGCGCCGTTCATGGCCTCGATGCAGTAGTTGGTCTGCACCTCGAACACGTTGCGCCCGATCTCCGGGTCGGCCCAGCCCGAGTACCACGACAGCGGGATGGCCGCCAGGTTGTCCTCGATGAGCAACTCCGCGGTGGAGGCCGTGTGGGGCGAGCCCGTGGACGTGGAGAACATCACCACGCTCTGAGGGCCGTCGCCCGCCATGACCTCGTAGTTCTCGAGGTGGGTCGGCACGTTGTAGGCGTTGTCGATCACGACCGGCTCGATGGTCCAGCCCTGGATCCCGCCGTTGTCGTTGATCCACTGCCAGTAGGCCAGGTGCCCGTCCGTGATCTTGGTCGTCAGTGGGGCGAAGGCGCCCGACAGGTCGGTGTTGACGCCGACGCGTATCACCCGGTTCTCGACGTCCACACCGTGGTCGGTGGCGATCATGGCCGCTTCGGCCAGCGCAGCCTCGGCCATGGCGGCCTGCTCGGTGGCCATGGCAGCCTCCTCGGCCGCGGCAGCGGCCTGCTCGGTGGCCATGGCAGCCTCCTCGGCCGCGGCAGCGGCCGCCTCCTGGGCGGCGGCGGCCTCGGCGCGGGCCGCCTCAAGTTCGGCCTGGGCTTCGGCCTGCATCTCCTCGCCGGCTGCGGCCGCGGCCGCCTCGGCCGCGGCGAGCCGCTCCTCGGCGGCGGAGGCGGCCGCCAAGGCCTCCTCCTCGGCCGCCTGCGCCGCGGCAGCGGCCTGCTGGGCCTCAGCCACGTCGGCCGCGCCGGTTGCGGGGGCGGCCGGCTCCTCGTCGTCGCCGCAGGCGGCAGCCACGAGGGCCACCACACTGAGCACTGCGACCAGCCATCGGATTGACTTCACGGTTCCTCCTTGGGGTTGTAGGTTGTTTGAGAAGGTCTCTCTCGGGACAGATCTCGCCGCCATTGTGCCACAGCGCCGCGGCAGGCCGGCCGGCTAATAGCTGAACGGCCATCGCTTCCAGTAGTTGCGCACCCGCACCCAGATCCCGAACAGTCCGAGCGGCTCGACGATCAAGAACACCACGATGAGAAGGCCGAACAGCACGATGTTCCAGTCGAACACGCTCAGTGTCCATCCAGGGGTCTGGATGGCGGTGTTGATGATGCCGAAATCGCCGCCCTCGGTGAGCACGACGGCGGCGAGCGCGCCGGTGGCGCCGCCCTCGGCCGCGTCGAGCCACTCGGTGAAGGATTCCAGGAACTGCGGCGCCATCACCACGAAGAAGGTCCCGATCAGCGGGCCTGCGGTGGTGCCCGCCCCGCCGATCAGCAGGATGGCGATGAACTCCACCGACAGGAACAGGCCGAAGTCGGTGGCCAGCACCCGCTGCGACAACGCTGCGAAGAGCGCGCCGGACACCCCGGCGAAGAACGACGACACCGCGAAGGCCACCAGCTTGTAGCGGAACTCGGGCACCCCCATCACCTCGGCCGCGATGTCGCGGTCGCGTATCGCCTGGAGGGCTCGACCGGTGCGTGTTCGCAGCAGGTTCTTGGCCAGCAGCGCGAACACGATGGTCAGCACCAGCAGGAACAGGTAGCGCTTCTGGCCGTCGGTGACGTCGAACCAGAGCCAGCGGCCGTCGTCGCCGACGTTGATGAGCGGCTTCTCCTCCTTCCACAGCCTGATGTCGAGCTCCTGGAATTCGCGGCCCAGCGCGGGAGGGCCGGCGATCTTGCGGCCCCAGCTGGTGTTGCCGAAGTGGATCCCCAGGAACACCAGTCCCAGCGTCACAATGGCCAGATACAGCCCGCGCAGCCGCACCGCCACCGGCGAGACGACCACGCCGACCAGCGCGGCCGCGACGCCCGCGCCGGGCAGCCAGATCCAGATGGGCAGCGAATGGCCCCAGGTGGTCTCGCCGCTGGCGCCTCCCAGGTAGACGGCCGCGCAGGCGCCGACGCCCATGAAGAAGGCGTGGCCCAGCGACACCTGCCCGGCCAGGCCGCTCAGAATGTTCAGGCCCAGCGCGGCGATGGCCAGCACCATCACCAGCGCCATGGGGCGCAGCCACTCGCCGTCGCCGAGGAACCGGACCACGGGGAGGTGGCTGACGACGGGCAGGTCGAACGGCATGGCGAACAGCAGCGCGACGAACACGGCGAACGTCGCCTTCTGGGTCCAGGTCGGCAGCATCTGGACCTCTTGGCGGTACGCCGTGTAGAGGTTGGGCCGCCCGAACACCGCTCAGGCCCTCCTGCTCTCACAAGCGGCGAACACCGGGGAGGCCATCACACCCGCCGGATCTCGGGAGTGCCGAACATGCCGTAGGGGCGCACCAGCAGGCCGACGATCATCACGACGTAGGGCACGATGAGCGGGTAGCCCGCACCGAGCCACGAGACGTTGCCGTGGGCGTACTGGCCGGCGTAGATCTCGGCCACGCCCACGAGCAGGCCTCCCAGCAGTGCCCCGCTGGTGGAGTCGAGACCGCCGAGGATGACTGCGGGCAGGGCCCTGAAGGCGATGTTGGCCGTCTCCTGGTCGACCGACAGCGTCTGGGCCACCGGCGGCTGGGTCGCGAAGATGCCGCCGACCGCGGCCAGCACCGCACCGGCCGCCCAGGCAATGGCGAACACCCGGCCCACGCTCACTCCTTGGGCCATGGCCGCTTCCTGGTCGAAGGCGACCGCCCGCATGGCGATGCCGAGACGCGACCGGAAGAAGAGGAAGACGGCCGCGAAGGCCGCGGCCGCGGTGATCATCACCGCGATGAAGCTCCAATTGATGAAGGCGCCGCCGACCGTGAACCCATCGGCCGCCCACGGAATGCCGAGCGGGCGGAACTCGACCTCGACGGCGTCGTTGTTGAACACCCGGAACATGATCTCGAGGCCGAGAGTGATCACGGCGACCGAGAACAGCGGCTCGCCGATCATCGGGCGGATCGCCAGCCGCTCCACCACGAGGCCGACCGCGGCCGCGAAGGCCAGAGCCACGGCCACATTCAGGAACCAGCGCACCCAGTCGGGGCCGCCGAGGCTGTTGACGGGGTTGGAGATGCTGGTGAACGGGATGTGGCCGTCGGTCACCAGGAAGCACACGAACAGCGCGCCCGTAGCGGCGAGGGCGCCCTGGGCGAAGTTGACGGTCTGGGTGGCCTTGAAGATCAGCACGAAGCCCAATGCGATCAGCGCGTACACCGAGCCGAGGCCCATCGACTTCATGAAGGTCTGGAAGAACAGAGCCGGGTCGTTGGCGAGCTGCACAGCCCCGAAGATCAGGGCCGCTCCCAGCACGCCGGCCAAGAAGCCGATCGGCGCGCCGCGGCGCGGGTCGATGGATTGAAGCTTGGCGATCGCGCTCACTATCAGTACATCGACTCCACGAGGCCGCGGAACATGTCCTCCATGGCGTTGCGCTTGAGTTTCTGGGTGGCGGTCAGCTCCCCGTCCTCGTGGTCGAGCTCCTTCGGGATCATCTTGAACTTCTTGATCTGCTCGACCCGGGCGAACTTCTTGTTGGTCTCGTCCACCACCTTGGAGACCAACTCGACGACCTCCTCCTTCTCGGAGAGGTCCCGGTAGGTGGTGTACGGGATGTTGTTGCGCTGGGCCCAGTCGCCCACCGTCTCAAGCTCGATGCCGATCAGGGCGGTCACGAACCTGCGGCCGTCGCCGATCACCATCGCCTCCTTCACGTAAGGCGAGGTCTTGAGGCTGTTCTCGATCTCCGACGGGGAGATGTTCTTGCCGCCGGAGGTGATGATGATGTGCTTGATGCGGTCGACGATCTTGATGTGGGTTCCGTCCACCCACTCCCCCACGTCGCCGGTCATCAGCCAGCCGTCGTCGGTGAACGTCTCGGCGGTCTTGTCGGGCTTGTTCCAGTAGCCGGCGAACACGCCGGGATGCATGGTCTGGATCTCTCCGGTGGCCTCGTCGATGCGCAGGCCGATGTCGGCGTAGGGCTCCCCTACCGTGCCCAGCTTCATGCGGCCCGCGAAGTTGCAGGTGGCCACGGCCGAGTTCTCGGTCATGCCGTAGAGCTCGAACACCGGGACGCCGATGCCGATGAAGAATTCGAGCACCTCCGGAGCTATGGCAGCCGCGCCCGAGCCGGCGTGGCGGCAGCGGCGCAGACCGATCCGCTCCTTCATGGCCCGGAACACCAACGGCTGACCCACGGTGTACAGCAGCCGGGTCACCAGCGTGTGGTCGCCGCCGTTGGCTGCCTTCTGCCGCCCGATCACTCGCGCCAAGGCCATCGCGAAGCGCAAGCAGACCCGCTTGAAGAACGTCGCATCGTTGCCCTTGATGGTGATCAGGGCGTGCAGCCGCTCCCAGATCCTGGGCACGGCGAAGAACAGCGTCGGCTGGATCTCGCGCAGGTTCTCGGTGACGGTCTCGATCGACTCCGCGAAGTTCAGGGACGGGCCAGCCCCGACGAGGGTCCAGGTGGAGAAGATCCGCTCAGCCACATGGCACAGCGGCAGGTACGTGACGATGAGGTCCTTGGGGTTGGGACCGGCGCCGTCGGGGAAGCGGTCCACCTCGTTGACGATCTTGTCGACGCAGTAGCTCGCGTTGGCGTTGGTAAGCATCGCGCCCTTGGGCGGACCGGTGGTGCCAGAGGTGTACACCAGCGTCATCACATCGGTGTCGGCGGCCGCGGCCATCCGCTCAGCCACCGCTTCGGGGAAGGCCTCACGATGGCGGCGGCCCATCTCCAGGAAGGCGTCCCAGAACAGCAGCCGCGAATCGTCGTAGTCGCCGAAGCCCCTCGGCTCGGTGTAGATGATGCGCCGGACGGAGGCGGCCGTCTCATCCGGAACCTCGAGCACCTTGTCGGCCTGCTCCTGATCCTCGGCGAAGAAGACCACCGGCGTGCAGTCGCCGAGCAAGTACTCCACCTCGGCGGTCGGGTTGGTCGGGTACAGGCCGACGGTCACGCCCCGCACGGCCACGGCGGCCAGGTCGAGGATGATCCACTCGGGCCGGTCCTCGGAGTGGATGGCCACTCGGTCACCGACTTCGACGCCCAGCTCCAGCAGGCCGTGGGCCGCGGTCTCGATCAGGTCCCAGGTCTGGGCCCAGGTGTACTCCTGCCAGATGCCGAAGTCCTTCTCCCGCATGGCGACCTGCCGGGGGCTGCGCCGGGCCCAGTCCCGAGCCAACGACGCAACCGTGGTCGCCCCGGCCTCGCCGGTGGCCGGCAGAGGAACATCGGGGCTGGGCCGTTCCGACGTGATCGTCACGAGTCGACCTCCTTCGGGTTCGTGCAAGCGGTTGATCGTCCGGCGATCGTCCGGCGAACGCTACTTCATTTCCCCTCAAGCTGTCGCTGCCGCGCCTCGGTGGCCGGGTCGCCGAGCCCTTCGTGGGCCGCCAACTCCGCCCGGCCGACCACGAACCAGTGGACCTCGTCGGGGCCGTCCGCCAGGCGCAGGGTCCGCTGGCTGGTGTACATGCGGGCCAGCGGCGTCCACTGCGACACGCCGGCGGCGCCATGCATCTGGATGGCCTGGTCGATGATGCTGCAGACCCGTTCGGGAACCATGGCCTTCACCGCGCTCACCCAGACTCGGGCCTCGGCGTTGCCGAGGGCGTCCATGGCCTTGGCCGCCCGCAGCACCATGAGCCGCATGGCCTCGATCTCCACCCGGGCCCGGGCGATGATCTCGGTGTTCCCGCCGAGTCGGGCCAACCGGCGGCCGAAGGCCTCCCGGCTCAGACCCCGGCGCACCATGAGGTCCAAGGCCTTCTCGGCCGCGCCGATGGAGCGCATGCAGTGATGGATGCGGCCCGGACCGAGGCGCAGCTGGGAAATCTCGAATCCGCGACCCTCGCCGAGCAGGATGTTCGATGCCGGCACCCGTACGTCCTCGAGCCGGATGTGCATGTGGCCGTGAGGCGCATCGTCCTCGCCGAACACATGCATAGGGCCGATCACTTCCACGCCCGGTGTTTCCATGGGCACCAGGATCTGAGACTGCCGGCGGTGCGGGGGACCGTCGGGACTGGTCTGCACCATGCAGATCATGATCTTGCAGCGCGGGTCCCCGGCGCCCGAGATGTAGTACTTCTCGCCGGTGACGACCCATTCGTCGCCGTCGAGCACCGCCCGGGTGGCGATGTTCTTGGCGTCCGACGAGGCCAGGGTCGGCTCGGTCATGGCGTAACACGACCGGATCTCCCCGGACAGCAGGGGCTCGAGCCACTGCTGCTTCTGCGCGGGCGTGCCCACCCGTTCGAGCACCTCCATGTTGCCCGTGTCGGGGGCGCTGCAATTGAGGCATTCCGAGGCGATGGGGTTCTTCCCGAGCTCGGCCGCGATGTAGGCGTAGTCGAGGTTGCTCAGGCCCTCTCCGCTGGTGGCGTCGGGCAGGAAGAAGTTCCAAAGCCCGGCGGCCTTGGCCCGCGCCTTGAGGCTGTCGAGCAGCTCGAGCTGGCCGGCGCCGTAACCCCAGCGCTCGGCACGGCCCTCGCCGAGCCTGAAGAACTCGGCCGTGACCGGCTCCACCTCGTCGGCCACGAATGCCACCACCCGGTCGAGCAGCGGGCGGGCCCGCGGCGACATCGCAAGATCGAGCGAGGCGGGGTCCACATTGCCGATCAAGGCTGACGGTGTCATGCAGGCGGCCCCTCCTTCTCGCTCTTGTTCGCTGCGCTCACGGGCCGCTCGGGCCGCGGCCTCGCACGCTCGGCCTCTCGGTGGTCAGGACGACAGCAGTGATGCTATGGCCCAGACGGCGGCCAACGAACCGACGACCATAAAGAGGATGCTGCGACCCAGCGGAGCGCGATCCAGATCGGTCGGGTCGCGACGGTCGGGTCGCGGCCGCAGCAGAGCCGCCAAGTTGCCCGCGGCCATCGACGCCCCCAGGGCCAGCACCAGCCAAGCCAGGAGGTTCTGCCCGAGAAACACCGGGATGACGGTACCCCGCCCTTGTTCGCAGCGCTCACGGGCCGCTCGGGCCGCGGGCTCGCACGCTCGGCCTCTCTAGATGGCGGCTCGGGCCGCGAAGTTGGCGAACGTGGTGAACCGCGACACGAACGCCAGGGTGGTCGTGGCGGTGGGGCCGTTGCGGTTCTTGGCCACTATCACCTCGGCTGTGCCCGAAGTGTCGGCGTTGTCGGGGTTGTAGACCTCGTCCCGGTAGATGAACATCACCACGTCGGCGTCCTGCTCGATGGCGCCCGACTCCCGCAGGTCGGCGAGGATGGGACGCTTCTGCTGGCGCATCTCGAGATTGCGGGAGAGCTGCGACAGTGCCACCACCGGGCACTCGAGCTCGCGGGCGAGGATCTTCAGGCCCCGCGAGATCTCGGCCACCTCGACCTGGCGGTTGTCAGCACTCTGACGGCCGGTCATCAACTGCAGGTAGTCCACGACGACCATGGCGAGGTCGCCGACCTGGCTCTTCAGGCGACGGGCCCGGGCCCGGATCTCCATGACCGTCACGTTCGGGTTGTCGTCGATCCAGATGGGCGCCTCGGCCAGCCGACCGATGGCGGTGTTGATCCGCTTCCAGTCGTCGTCGTTGAGACGACCGTCGCGCATCTTGGTGGAGTCGACCCGGGCTTCGGAGCACAGCAGCCGCTGGGTCAGCTCCATGTGGCCCATCTCCAGCGAGAAGACCAGGACCGGCCGCTGCCCGCGTATGGCCGCGTGCGCGGCCATGCCCAGCGCGAACGAGGTCTTGCCCATGGACGGACGGGCACCGACCACGTACAGCGAGGATGGCTGCAGGCCCGACAGCAGCTTGTCGAGATCCTTGTAGCCGGTGGCGGTTCCGGTGACGGCCCCGCCGTGCTCGTAGAGCTCCTCGAGCCTGTCCAGCGTGCCGTCCAGCAGGTCCGACAGTTGGACGGTGTTGTCCCCCACCTGGCCCTGAGCCACCTGGTACATGAGGTTCTCGGCCCAGTCCACTGCCTTGGTCACGTCGTCGGGGCGGCCGTAGCCCAACTCGGCGATCTCGCCGGCCACCTCGATGAGGCGGCGCAGCGTGTGGTTCTCCTGCACGATGCGGGCGTAGGAGGCGGCGTTCGACGTGGCCGGCGTGTTCATCTGCAGCGAGAGCAGGCCGTCCAGGCCTCCAATGGCCCCCAGCGTGTCGTTGCGCTCGAGGACCTCGGCCACCGTCACCGCGTCGGCCGGGGCGCCGGCGCTGTAGAGGCTGTGGACCGCTTCGAAAACCCGAGCATGCGCGGGCCGGTAGAAGTGCTCCGCGGTCACCGTCTCCAGCACGTCGGCAATGGCGTCGCGCGACAGCAGCATGGCACCCAGCAGGGACTCCTCGGCCACCAGGTTGTGAGGTGGAACGCGCACGTCGCGCCGATCCTGGACGGCTGTGGCGCCTCCGTTCTGCCACGGCGCTCTATCGGTAACGCTCACGAACCAACCCCCTTCATGTCTCCCCGCACAGCGGCGTCCGCTGTGTGGGACGACCGTAGCGAGGCGGTGTGACAAAGGCCCGGCTCCGCTGTTCATGGCGCTGGGGAATTCGCGCCACTCGCTGTTCGTAAGCTCGGGATTTCGTGCAGCCGGTGTGGATGGCTGTGGGCGGATCAGTCCAGGGCAGTGACCTCGACGGTCACCGGCACCTCCACGTCATCGTGGAGCCGGAACAGCACCGTGTGGGAGCCGGTCTCCCTTATGGGCGCCTCCAGGACCACGGCCTTGCTGTCGACCACTGCCCCGACCTGGGATTCGACCGCGGCCACGATTTCGACCGGTCCCACCGAGCCGTAGAGGTGCCCGGACTCCGCGGCCCGGGCCGGCACCGCCAGAACGGCGGGAGCAAGCCTCACCGCGATCTCGGTGGCGGCGGCGCGATCGGCCGCCCGGCGCAGTGCGGCACTGCGCCGCATCGCTTCGGCCTGGCGCTCCGCGCCGGCCGACGACTTCAGAGCCAGCCCCTTGGGAACGAGATAGTTGCGGGCATAGCCCGCGGCCACATCGCACACGTCGCCCTTGCGGCCCAGCCCGTCCACATCGGCGCGCAGGACGACCTTCATTCTCGGTCCTCCTCCGCGCCGTCAGCCATGACGTCGACGAGTTCGTCGACGGCTTCGTCGGCGGCTTCGTCGGCGTCGTCCGCTTCCTCGGGCGACGCACCCCCAGGAGGCGGCGCCGACGGGCGCGGCGCCGGGCCGGCCGCGCGGGACCGGCCGTCGCGGTCCTTGTTCTGGCGCTGAGTCGTGACCCGGTTCGCGTAGGGAACCAGCGCCATCTCGCGAGCCAGTTTGATGGCATCGGCGACGAGCTTCTGCTGCTGGGCGTTGTTGCCGGTCACCCGCCGCGCGCGGATCTTGGCCCGCTCGGACATGAACTTCCGCAGCAGCTTCTCGTTCTTCCAGTCCACGTAGGTGATTCCCTCGGAGGTGAGGAAGCTCACCTTCTTCTTCGCTCGGCGATTGTTGTCGCGGTTCTTGCCCCGCACCTTGGTCTTGGGCACTCTCGCCTCCTCGTGTCAGAATCGATGGACCGGTCTCAGAACGGTTCTTCGTCGACGCTGGGACCTGCCCCGCCGGTTGGCTGCGTCCCGCCGCTGTGCCGGGACTCGAGCGCCTCGTGACCGCCCGGCCGGGACCGGTCCGAACCGCGGGACCCGCCCTCGGTGCGGTGACCGCCCCGGTGGTCGCCGCCGCCCGGCCGCTCATTCCTGGTGATCGCGGCCGTGGCCCATCTCAGGCTGGGCGCCACGTCGTCAGCCAGGATCTCGACCTTCGAGCGACGGTCTCCGCTGTCCGTCTGCCAGCTGCGCTGCTGGAGGGTGCCATAGATCACCACCCGGGCACCCTTATGAATGGACTCGGCGACGTTCTCGGCGAGTTGACGGAAGCAGGTGACGTCGAAGAACGACACTTCGTCCTCCTGGTCCTGGCGCCTGCGGTTCCATGCCACCCCGAACGAGGCGATGGCCGTCCCTGATTGGGCGAATCGCAGTTCGGGGTCGCGAGTGACGTTGCCCACGACGGTGATGGTGTTGTCGAATCCCATTGAGGAACCTCCGGATCTCAGCCGGCCGCGGCCGGCGTGGCTTCCGCAAGCAGGCCGCGGCGCTCAGCCTCGGCCTCGGGAAGCCTGAACAGTTTGTGGCGGACGATGTCGTCCGCGAGCCGCAGGCGCCGCTCGGCGTCGGGAAGGCCGGCCGTGTCGGTCACGATCTCCCAGACCACGTACGTGCCGTCGGTCTTGTGGTTGATCTTGTAGGCGAACTTGCGCCGACCCCAATTGTCGGTGGACACGATTGTCCCTCCCTCGTCGGTGACGAGGCCGGCCACTTGGGCGATCACCGACTCGACGTCGGACGTTCCGACATCGGAATCGATGATGATCATCAGTTCGTAGGCCCGCAGCACGGGGCAAGCACCTCCCTCTGGACCCGGCGGTGCCGGGGCCCCGCTCCGGGGCAGGGTCGGGGAATTCTGTGTTGTCGAAACGGAATGAACCCGATCCGCAAGAACCGGAGCCAGTCACATTGTCGGTCACGCAGGGTATCGGCCGCGGCCCCCATGCCAACCGGCCGGTCAATCCCCAGCCATCCACAGTGCCTTCCCCAGACACCCCCCCCCGGATTGTGGCAGGAACCGGGGCTGCTAGACGCCGGCGACTCCGAGCGCGGCCAACTCGGCCTCCGACAGGCGGTACGACTCCTCCAGGGCCGGGAAAGCGCCGGAACGAACGTCGTCGGAGAAGCGGCGCACAGCCTCAGTGGCGGCGGCATGCAGATCCGCATAGCGACGCACGAACTTCGGAGCAAGCCGTTGCTCGATTCCCAGCAGATCGTGGTAGACGAGCACCTGACCGTCGCAGTGGGGGCCGGCGCCGATGCCGATCGTCGGGACCTCGATCGCCTCGGTGACCATCTCCGCCACCTGGACGGGAACGCCCTCGAGCACGATCGCGTAGCAACCCGCGTGCGCCAGTGACTTCGCCGCCTGCACCAGCCGGCGAGCCGCCTCAGCCTTGCGGCCCTGAACCTTGAAGCCGCCCATCGCGTGCACCGACTGGGGTGTGAGGCCGATGTGACCCATCACCGGTATCTCGGCGCCGCAGATGCGTTCGATCATCGGCAGGCGCTTGCGGCCGCCCTCCAGCTTCACCGAATGCGCACCCGCCCTGATGAGTTGCGCCGCGTTGCGAACGGTCCTGGAGGCCGACACGTGGTAGCTCATCCATGGCAGGTCGCCCACGATGTGGGCATCGGGCCTGGTCCTCGCGACGGCGGCCACATGATGGGCCATGTCGTCCACCGTCACCTGCAGCGTGTCGTCATAGCCGAGCACCACCATGGCAACGGAATCGCCTACCAGGATGAGGTCGGCGCCCGCCTCGTTCACGACTCGGGCGCTCGGCGCGTCGTACGCCGTCACCATCACCAGCGGATCGGCCCCGTCTCGAACTTTGCGCACCCGTATGGCGGGCGCGGTGAGCGTGTCCATGGGATGCTCCTTCCCGTCCAGCGCGCTGAGGCTGCCAGCGGTGAGCGCAGGCTACCGCCCGCCGCGGCACGACCGCAAGCGGTCAGCGGCAACTCCGCAGCCCCGAGCGTCGCTCACCCCCGATGCTGGCTCAATCGCCGCAAGCGTCTGTCAGGCTGAGCGCTTGCCGCCGAGCGTGTAGCGGCGCACCAGGTGGTTCCAGCCGCAGTCGGTGCAGACCTCGACCACGTAGCCGGTCGACACAGTGGCCCGACTCTGCAATCGCTGCATCTCCGCTCGGGTCGTGACGCAGCGACCGTGCTTGGGGAGCCGCGAGCCGAACACGTAGGTGACCTCCACCACACCGGCGTTCGCGCACACCGGGCACTGGCGCCCGGTGGGCTGGCCGCAGAACTCCGCGTTGCGCTGCAACTCGCGTTGAGCGTCGCAGACCTCCTGCCGGCCAAGCTGGCCCGACTTCCATGCCTTCAGAGTGGCCGCCCTAGCCAGCCGGTAGTCGACGCTCGCACCCACCGGCCTGTCCGGCAGGCCGCTCGCAGCGGCAGGCAGGCTGGACGGCTTCGGCTTCACGATCGGTCACAGTAGTTCCCGGCCCACCACCGTTGCAGGGCTTCCACCGCGTCGGCCTTGCTCGACGGGCCGTGCCGGAAGCCCCGCTCGCGCAGGAAGTCGAGGGCCCGGCCGACCTCGGGACCGGGGTCGAGGCCGAGCGCGGCCATGACTTCGTCGCCGTCCAGGGGAAGCACGAAGTTGTCGACGTCTTCGGTTCTTCGCGCTTCGGCCAGGGTTCTCGCGAAGTCGTGCAGCTGGTCCCTCGGCTCGCCGCACACCGTGGCCACCGCTTCGGCGAAGGCCAGCGCGCTGTCCACCGGCGACCGGCATGCGTGGACGAACCGGCGCACGTCGACGAGGCTGCCCGAGGTCTCCCCCAGTCGGGCCCGAGCCGCTATCAGCGCGGTCGACGACGAGACCAGCTCGTTAGAGCAGCGCAGCCTGCTCAGGCAAGCCGCGGCGATCTCAGCCGAGTCGTGTACGAACAGCGAGGCCCAGCGGGGTGCCGGCTTGGCGGCCACCGCAGCCGCTATCCGGCCCATTTCCGCCGGGTCGCGGTGAGCCAGGTCTTCAACCACCCGCGCGATCAGGCCGGTTCCGAACAGGAAGCGGAAGCCCTCCGACGGGTCGTCTAGCAGCAGCAGCTTCTCGAACTCGTCGCGTACCCGCTCAACCGAGACAATGTCCAGCCGGTCGCCCATGGCCTCCACCGCACCGACCAGCGCATCGTCGGGCGCCAGTCCGTGGCCGGCAATGAACCGTGCCGCCCTCAGCATGCGCAGAGGGTCGTCGCCGAAGGAGACTTCGGGGTCGAGAGGCGTGCGCAACACCCCTGCCACCAGGTCGTCGCGCCCACCGTACGGGTCGATCAGGGCGCCGTCGGCCGCGTCGATCGCCATGGCATTGACGGTGAAGTCGCGACGGGCCAGGTCCTGGGCCACGTCATCGCCGAACGCCACCAGCGGCTTCCGAGACTGCCTCTCGTAGTGTTCGGCGCGGTGGGTGGTGATCTCGAAGGCCCGCCCCTCCAGGACGCAGCCGATGGTGCCGAACCGCTCGCCCTGGGTCCAGACCGACGTTGCCGCCTCGCTGACGATCCGCCGCACGGTCGACGGGCGGGCGTCCGTGGTGCAGTCGAGGTCTGCTCCGGGAAGGAACCGGCCGGCCACAGCCTCGCGCACCACTCCGCCCACGAGGTACAGCCGATGTCCGGATGCATCGAAGAGCCGCTTCAGGCCGGACACGGCGGACAGCGCGGCCGGCAGAGCCTCACCGGCCGACAGAGCCTCACCCGGTGTCATGGTCGAGGAGGCGCTCGTCGGCGATCACCAGCACGGTCCGGATCGTACCTGGCGCCTCCTGATCGGCTAATGGGCGCGCGTATCGTGGCGATGCATGCGACGTCTGAGTTCGTGGCACTGACTTCCGTAAGGATCGGTTCGGCCCGATTTCGCGTCGGGTCCTGGCAGGGCCGGAATGATGTGGCGTACCTCGCCCCGGTCACCGCCGCCTCGACTCTCACACCCCCAGTGCTGGCCTCGGTGCGGGACCGGCTCCTGCACCAGGGGTTCAAGTCCGTCATCACTGCGGCGGTTGGTCCGCCGGCGCGCCACTGGCTGGTCGACGACGGCTTCAGCATCCGGTCCGAGCTCACCGCGCTGAGCCTGGACCTTGAGGCCTCCGGAGGGCTGGAGCACCCCGGAGGGCGCACCCGGAGGGCCCGCCGGCGCGATCTGGACGGTGTCCTGCGGGTTGATGCCGGGGCCTTCGGTCCGTTCTGGCAGCTCGACGCCGAAGGTCTCCACGAGGCCCGCACGGCCACACCGTCAAGTCGATGGCGAGTGATTCGAAGCCCGGAGGTGACGGCCTACAGCATCACGGGGCGAGCGGGGCCGACGGGCTACTTGCAGCGACTGGCGGTGGCGACCCGCTCCCAGGGCCTGGGCCTGGGCACGATTCTGGTCTTGGACGCACTGAACTGGCTGCAACGCCGAGGTGCGCAGACCGCGCTGGTCAACACCCCGCCCGACAACGAGCGAGCCCTCGCGCTCTACCAGCGGTGCGGGTTCCGGGTGGAGCCCGACCGACTCGCAGTCCTGCACCGCGACCTCACCTGAGCCCTGCTACCGTCGCTCAGGGAGGCGCCAGCCTTCCACGATCAGCGATACGAGGAGCCGACATGGCCGTTGGCATCGTCACCGACAGTTCCTGCGATCTCGGCGACGCCGAACTCGACGGGCTTGATGTTCAGATCGTCCCGTTGTTCATCCGTTTCGGAACGGACGATTTCGTCGACCGCGAGCAGATCGCGGTGGAGGACTTCTATCGGCGGATGGCGGCCGCCGAGGAGTTGCCGCAGACCGCGGCACCGCCCCCCGGACGCTTCGAACAGGCCTTCCGGCGGTGCCTGGACGCAGGCGCCGAGGCTGTGGTGTGCATCAACCTGTCCGCGGCCATCTCAGCCACCATGCAGTCGGCAGTGCAGGCTGCCGGCGCCGTTCAAGCCGAAGACGGCGGCGTCGACATCCGGGTGCTGGACAGCCGGTCGGTGACGGCCGGACTGGGCACGCTGGTGCTGCAGGCGGCTCGCATGGCCGCCGACGGCGCCGGCGCCGACGACATCGAGCAATTCGTGGCCGACGCCTCCGAGCGAACGCACGTCTTCGGCACCCTCGACACCCTGGAGAACCTCCGCAAGGGGGGACGCATCGGCGGCGCTCAGGCGCTGCTCGGCTCGATGCTGTCGATCAAGCCCATCGTCGACATCTCCAGCGGCACCGTCGCTGAGGCCGCCAAGCAGCGGACCCGGCGCAAGGCGCTCGGGTGGCTGCGTGACACCCTGAGGGCGGCAGCGCCGGTAGAGCATCTCGCGGTCATGCACGGCGAGGCGCCCGACGTGGACGATTTCCGCGGGATGCTGGCCGAAGTGCACTCCGGGGACATCCGGGTCTGCAAGGTCGGACCGGTCGTGGGCACCCACGCCGGTCAGGGCGTGCTGGGCATGGCGTACCAGGTTCCCGCCGCGTAAACCCAGCGTTGGGAGCCGGTTTCGATTCGCGACGACCTCGAGGACGCCAGACTCACCCGGGCCGCACAGGCCGGAGACCGGCGTGCTCTCGAGCAGCTGCTGCGGCTCCACCGTGATCAGATCCACGCCATCTGCAGGCGCCTGGCCGGCAACGACGCCGACGGGCAGGACGCCACGCAGGAAGCGCTCATTGCCATTGTCAGAGGACTTCCTCATTTTCACGGCAGAGCCAAGTTCTCGACCTGGGCCTACCGGGTAGCGACCAACGCCGCTCTCGACGAACTGCGGCGACGCAGCCGCCGACCGGCGGCGGCGGTGATCGAGGCAAGCGACCGCCTCGCCGCGACCGCCACCGCCGACGACTCGACCGCGGTGGTGGCACGGCTCGACTTCGAGGCCGCTCTGGCTCAGTTGCCCGAGGAGTTTCGAGCCTCGGTCGTGTTGCGTGACGTTGCCGGCTGTGACTACGCAGAGATCGCGTCGATCCTGCAAATTCCCGCGGGAACGGTCCGATCCCGGATCGCGAGAGGCCGGGCCCGGTTGGCGGAGACGATGCGGGCCGGCGGCGGGAACCACCACGACGCTGCAGAACGTCGAAACGACGAGGCAAGCAATCATGAGTGACGAACAATTCCGACAGGACGAGCTCGTCTCGGCGTACCTAGACGGTGAGGCAACTCCGGCCGAGATCGCTGAGGTCGAGCAGGACGACGTGCTGATGGCTCGGGTCGAGCAGTTGCGATCGGTTCGCGACGCGGTGGCTGCCCCGGTTGCGCCCATGCCCGCGGACCGGCGGGAGGAGATGATCAGTGCCGCGCTGGCGGGGGCCGATGCCGAGAACGCCCAAAGACGCGATGCCAGGATCGTTGCGATCCGCCGGCGCCGCGAGACGCTGCTGGCGGTGGCGGCGGCCGCCGTCCTTCTGGCCGCGGTCGTCAGTGCGAGCCTGATCGCCAGCCGGGGCGGTGACGATTCGGATGACATCGCCGCGACTGCAGTCGATTCGGATGACATGGCCGCGGAGGCTCCAGCCGAGATGGCTGAAGCCGACGAGGCAGCACCGGCCGAGGAAGCGGTACCAGCCCCGTCGACCACCGACGCCTACGTCGCGACGCAGGAAGAGGAACCCACAACCGAGCTCGAGGCCGCCACCGACGCGACCGATGTGGTCGATGAGGCCGCCGAGATCGAGTTCGAGGCCGCCATGGCCGAGGCCGAAGCGGAGTCAGCCATGGAAGCACCCGCGGAGGAAGCCGCGGATGCGCCGTCGGCGGGCGCCGCAGAGGAACGGCTCACGGCGGACGAGGCAGCCGTGCCGGTCGTCGACCTGGGCGCGTTCGAGAACCTCGAGTCGCTCTTCGACGACGTCACGGCGCACTGGCCTGCCGCGCTCGAGGATGGAGCGAAGGCGGACTCCGGGACGTGCTTCGCGGCCGTGCGCGACAAGGAACTCGAGTCGGGTGTCGACACAGGACGACCGTTCATTGCCACGGTCGGAGCCGAGGATTCCCTGATCTTCGACGGCCGGTTCGCTCGCCGAACCGACGGCGGCGCCATCATCATCTACGCAGCCCCACCGGGCTGCGACGCCGGGACCCACGACCTGGACACACCTGACGGTTCCTGAACCCCGGCTCCAGAGGCCGAGCTTGCGAGGCCGTGGCCCGAGCGGCCCGTGAGCGAAGCGAACAAGAGCGGGAACGACACCGCCGCAACGCAACAGGATCGCACCTATTGGCGCTCGCTCTAGGCTTCATCTGATGGCCGATGCCGAATCCACCCACCGCGACCGGCCGGCGTTGAGCCTGGGATCCGACGACTGGCCGGCGACTGTCGCCGACAAGATCGTCGAGGTCGTTGATGCAGTGCGGGGGCAGACCACCGATCGGGCTGTGTTCCTGCTCCGGGCCGTCGTCTACTGCCTGGTGGCCGCAGTTGCCGCCATCGCGGCCGTGGTGTTGCTCACCATCGTCACGGTGCGCCTGGCCGACACCTACCTGCCGATAGGCGCCGGTGCCGGTTCGGCGACATGGGCAGCCCACGGCTTCATCGGGCTGCTGGTCACCGTCATCGGATTCGGCGCCTGGCGAGCTCGCACCGGATCAACGAAGCCCGTCTATGTGGCGGTGGTCATCGACGCTCTCATCATCCTGGGAGTGGTGCTTTACGGTGTGATCGAGGCGGTGGCCTGAGGAGCGATGCTGGAATGAGCCTTGACGACCTCGCCGGGCGCGGGGTTGAGGTGGTCATCATTGGATCCGGCCCGGCCGGGCTGACCGCGGCCATCTACGCGGCGCGGGCCAACCTCCACCCGGTGGTTCTGGAGGGCGAACCGAGTTCGACGAGTGATCAGCCGGGCGGGCAGCTCATGCTCACCACCGACGTGGAGAACTACCCCGGATTCCCTGAAGGCGTGATGGGACCGGAACTGATGCAGCGATTCCGCGACCAGGCGGTCCGGTTCGGAGCTCAGATACACACGGTGAAGGCCTCCCGGGTGGACTTCTCGAGCCAGCCCTACGGGGTCTGGATCGGCGGCGCCGACGCGGATAAGCCCACGCTGCGAGCCCGGACGGTGATCGTGTCGACCGGCGCCCAGTCCATCATGCTGGGTCTCGACCGCGAGATCGAGCTCGTGGGCCACGGGCTCTCAACCTGCGCCACCTGCGACGGCTTCTTCTTCCGCGACCAGCACATCGCCGTGGTGGGAGGAGGCGACTCGGCCATGGAGGAAGCGACCTTCCTGAGCCGGTTCGCTTCGCGAGTCACCGTCATCCATCGCCGGGAAGCGCTCCGAGCATCCAAGATCATGCAGAGGCGCGCCTTCGACAACGAGCGGATCCACTTCATGTGGGACAGCGTCGTCGAGGAGTACCTCGGCGAGTCAACTCTCGCCGGCCTGCGTATCCGCGACACCAAGACCGGCGAGACATCGGTGCTCGACGTGACCGGGTGCTTCATCGCGATCGGCCACCGGCCCAACACCGACCTCTTCGTGGGCCAGCTGGAGATGAAGGACAACGGTTACCTCATCACCGAGCCGAACTCCACCAGGACCGTGGTGGAGGGCGTGTTCGCCTGCGGAGACGTGCAGGACGACTACTACCGGCAGGCTGTCACGGCGGCGGGAACGGGCTGCATGGCCGCGATCGAAGCCGAGAGATACCTCGAAAGCCTCCACTCGCGTGCGGTGTCATGACTCGCCGCACCGGCAAGTAGGGTGGCCGCGTCAGAACCGTCGCAGAGCGACGAGTGATGCCTCCTCAATGACGCAAGCAAAGGGAAGATACCGTGGCAGGACCGACCATCACGCTGAGTGCCTCGACATTCGATGAAGAGGTCAACAGCGCATCCACACCCATTCTCGTGGACTTCTGGGCTGAATGGTGTGGCCCGTGCAAGCTGATCGCGCCGATCCTCGACGAGATCGCCTCCGAGCAGGACGGCAGGCTGACGGTGGCCAAGCTCAACGTGGACGAGGCCCCCGATGTCGCCCTCAGGTTCGGGGTCATGAGTATCCCGACCATGATCCTCTTCGACGGCGGCGAGCCCGCCAAGCGAGTGGTGGGAGCCAAGCCGAAGGAGGCCCTGCTGGGCGAACTCGCGGAGTATCTCTGATCGCGCCTCATGGTCTGCCGCTTCGACGTGGCGATTCGGGTGAGGCCGTCCGCGATCTCCAGCGCCGGCTTGCCCTGATCGGCTACCGCACCGACGGGGAACCGCAGGAGTTCGGCACCGAGACCGAGGCTTCGCTGCGTCGCTTTCAGAGCGATCGCGGCCTGGTGGTTGACGGGGTCTGCGGCCCCCAGTCATGGCATGCGCTCGTCGAGGCCGATCACCGGCTCGGCGATCGGCTCCTCTACTACCGCGACCCGATGATGCGCGGCGATGACGTAGCGGAGCTCCAGCGTCGACTGGGCCAACTCGGCTTCGATCCCCACTGGGTCGACGGCATCCTCGGGCCCCGGACTCACAAGGCGATCCAGCAGTTCCAGCGGAATGCAGGCCTTCCTGACGACGGGGTGATCGGACGGTCCACTATCGACGCCTTGGACAGGCTCACGTCGCGAACCACCGGTCAACTGACGGTTGCCGAGGTGCGTGAGCACGAACGGCTGCGCCACCAACCCAACCGCGTGGAGGGAAGGCGCATCGTGGTGGGCGACACCGGCGAACTGCCCGTGATCGCCCAAGCGATCGCTCGCCGATTGCGCCAGGTCGGGGCGGACGTCCTGTCGTTCAGCACTCCCGACCTCAGTCACCAGGCTCGAACCTCGAATCAGTGGAACGGCGACATATACCTCGGCGTGACGCTGGCCGGCGACAACTTCGGCGTCTCGTACTTTGCCATGAGCGGGTTCGAGTCGGTCGGGGGCCGGGCCCTGGCCCAACGGTGCTCCGCCGCGCTTGCGCCCTGGCTCGCTGAACCCGCGCCGACGATGCCGATGCGGCTGTCCATTCTTCGAGAGACTCGAATGCCTGCGGTTTGGTGCCGCATCGGTCCCGGACCGACTGTCGTGCCGCGGGCTCCCCACATCGCCCGTGCGCTTGCGGAAGCAATCACCGACTGGTGTCTCGATCCCGGATTTCAGTAGATGCAGTAATGAGAGGCCCCGCCGATAGACGGGCGACCCGGCCCATACGGGGCGGGGCCGTGGCCCGAGCGACCCGTGAGCGAAGCGAACAAGAGCGGGAACGACCACCCCGCGACGCGATCGGCCGCCGATCGACCCGCGCTCGCTCCAGGGCTCAGATCATCGCAATGGATCAATCACACGATGAGATGATAGATCCGCTCGAGGTCGGACAACCCGCTGAACTGGATCGTGATCTTGCCTCTGCGCTTGCCCAACCGCACCGAGACCCGGGTGTCGAGCCTTGTCGAGAGGAGATCCTCGAGCTCGAGAATGCCGGCTTTCAACTCATCGGGCGCAGCCTCCTCTTCGTCTCGCTCGGACGACACTGCCGGCCCCGATGCCGCGTGGACCTCGGCGACTCTGCGTTCCGTCTCCCGGACCGTCAAGCCCTCCCGAACGATCTCCTCCGCCAGAGCTTCCTGGGCTGACTCGTCCTCGAGAGCCAGCAGCGCCCGACCGTGGCCTGCCGAGAGATCACCCTCGACAACAAGGCGCTGCACGGCCGGAGCCAGGTTCAAGAGCCGCATCGTGTTCGCCACTGTGGAGCGGGAGCGACCGACCCGGGCGCCGACGCCCTCCTGGGTCAGCCCGAAGTCGTCGACCAGCTGCCGGTAGGCGGCGGCCTCCTCGAGGGCATTCAGGTCCTGACGGTGCACATTCTCAACTACCGCGGCCTCGAGGGCTCCCCTGTCATCCGCATCCCGTACGAGCGCCGGGATGTCTCGGAGGCCGGCTCGTTGTGCAGCTCGCCAGCGCCGCTCCCCTGCAACGATTTCATATCCTTCTGATGCTTTACGCACAATTACAGGTTGGATGACGCCGACTTCGACAATTGAGGCTGCCAGCGAAGTCAGGGATTCCTCGTCGAAGCGTTCCCTCGGTTGGTAGGGATTCGGGACGATGTGACTGATGTCGATCTCCTGCAAGATCGACCCCGCCGGATCTGGATCGCTCGGGATCAGGGCTCCCAGGCCCTTCCCGAGACCACTACGACGCGCCACGGAGCACCTCCTTCGCCAGCTCGCGGAATGCTCTTGCCCCCCTGGATGAAGGGTCGTAGAGAATGATGGGCTGACCGAACGACGGCGCCTCACTGAGACGTACGGTGCGCGGCACGACCTGCCAGCAGACCTTGTCGCCATAGTGTGTACGAACCTCTCGGGCAACATCCCGTGCGAGATTCGTGCGAGCGTCATACATGGTGAGGATCAGCTTTGTCAGCTCCAAGTCAGGATTGAGGCTGCGCTTCACCAACTCGATGTTCTTGACGAGTTGGGCCAACCCCTCCAGCGCGAAGTACTCGGTCTGGATGGGAACGATGACCTCGTCGGCTGCCGTGAGGCCGTTGATGGTCAGCAGGCCGAGCGACGGTGGGCAATCGATCATGATCAGGTCGTATTCCGCCGTCGCCCCCGACATGGCCTCACGGAGTCTCCGCTCCCTGCTGAAGGCCGGCACGAGTTCGATTTCAGCGCCGGCGAGCTCGAGGCTGGAAGGAGCGATGTGCAGGCCCTTGATCATTGTCGGCTCAATGATCTCCTCGAGTTCAAGGTCTTGGAGCAGGACGTCGTAGATCGACCCGTCAAGCGCTTGCGGATCCAAGCCGACTCCAGTGGTTGCGTTGGCCTGGGGATCGAGATCCACAATCAGGGTATTGATCCCTTTCTCGGCAAAGCACGCCGAGAGATTGACGGTTGCGGTCGTTTTTCCGACGCCGCCCTTCTGGTTGGCGACAGCGAAGACCCGGGCGTGACTCAGGCTGGCTCGGTCTGTCATACCACGGCGCAGCTCCCTGTGCGACTCTCGGGTACGGTTCCATAAGACCCCCGGCAAGTCAAGCATCCCTCCTGTTTCACGTGAAACAGCGAGACTTCGAGGGAATGCGGCCCGTCTAGCCCAATGGGGAGCGGCTCCGTGCTGGGCGGCGGCGAGGGAGGCCCGCCGGGATCGGCCCACATCGTTCGACCGAGAGATAGCTGCCGTGCGGTGTCGTCCAGATTGCCTGAATCTCGCAACCGGTCCGCGCCGCCAAGGGCATCTGCTGCCAGAGCCGGGCGGTGGGCGCCGAGACGGAGACCACGAGCGAGCCTCCTTCGTTCAGCAGGGGCAAGGCACACTCTGCGAGTTCCGGCACTGGCCCGAACGAGCGTGCCACCGCTCCGTCGAAGCCTCCTCGTGCGCCGGCGCGAGCCATCTCGTCCACCAGGGCGTGCTCCACAGTGACCCGCTCCGTGAGGCCCGCCGCGGCCACAGCTCGCTGCGCCATCTCGCACCGTCGCTCCCTGGCGTCCACCAAGCACCACCGCGACCCGGGAAGCTCGAGCGCCAAGAGTACGCCCAAGACGCCGGCCCCGGTGCCGCAGTCCACGAACTGTCTCTCCGGCGATGTCCGCCACTGATGCAGGATGTACCCGCCGGCATGAAGGCGAAGGGCTTTGATCGAAGCTTCTCCGACGGCGCCGGCGGCCCGCGCCGGCATCCACGCCCGGTCCAGCCGATCCAGAAGTGCTGGATCTACCTCGACTGGCGAATGGCGCGGAGCCTTCGTCACACGCTTACTCGGCAATTGCTGCGATGATCACCCGGCGGTGAGGATCCTCTCCCTCGCTCCGACTCTCCACATTGCTGATCCCAGAGATGACATCGTGGACGATCTTGCGATCCATCCGGTTCATCGGCTCAAGGGCGATCTCCGACCGCGTCTCGATGGACTCCTCAGCAACCTTGCGTGTGAATTCTGCCAGAGCTGAGGCACGGCGGGCTCGAACTCCACCCATGTCCATGCGGATCTTTCCTTCCCTGGTCGTTCCACCGGATCGTTGCAGCACCGTTCGAACCAGTTCATCGATCGCTTGGGCTGTACCACCCCGACGACCGATCAGGATCCCGATCCCATCTGCGTTCGCCTCTATTCGCATGATGCCGTTCTCCAGGTCGTGCCGCTTGAACGTGACGACGATGCCCAACGATTCTGTGATGCCCCGAACGAAGTTCTCGGCGAGGTCGGCTTGCTCCAATAGCGAAGGACCTATATTTTGATCAATTGTCATGGCTTTTGCATCCTCTTTCGTGTCACGTGACTTTTTGTCCGCTTCCTGGGGTTTGTCCCGAGCACCGTTCTCCGCGCTAGCAGACTGTTGGGGCCGCGAACCAGACGAGTCCTTTCGGCGGGAGCGAGCAACTGGTGGCTGTGCGGCCTCGCTGGACGCTCGTGAGGAATCGGATCGCCTTGAAGATCCTGACCTGCGGCTGTTGTGACCTCGGCTCCGTCCGTCCTTCGGGCGCACCGGTGTGGGAAGCACTCGAGCCCGCACCCGAGCCTCCTGCTTGATCCTCCCGAACAGCCCCATCCGTCCTTCCGAGATCACCTCGAACTCGGCATCCGACTCGTGGACACCAAGATGAACGAGAGCTTGCTCCTTGGCGCCTTCCACCGTTGCTGCTCTGACTTCCAACCATTCCATTCCAGAAGAACTCCTTCGTGCGGCGCGATCCTCAGCGCCTCTTCCTCTTGCTACGGCTGCGGTTCTGGCTGGGGGGCCTTGCGCCCGAGCCCGGCGGCGTGACGCGGCCGCCGCTGGGCCGGCTGCCGGAACGGCTCCGCGAGGGGGCTTTGCCGGTCCGTCCCCGTTGTTCTGTCGTCCTCGCCTGCGCAGGCGTCCTCCGCCGCGCAGGCGCCTTGTCGGTGCCCTGGGCCCGCTTCCGCGCAGGCGCCTTGTCGGTGCCCTGGGCCCGCTTCCGCGCAGGCGCTTTGGCCTTGGGCGGTTTCGCGTCCCTCTTGGGCGTCGGGGCACCTTTGCCCTCAGTCACCGACTTGGACGAGCGAGCCTGGATGCCGGCCGGGTCGGCGCCTTCGGCCTCGGCGGCGGCTCGCTGCTTGGCAACCTGCGCACCGAGAGAATCCTCGCCCCGGTAGAAGGACCGGGTGATGTAGGCCTGCTGCGCGATCCGGACCGCGTTCGAGACGATGAAGTAGATGACCACCGCGGCCGGGATCCCGTAGGAGATGACCGGCAGGATGTACGGGATCAGCTTCATAATCATCTGCTGCTGCGGATTGGCCGCGGCGACGTTCTGCCGGCCCTGGATCTGCCGCTGCTGGTAGAGGCCGGTGACCAGCACGATCACCATCATCAACAAGTAGGGGAGCGCCGTGACCACGCCGGCGGCCATAGCCGAACTCGCGCTACGGGACAGATCGACACCCCACGAGACCATCTCGACGTTGTCGCTCAAGCGTGCGTAGAAGTCGCTGTCCCTGGACAGGAAGTCCGGATCGAACGGAAGCTCGCCCCTGGAGATCGGGGTCTCGGCGTACTGGGCCACCCCACCGGACGCGCTGTCGGCAAAGCGGCGGGACGTGAACCCGAGCTGGGTGCCGATCTCCGTCGTGCGTCTCGTGAGTCCATGCACAACCCGGTACATGACGAGAAATATCGGGCCCTGCACGAGCATCGGAAGCAGGCACCCGGCCGGATTGACGCCGTGCTCCTTGTAGTAGGCCATCGTGGCCTCGTTCATGGCCTGACGATCACCCTTGTACTGACTCTGGAGCTTCTTCATCTCGGGCATGTGCTGCTGCATCTGCAGCATGTTCCGCGTCGTCTTCAGAGTGAGGGGGGTCACCGCGATCATGGCGGCCAGGGTCAGGAAGCCAATGGCCATGCCGTAGGACGGCCATAGCGAGTAGAACCAGGCCAGTACCGCGGTAACGACGTCGAACAGGGGATCAAACATCGGAGGTCTCCCCCGTTGCGGCCGCAACCCGCCGGCCATCAGGCACCGGATCCACCCCCATCGAGCGCCACGGGTGGCAGCGGGCCAGGCGGCCGGCCGTCAGCCACCCGCCGCGTACCGTGCCGTGCTTCTGCAGCGCCTCGAGCGCATAGGCCGAACACGACGGCCTGTACCGGCACATCGACGGGCGGCCGGCCCGAACCAGCTGGTAGGCCCGTATTGCACGGCAGGCAAGTCGTGTCGAGAGCCCGCGCCTCACCGGACGTCTCCCAGCAACTCCCCCAAGGTCGTCCGGAGCTCAGCGGCAGACAGGCCTTCCAGCGATGACGAGATGCCCAGGCGATACTCCCCGTCGGACAGCACGATCGTTCCGTCGCCGGCGAGCTCGCGCAGGGCCTCCCGCACCCGCCGACGAGCTCGATTGCGCACAACCGCCGTCCCTACCGACTTCGGCACCGCGAACAGGACGCGCGTGTCTGTAGGAGTAGCGCGGTACGAGATCCTGAGAGGACCGCGGCGAACGCTGACCGGCATTCGAGGTTCGGGACACGCGCCGCGGCTCATCGCCGAGCCGTTCACGCGGCCAGTCGACTCCGCCCTCTGCGGCGGCGGGCACGCAGCACAGCGCGCCCAGCGCGCGTCCTCATTCTGGCTCGAAATCCGTGTTTCTTATGCCTTTTTCTTATATTCGGCTGAAAAGGGCGCTTCATGAAGATCCTCCTCGGCCTGCTCTGATTCGAGCACGCCACAAGAGCCGCCGTCCGGGTCGATGCTGTGGATGAACGGCGGCCGACTTCCACCGTAGGGCTGACCCTGCGCCGCGACAACCAAACCGCTCAGACAGGCGACGGCGGCCGTCCACGTTCCGCCCGTCTTGCCGTGGGTCAAAGAACATATGTGTCATATATCTTACGTGCATGTAGTTGACTTGGACTTCATCCGGCCTGAACTAGTCATTTGCCCGCACTCCGGTGCCGGACTTGCAGCCGATGCGAATGCTGCTACCTTCCGCTGGCCACCCACCGCAACCGGATCTGGGTCCCGCCCCCCTCCACTGAGGGACCACCGAGATCTCTTGTCCACATCTGTGGATGATTCTGTGGAGAAAGGAGATCGAACGGTGAACACCGACGCCGAGGCGGAGCGGATATGGACCAGTTGCGCCCAGAGCATCCGCAGCCAGGTGAGCGACGCCGTGTGGAGAACCACTTTCAGCGGCGCACGAGCAACCGCCTTCGACCAGCGCTCCTTGACGCTGGTTGTGCCGACCAGCCTCCAGAAGGCCCGGATCGAGCGCCGCTATTTCGATCTGTTGACCGACGCCCTGGACGAGGCCGAGCCGGACGTGACGGTCCAGATCGAGATCGACCCGGACTGGGACGCGAGCGAGGACGTCTTCGTCGCCGACGCGGCCGCTCCGCCGGAGGAGGCTCCAGCGCTCCGTGATGCCGACCCCGAACCGGGCGCCGCCGTCGCCAGCGCGGATTCCGGGCCGCACGCCCGCTTGACTTTCGAGCAGTTCGTGACCGGAACTTCCAACCGGTTCTCGCACGCAGCAGCCCTCGCAGTTGCCGAGGCCCCGGCCGGGCCTTACAACCCGTTGCTGATCCATGGGGACTCCGGGCTCGGCAAGACCCACCTTCTGAGGGCCATCGCCCACTACGTGAACCACCATTACCCCTCGTACAAGGTGCGTTACGTCACCAGCGAGACTTTCCTGAACGAATTCGTCCAGGCGATACGGAACAGCACCCAGCCGGAGTTCAAGCTCCTCTACCGGAGCAACGATGTGCTGCTGGTCGACGACATCCAGTTCATGGAGGGCAAGGACGGCCTGCAGGAGGAGTTCTTCCACACCTTCAACGACCTCCTGCAGAACGGCGCGCAGATAGTCTTGTCCTCCGACCGCTCTCCCGACGCGATGCCCACTCTGGAGGACCGGCTCCGAAGCCGGTTCAAGTCGGGCCTCATCACAGACATCCAGCCCCCGGACCTGGTCACCCGCCTGGCCATCCTGGAGAAGAAGGCTGAGTCGGCGGCCATCGAGATCCCCGGCGAAGTTCTGTCCTTCATCGCTGAGAACGTCACCGACTCGATCCGCGAACTCGAGGGGGCCCTCATCAAGGTCACGGCCTACGCCAACATCACCGGTCAGCCCTGCTCCTACGAGCTCGCCAAGCGCGTCCTCGCCGACCTGATAGGCAACACCATCAAGGCGCCCGTCACGGTCAAGAGCATCCTCGCCGCCACTGCCGAGCTCTTCAACTTCTCGGTGGAGCAGATCACGGGAGGCAGCCGGAGGCGGCCCCTCGTGGACGCACGCCAGATCGCGATGTACGTGACCAGGAACATGACCGACCTGTCCTACCCCGAGATCGGCAGGGCCTTCGGCAACCGGGACCACACCACCGTCATCCACGCCGTGCGCAAGATCGAGCACCACATGACCGAGCGCAAGGACATCTTCGACAAGATCCAGGACCTCCAAAGGCGGGTCGGAGAGATCTCGTGAACGCAATTCCATCCGGCACAGGGGAGAACCATGGGGACCATTGGCCCCGTGCCTCTGGACAACTGTGCCCAACCACACCGGAATCAACACCCAGCCGTCGGCGCGCCGCCCAGGCACTGGACGACACGGCAAGTCTGGGCATATCAGGAGCGCAGTGCTTTCAGGGCGAAGCGACCCGAATCCCCAATCCACAGCACCTATTGCCGTCACAACCCCTATAAATCCAACCAGAGGAGAAGCAAGAAGATCATGGGCATGAAGTTCCGTTGCGAACGCGACACGTTCTTGGAGGCCTTGACGGTGGCGGTTCGGGCCGCGGCTGGCGCCGGATCGAGCCGGGCCGCGCTCACCGGGGCCCATCTCGATCTCGTTGACGGCATCCTCACTGCCACCGGCAGTGACCTCGACCTGACGCTGTCGGTGACGGCCGAGGTGCTGGGCACCGCCGGCGGGGCCGCGGTGACACCGGCCCGGCTGCTCACCGACGTGGTCCGGGCGATCCCCGCCGGGGCGGTGGAGTTCTCGGTGAATGAGGGCGAAGCCTCGATCGTGGCCGGGTCGTCGGAGTTCGCGATCCGGCTGATCCCTGAGGAGGACTACCCGCAGTTGTCGTTCACCCAGGAGGCGGGAGAAGACGGCGACTCAGCGACGTTCAGCCCTGCGGTCGCCTTCAGCGGGGCCGAGTTCCGGGATGCGCTCAGCCAGGTCGTCAAGTCGGCCTCGTCGGACGAGTCCAGGCCGATCCTCACCGGTGTGCTGATGGCCTCGGAGGGTGACGACCGGCTGCGGCTGGTCGCGACGGACTCATACCGGCTGTCGGTGCGGGATCTCGAGGGCTCGTCGATCCTCGGCGAGCACCAGAAGGTGCTGGTGCCGGGTCGCGCCCTCACCGAGTTGCAGCGGCTGATCTCGGATTCGGACGAGGTGGCCCTGAAGCTGGCCGAGCACTATGCCCAATTCACAGTGGGCAACGTCCAACTGACCACGCGTCTGATCCCGGGGGACTTCCCCAACTACCAGGGCTTGATCCCGACCGACCATCCCAATTGCCTGACCGCTGACCGTGAGCAGCTGCTGGAGGTCGTTCGGCGGGTGCGCCTGCTGGCGCAAGACTCGACACCCGTCCGCTTGGTGATGAGCGACGGCCGCCTCGAAGTCATTGCCATAACCCACGACGTCGGCAAGGCGAACGAATCCATGGAGGCCGACTACACGGGCGAGGATCTGACCGTCGCGTTCAACCCGGGCTACCTCATCGACGGACTCGAGGCCGTCACCGGCGGTGAAGTCACGCTCGAGACGGCCGACGCGGTGAAGCCGGCCGTGCTCCGTTCGGTGGGGAACGAGGGCTTCCTGTACCTGCTGATGCCGGTGCGGGTGAGTTGATCGTGCGCGTGGGCTGATCGTTTCGGGCGCCGGGCCGTGCGGGTCTGCTCGCTGTCGCTTCTCGACTTCCGGTCCTACGCCGAAGCCGAGGTTGTGTTCGCGCCTGGCCTGACGGCGATCATCGGGCCGAACGGCCATGGCAAGACCAACCTGCTCGAGGCCCTGGGCTTCGCGGCCGGGCTGGGTTCGTTCCGGGGCGCCGCCGATGCGGCCCTTGTACGTGACGGGGCGGCTATGGCGGTCATTCGCTGCTCGGGGATCACGGACGGAGACCGTGAGGTATTGATCGAGGCGGAACTGGCCCGGGCCCGACCCAACCGGGTCCGGGTGAACCGGCAACCGGTGGCGCGGCGGCGCGATCTGCTGGGGGTGCTCACGGCCACGGCCTTCTCGCCGGAGGACCTCGAATTGGTGAAGGGCGAGCCCGCGCTGCGCCGGCGATGGATGGACGACGCCCTGGCCGCGGTCCGACCGCCCTGGGGGGCGTTGCGCAGCGAGTTGGACCGGATCCTCCGCCAACGCAACACCCTGTTGCGCCAGGCTCAGGGCCGGGCCGCCGGTGACGTGGCCGTCACCCTGGACGTGTGGGACGACAAGCTGGCTGCAGTGGGCGACGAGCTCCGCCTCCGGCGCCGTGACCTAATGGCGACGATGGAACCCCGGATCCGGCGCCACTATGGCCACATCTCCCAAGGGCGGGGCGACGCCGGTGTGACCTACCTCTCGTCCTGGGGGGAGGAGTCGCTGGCCGGCGCACTGGAAGCTGCCCGACCTGCCGATCTCAAGCGATCCACCAGCACGGTGGGTCCCCACCGCGATGACGTCCTGCTGGAGGTGGGAGGACTTCCGGCTCGGAGCCACGCTTCCCAGGGAGAGCAGAGGTCCCTGGCGCTGGCGCTGCGATTGGCGGTGGATGCAGAGGTTCGCGAGTGCCGTGGCGCGGAGCCGGTGCTGTTGCTGGACGACGTGTTCTCGGAGCTGGACGCCGGCCGGTCGGCCGCTCTGTTGGAGACGCTCCCGCCGGGACAGCGCATCCTCACCACCGCTGCTTCCGAGCTGCCCGCGGGCGTCGAGCCCCACCGGCTGATCCGGGTCGTCAACGGCACGGCCGAGTCGTTGTGACGGTGTCAGCGGGCGGCCAGCCCGTCGAGCTGGCCGATGCTCTGGAGCGGGTGCTCGGCTCTCTCGGCGCGCCGCCCGCGGACCTGCTGTCGACGGTGTTCCACCGGTGGGAGGAGGTGGTGGGGGCCGACGTGGCTCGGCATTGCCGTCCCGCTGCGGTGGAGGGTGGCCGGCTGGTCATCGTGGCCTCCGATTCCATGTGGGCCAGCGAGGTGCGATGGCTGGCCGAACAGGTGCTGCAACGGATCAATGAGCTGTCGTCCACCGATCGGCTCACGTCGATCGCGGTTCGGGTGAAGCCCTTCGAATAACGCGCCGTTCGGCCGAGGTTCGCTGGTAGGATGCCGGGCGTGATCGGTGGCTCGATGAAGGGCTTCGCCCCGGTTCGGCGCCCCCGGCTCGCCCGGCCCTTGTCTGCTGCGGCCGGATCGTGCCAGTGAGTGCTCCGAGCATCCGTCTAGTTCCGGCGGCAGACCTTCGATCCATCGTCGCTCGCGCCCCGCGGGACCGTGCAAGGAGGGTCTGTTCGGCGTGACTGCCATCGAGCCGGCCATCGAGACAACCCCCGGCGTCTACCCTTCGTACGGCGCGCGCGACATCACGGTCCTGGAGGGCCTCGAGGCCGTGCGCCAGCGGCCCAGCATGTACATCGGGTCGACCGGCCCGACCGGCCTGCACCATCTCGTGTGGGAGGTTGTGGACAACTCGGTGGACGAGGCCATGGCCGGATACTGCACCCGGATCGACGTGGCGCTCCACGAGGACGGCTCGTGCGAGGTGGGCGACGACGGCCGCGGCATTCCCACCGAGCCGCATCCCGACTACGACCGCGTTCCGGCGATTGAGCTGGTGATGACCCTGCTGCACGCCGGCGGCAAGTTCGGCGGTTCCGGCTACAAGATCTCGGGCGGCCTCCACGGCGTGGGCGTGTCGGTGGTCAATGCCCTCTCGGAGAGGATGGAAGTCGATGTCTACCGCTCCGGGCAACGGCATCGCATGACCTTCGTCAACGGTGGCGAGATCGAGGAGGCCCTCTCCGTGCGGGGGCCCGCGCCGCAGCTGAACGGCGACATCCGGACGGGCACGACGATCCGCTTCTGGCCGGATCCTTCGGTCCTGGAGGATGTGTCGTTCCGGTACCAGACGGTGGCCGAACGCCTGGAGATGATGGCCTTCCTGAACCGGGGGCTGGAGATCCGGGTCCGCGACCTGAGGCCTGGCCCCCACGGTCACGCCGAGTGGACGTCGTTCCGCTACGAGGGCGGCATCGTCGACTACGTGAGCCGGCTGAACCAGTCGAAGGTCAGGCTCTTCGATGCCGTCGGCCACTTCGCCGACACGGAGACCATCGACGGCAATCCGCACGAGGCGGAAGTGGCCTTCCAGTGGAACACCGGCTTCAACACCGACGGCCTGCACAGCTTCGCCAACGGGATCTCCACCATCGACGGCGGCATGCACGAGCAGGGGTTCCGCTCGGCGCTGACCCGCACTGTCAATGCCTACGCCCGCGAGAAGGGGCTGCTCAAGGAGAAGGCTGAGAACCTCCAGGGCGAGGACATCCGTGAGGGCCTCACCGCGATCGTCAGCGTGCGCATCGGGCAGCCCCAGTTCGAGGGGCAGACAAAGGCCAAGTTGGGCAACATGTCGATGCGGTCCTTCACCGAGCGGGTCACCAACCGCCACCTGTCGGAATGGCTCGAGGAGCACCCGGCCGAGGCAAGACGGGCCGTGTTGAAGGCCGTGGCCGCCTCCGCGGCCCGCGAGGCCGCGGCTCGGGTGCGTTCCGAGGTTCGCTCCAAGTCCCTGCTGGACGGGGCCGGCATGCCCGACAAGCTGAAGGACTGCACGGCCACCGACTCGGCCCGCAGGGAGCTGTTCATCGTCGAGGGGGACTCCGCGGGCGGTTCTGCCGTGCGGGCACGCGATCCCGAGACCCAGGCGGTGCTGCCGATCAGGGGCAAGATCCTCAACGTTGAGCGGGCTCGCATCGACAGGATGCTCAAGAACAACGAGATACAGGCCATCATCGCAGCCATAGGCGCCGGCATCGGCGGCGCGGCGGGCTCCAACGGCAACGCCGACGGCCGCGATCCCGACGAACACGGCTGCGACATCCGCAAGACCCGGTACCACAAGGTGATCGTGTTGGCGGACGCCGACGTGGACGGCAGCCACATCCGCACGCTCCTGCTCACGTTCTTCTACCGCCAGATGCGCCCGCTGGTTGAAGCCGGCTACGTGTACGTGGCCCAGCCGCCGCTGTACTCCACCAAGGCGTCGAACTCGAAGACGGTCTACCTGCTGGACGACGCCGCCAAGGACGCCTTCCTGGCCGAGAACCCCAAGCACAAGCGCGAGTTCCAGCGGCTCAAGGGACTGGGGGAGATGGACTGGGACGAGTTGCGCTCCACCACCATGGACCCGCGGACTCGCAGCCTGCTGCAGGTGTCGGTCGAGGAGGCCGCGATTGCTGATCAGGTCATCTCAGTGCTCATGGGCGACGACGTCGAGCAGCGCAGGAACTTCATCGTCACCAATGCCCGAGAAGTCCGCAACCTCGACTTCTGATCCCCCACCGGAAGCACCCCCATGAACGAGACGACAGGCGGCACCGGCGAACCTGACTCCCCGGACCCGACGGGCCCCGCGACCGGTGACAGCCTTGGGGTGACCGTCGTCGAGATCCAGGAGGAGATGGAGAGCTCCTTCCTGGAGTACGCCATGTCGGTGATCATCAGCCGGGCGCTGCCCGACGCCCGCGATGGCCTCAAGCCGGTGCACCGCCGGATCCTGTGGTCGATGTACGACCAGGGCTTCCGTCCCGACCGGGGCCACGTCAAGTGCGCCCGGGTGGTGGGTGACGTGATGGCCCGCTTCCACCCCCATGGCGACGCAGCCATCTACGACGCCCTGGCCCGGATGGCCCAGCCGTTCTCGTTGCAGCACCCCCTCATCGACTTCCACGGCAACTACGGCTCGCCCGAGGACCCGCCGGCCGCCTCCCGCTACACCGAGTGCCGCCTCGATGCGCTGGCCATGTCGATGCTGGCCGACATCGGAGAGGACACCGTCGACTTCGTCGACAACTATTCGGGGGACTTCACCGAGCCGGCCGTCCTTCCGGCCCGCCTCCCGAACCTCCTGGTGAACGGGAGCCAGGGCATCGCGGTGGGCATGGCCACCAACATCCCGCCCCACAACCTCGCCGAGGTGATCGACGCGGTCGTGCTGCTGTTGGAAGACCCCGACGCCGGCGGCGAGGATCTGATGGAACGCGTCCACGGCCCCGACTTCCCCACCGGCGGGCAGATACTGGGCCGCAGCGGGTTCGAGTCCGCCTACCGGACCGGGCGCGGCTCAGTGAAGATGCGAGCCGACGTGACGCCTGCCGAGATCGCGGGCCGCAATGCGCTCGTCGTGGAGGCCCTGCCCTACCAGGTGTCGGCCGGCGCGGTCGCCCGCAAGATCGCGGACCTGGTGAACGCCAGGGAATTGGAGGGGATTGCGGACGTCAACGACGAATCCTCCGGCGACGACACCCGCTTCGTGATCAAGCTCAAGCGCGACGCAAACCCGGAAGTGGTGCTGAACAACCTCTGGAAGCACACCCCACTGCAGTCCAGCTTCGCCATGAACATGGTGGCGCTGGTGGACGGGGTGCCTCGCACGCTGAGCCTGCGCGACGCGCTGGTCGCATACGTCACGCATCAGATCGAAGTGGTGACCCGGCGGTCGGAGTTCCGTTTGGCTGCGGCCCGGTCCCGGCTCCACATCGTGGAAGGGCTGCTGCGCGCGCTCGATGCCATCGACCAGATCATCGCCACGATCCGGGCCAGCGAGAACACCGCCGCGGCCCGGACGTCCCTGATGGCCGAGCCCTACGAGTTCTCGGAGGAGCAGGCCAACCACATTCTCGAGATGGCCCTTTCCCGCCTGACTCGCCTCGGTCGCACCCAGCTCGAGACGGAGGCCTCCGAGAAACGCGCCCTGATCGCGGACCTGGAGGCACTGCTGGCCGACGAGCACCGCCTCCGGATGGCGATCCGCGACGAGCTCAAGGAGATCTCCGAGAAGTTCGGGACCGGCCGCCGCTCGGTGCTCGAGATCGATCCGGGCGAGCTCGACATCGAGGACCTGATCGACGACGACGATCTGGTGTTCACCATGTCGGCGTCGGGTTACGTAAAGACGGTTCCCACCGAGGAGTTCCGCCTGCAGGGCCGTGGCGGCCGCGGGGTGGCCGGCACGAAGCTCAAGGAAGCCGACAGCGTCATGCACCTGATCCACACCACGGCCCATTCTTACCTGTTGTTCTTCAGCAACCGGGGTCGGGTCTACCGGCTGAAGGCCCATGAGGTGCCGGTGGCCTCGCGCACCGCCCGGGGCACCTCGATCGTGAATCTGCTGTCGCTGCAGGACGGTGAGCGGATCCAGGCTGTGATCGACACCCGTGACTACGAGATGAACCGTTACCTGCTGTTCGCTACGGCCAAGGGCCGGGTGAAGCGCACGAAGTTCACGGAATACGACTCGTCCCGCAAGGCGGGCCTCAACGCCATCCGCCTGCGCGACGACGACGAGCTGGTAGCGGTCGTGCCCACCGACGGCGTGCACGACATACTGCTGTCGTCGCGTCTGGGCCAGACGATCCGCTTCGCGCAGCGCCAGGTCCGTGAGATGGGCCGGATCGCCGCCGGGGTCATCGGGTTGAAGTTCAAGCACGCCGGTGATTCGGTGGTGTCATGCGCGGTGGCCCGTCCGGGCACCGCGCTGCTGTACGTGACCACTCGGGGCTACGGCAAGCGAACGCCGGTGGCCGCGTTCAACTGCAAGGGCCGTGGCGGCCAGGGGAACATCGGATCCAAGCCGACGGAGGAGAAGGGCGAAGTGGTCGGAACGCTTGTCGTGGATCCTGGCGACGAGATCCTGGCCGTGACCGCCAACGGCGTGGTGATCCGGATTCCGGTGGGCGACGTGTCCGAGCGGGGCCGGATGGCGTCGGGCGTCAAGGTGATGAACCCCGACCCCGGCGACGAGGTGGTGGCCGTCGCCCTCGTCGGCGACGACATGAATGGCAGTTCGAGCCCGGCTCCTTGCGAACGGTCAGCAGGCGAGCCAGACGGGCAATGACGGCCCGTGCGAGGCCTGAGTCCCGGGACGGGGGACAAGCCGCGGCCCTGATGGTCGTGATGCTGCTGGTGTTGACGGTGATGGTGGCGGCGACCGTCGAGATCGGTCGGTTCCTGGACGAGAGCGCGCGGGCCCGGACCGCTGCCGACGCGGCGGCTTTGGCCGGAGCGGCCGCCGGCCGCGCCGAGGCGGCCGCCCTAGCCGCGGCCAACGGGGGCGTGCTGCTGTCCTACGCCGAGCAGGAGGCGGACGGCGGCGCCGACGCCCTGATCGTGACCGTTGCCGTTCAGGTGGGCCGAGCCAGCCAGACCGCCCGGGCCGAACGCCTGGTCGAGTGGACTGCGCCCCCCGATGCAACGCATAACTGAGAGCGAGCGCGGATTGATCGGCGGCCGATCGCGTCGCGGGGTGGTCGTTCCCGCT